>CAYING010000023.1:0-23524 GCA_964364715.1 uncultured Planctomycetales bacterium
TCTATCTTTTCTTCCAAGATTATTCCAATCTACATCACTTCCTAATCCAGACTTCTTTACCTCCAGATATAAATCACCAGCAAAGACAGATGACTGAAGAACCATTAACAACAAAAAACCTAAACACATATGTCTCATTTTACTTTGTTCCTTTTTTCCCAGTATACGGATTAACGTTTCTCTAAGCTGTAGCTTGAATTCCATCTGTAGACTAAAGTCTGTAGATTATAAGTCCATATTTGTAGATTATAGTCTATATGAAAGAGGCTGGCAAGACTATAAAACTGCGATCAGAATTGGGCGGATTAATTCGTAAGTACCGCCTAAAGCTTAAACTATCCCAAGAAACATTAGCAGAGAAGGCCGACATCCATCGAACTTACGTCAGCGATATAGAATTGGGGAAGGTTGATATTAGCATTACTGTAGCTTATAGGCTTGCCAAAGCCCTCAATATTTCCTTCGGACGCCTTGCTAAAGAAGCAGAAGAAACCATCTGAAAAATTTGGGAAAATTCAGATAGGCACTTTATGATTACAACTGAAATCTACGATTTCCCCCTCCCCCCCTTGCCCACCAGGTCAAGTGTCCAAAAAGTGTCCACAATGTACATCAAATCCTTAAAACTGCTTAAAAACCTCTAAAGCCTTGTAGAAATATTTATCGTCGGTGAGTGGTGTATTGTGAGGATTATCAAGGGGTTAGAATTAGCATTGAGAAGGCATCCCGAACGTTGCGCGCTAGCCAGCTGCGCTACTCCCCGAATCTTATCATTTAAGGTGTTTCTTTGATCCCGAATCCTATATCTGCTTCGGCGACAAGTTTATCCGCCACAAACGCCTTGGTCTTCAAAAAACCGGCTTTGGGCAAAAGTTTCATCGTCGTCACTTCAATTCTCAATTGGTCGCCCGGGACAACCGGCGCGCTGAACTTCGCCTCCACTTTCCCAAGGTAATACGTGATTTTCTTTCCTAATAAATTCTGACTGTAATAAAAATACACGCACCCGGCCTGCGCCATCGCCTCAACGATCAAAACCCCCGGCATGATCTTTTCCTGCGGAAAATGTCCGAGAAAGAACTGTTCGTTGATCGAAACATTTTTGATCGCGACGAGTTTTTCGTTGGGCTTCAATTCGATGACCCGGTCGATCAACAAAAACGGAAACCGGTGCGGAATGATCTTTTTAATTTGCTGGATATCGAGTTCCATAGGTTTATCTCCCTGCCTGCCGGCAGGCAGGCAGGCTTTAAGTCACACGTCACATGTGACTATCTTATCGCTAAACCGCCGTCTACCTGAATAATTTGCCCGGTAATATACTGCGAATGTTCGCTGACCAGAAATTTCACGCAGTTGGCCACATCGTCGACGCTGCCAATGCGGCTCAACGGCACCATGTCAGCGATCTGTTTTTTTTGTTCTTCATTAAACCCGGCAAGGATTTCCGTTTCGATAAATCCCGGCGCGACCGCGTTGACCCGGATGTTGAAGGAGGCCACTTCCTTGGCCAGGGCCTTGGTAAAGGCGTTCATCCCGCCCTTGGACGCCGAATAATTGGTCTGCCGCGGCAGGCCGAAAACCCCGCTCACCGACGATATATTGATAATATTCCCGCTTTTCTGTTTCATCATCGTAACGATGCACGCGCGGCAGGCGTTGAACATCCCGTTCAAATTCGTATCAATGACCTTGTTCCAATCGTCTTCGCTCATCAGCATCAGAGCTTTATCAATAATGATCCCCGCGTTATTGACCAAAATATCCGGGCCGCCGAACGTTTCGCGCGCATCCGCGACCCAATCCTTGACCGCGTTATAATCCTTGATATCCACACAACTGGCCTTGACCTTGACTCCCCTTTTCTTCACTTCAGCCTCGAGGGCTGCGGCTTCTTTCGTACTTTTGGCATAATTGAACGCTACGTCGCATCCCAGATCCGCCAGCTTGAGGACGATCGCGCGTCCGATCCCGCGGGATCCTCCGGTCACGACCGCAACTTTTCCTTTAAGTGCACTCATATTATTTTTCAAACCTTTTAAGGACCGCGCAGGTATTATTTCCGTTGGGGCCGAAGGTAATGACTAAAATAATTTTGATCTTTGAACCGTCCCGCGCTTCGTTGGGGACATAATCCAGGTCGCAGTCCGGGTCTTTTTCCTTATAATTCACCGTCGGCGGAATGAAATTTTCCTGAAAAACCCCGACACTGGCGGCCATCGCAAAAGCGCCGGACAAACTGTAACATTCGCCGGTCATGGATTTCACCGCGCTGATCGGAATTTTATAAGCCCGTTCGCCGAAGACCGCCTTGATCGCTTCGGTTTCCACTTTGTCACCCATCTTGGTTGAATTCGCGTTGGCGCAAATGTAATCGATATCCTCGATCCCCACACCGGCATCTTCCAACGCATTTCTGATCGACTGCTTCAGGCCGGTTCCGTGCGGATTATACTTATGAATTCTGAACGGATCAAAACAGGTGCCGAAGCCCAAGACTTCCGCCTGGATCGGGGCGTTGCGTGCGACGGCGTGATCATAATCTTCAAAACACAAAAGACACGCCCCCTCGCCGAAAGTAATTCCGTTGCGGCGCGCGTCAAACGGGCAGTTCACAAATTCCTGCCCTTCTTTGGAGCCGGACAAAAATTCCAATGTATGAAACCCAAAGAACGTATGCCAGCACAACTCCTCAACGCTTCCGGTATAAATCACATTGGCCCGGCCGTACTGCAGAAAATCATACGCATAACTCATCGCGTCCAGGCTCGAGGTGAATCCGGTCGAGATCGTGGTGTTGAACCCTTTGATCTTGTGCCAGATCGAGACCTGGCTCGCTGGAGAATTGATCACGGTATTCGGGAAAAGGCCGGGATTCACATAGCGCGGGCCTTCCCGCAGGGTCACTTCGTCAAATTCCGCAATACTTTTTAAACTTCCCAGCGTCGTCCCGACCGAAACGCCGGCGTCGTCGGTATTCTCTTCGGTAATAATGTATTGACTGTCCTGAATGGCAAGTTTGGCGGATGAAACCATCAGTTTGGTGCTGCGGTCTAAAAGCCGTAGGCCTTTTATTCCCATGTAGATTGTCGGATCAAAATCACTGATCTCACCGGCGATCTTGACACGGAATTCCGACGCATCGAAAATTGTGACCGGCTTATAGCCGACCTTCCCTTCTCTCAAGGCCTGCCAGTATTCCTGTTTGCCCTTGCCGTTGCCGGCGAGGACACCGACTCCGGTTATGACGACGCGGCTTTTCATTTTAGAATGTATCTCGCTAAGATATCCGCTTCAAGATTGACCTTGTCCTTGACTCTCTTAAGTCCAAAGGTCGTACCCTTCAGCGTATACGGAATTAAATAGATGCTAAAATAATTCTTCATCACTTCACCAACAGTCAAACTTACGCCGTCCACACAGATCGATCCCTTAGGAACAATAAATCGCCTCAACGATTTCGCAATGCTGATCCGCAATTCGACATAGTTCTTTTTTTGAATACGATCGACGAGCGTTCCGACCGCATCCACGTGGCCAGTTACAAAATGACCGTCGAAACGGCTGTTCACCCTTAACGCACGCTCCAGATTCACCCGGCTGCCGCGATGTAGTTCCTTGAGATTGGTGGCGCGGATCGTTTCCAGCATTATATCAAAACTTAAAACTTTTTGCCGGACCGACGTGACCGTCAAGCAGACGCCGTTGACGCAGATACTGTCTCCGGTCTTTGCCCCGGGAGCGATCTTACGCGCGCGCACTTTAAAAACACACAAATTCGGTTTGTGTATCAACTCTTCGACAAATCCCTGTTCTTCAACGATCCCGGTGAACATAGCCTTCAATAAAAATATCCTGATCAATTTTCTGAATGGTTAAATCGTTTAACTGCAGCGCGTCCGCGATCCGGCGGATATTTAAGCCCCGCACAGAACTAAGAGCCTCTTGATCGCCGATGATCTTAGGGGCAATATAAATGTGCATCTTATCGACCAGATTTTCCTTCAACGCATTTCCGACGACTTCACTGCCGCCTTCAATGAGGACACTGCTGATCTCCTGCTTGGTAAGTTCCTTTAACAGCCATTTCAAATCTACCCGATTTTTTTTAGCCGGACAAATGACCATTTCAACACCCCGATGGAGAAAAGCTTTTAATTTCTGCTGGTCGGCTTTTTGGGTCGTCGCGATGATGCAGTCTTCGGCACGCGTACCGCGGAACAATTGAGCGTTCAGCGGTGTTTGAAGATTCGAATCCAGAATAACCTTTTTGATTCTCTTGGATTTTTTCTCTGCGTTCAATGCCGGATTATCCCGCAGGACCGTATTCACACCGACCAGGATCACGTCAAAATCATTGCGCAGATTGCGGGCAAAGGTACGTGTCCCCTCCCCGGTGATCCATTTGGAATCGCCGGCCGCGGTCGCGGCCTTCCCGTCCAATGTCTGCGCGCATTTGGCCGTGACGAACGGCATATTTTTCGTGATATATTTTACAAAAACTTCGTTCATCCGTCTCAATTCATTTTCCAGAATTCCGGCCTTCACTGTTACGCCGGCTTTGTGTAATTTGGCGATCGACTTCCCGGCCGTTAAAGGGTTCGGGTCCTTCATCCCAATGACAACGCGTTTGATCCCGCTTTTGATGACCGCGTCGACGCATGGCGGCGTACGTCCGAAATGAAAACACGGTTCCAAGGTCACATACAGCGTTGCCCCGGCTGCCGCGCGGCCCGCTTTTCTCAATGCCAGAATCTCGGCATGATCATCCCCGCAGCGCTTATGCCAGCCTTCCGCGATGATGCGCTTGCCTTTGACGATGACTACCCCGACGAGCGGATTAGGCGAAGTCTCACCTTTGGCGCGTAACGCTAAATTCATAGCATGTTTTATATATTGCAGATCGCTCATAAGATACGTGACTTGTGGCGAGTGACCCGTGACTAGAAAAACCTTCTTACGAGGCACTGGTCACGAGCGACCAGCCCCTGCTTTTAACTTCTCCACCAAGTCATAAGGAATTTTTGCTTTCCCGATATACGTATTCGCTTTAGCCTTTCCGTGGGCATCTGATCCGCCGGTCATCACCAAGTTATATTTCCGCGCTAATTTTTCGTAGTATTCTATCGCGACCGGGGGATAATTGGGGCAGTAAACTTCAATACCCTGCAATCCCGCTTCGACCAGCGACGGGAGCAATTCATCGCGGTTGGTGACCATCGGATGCGCCAGGACCGCGACCCCGCCGGCGTCACGTACCAATTTTATAGCATCAAACGGCGGTAATTTATATTTGGGAACATACGCCGGCGCGTCTTCTCCGAGATATTTATAAAAAGCCTGCGCCATATCCGCGACCCACCCCTTTTCCTTAAGGACCGTGGCCAGATGAGGGCGCCCGAGCGATCGGGAGTGAGCGAGCACCCTGACCTCTTCAAAATCAATATTATTTACGCCGAGATCTTTAAGTTTGGCGATCATCTTCTTGATCCGCTCGACCCGGCCGTCCTGCGCCTTGGCGATCACGGCAAACAGTTCAGGATCTTTAAGATCAAAACAGTACGCCAAAAGATGAACATCCTTGCCGCCGATCTCCGTCGATAATTCAATCCCGGTCAGGACTTCGAGCCCTTTGGCCTTGGCCAGTTTTACCGTCGGCTCGATCCCTTCGATCGTATCATGGTCAGTGATCGAAATGCAGGCTAATTCTGCGTTTATGGCTTCGTTGACAATTTCTTCAGGTGAGGATGTACTATCGGAATAAAAAGTGTGGATATGAAGATCGGCAAACTTGCTCACTGCTTCAACCTCTGAGGGATCACTTCGCTTTTATGGATTTTGTCCAGGATGCCGTTGACGAATTTGCTGGAATCAAGGTCGCCGTAACGCTTGGCCAGTTCAACCGCCTCGTTGATGCTGACTTTAGGCGGAATATCTGAGGCATACAACAATTCAAAGACACCGATACGCAGGATATTGCGGTCAATGACCGCCATACGCTTCAGCTGCCAGTTAGTGGCATAGCTGGAGATCTTAGCGTCGATCTTGGCGCGCTCTTTTTCAACGCCGCCGATGATGCGGTGGGTGAACTCTCTGACCTCGCGGTCCACAGGCTCTTCGGTCTCTTGATACTCCCAAAACTTCGCGGCGGTCGGCTCGACCTCGCGTTTGGTGATCTCCGCCTGATACAAAATTTTTAAAGCCGCGTCCCGCGCCAGAGTTCTTTTTCGCATCCCAATTTTCCCTGCCCCGCCACAGGCGGGGCTTAATAATCCCAATTAACGTACAGATGGAATTGGGCTAAGTACCTGTGCAACTGAAACATCGTTTGTACCGCCTGCCTGCCGGTAGGCAGGCTTATTACATCTGAATTAAATCTGGAGAAAATAAGTACATAGGAAAGATTTTTCAAATAACCAATAAACTTACTTTAATTTTGCCGAAACATTGATCATCTCAACCGCAGCCTGCGCGGCGTCGCGGCCCTTGTTGTCCCCTTTTTCCTGGGAACGCTGCTCGGCCTGTTTGACCGTATCCGTCGACAAAACACCGAAAATGACGGGCTTTCCGCTCATCAAGGAGGCCCGCGCGATGCCATAGGCCGCGCCGCAGCAGACCAGTTCAAAATGGAACGTCTCGCCGCGGATCACCGCCCCTAAACAGATCACAGCGTCAATGCTCTTCTTACGCGCCAAGGTCAACGCGGTGACCGGGATCTCCAGCGACCCGGGAACCCAGCAGATCGTAATGTCTTTTTCCTTCACACCGAGGCGCAGAAGTTCTTTGCGGCAGGCGTTCAAAAGTTTCCGAGTCACAAAATCATTGAACCGGGAAACAACGATCCCTATTTTCTTACCGCTTCCGCTCAAGGTCCCCTGGATCGTTCTGGTCATTATAAAATATGCCCCAATTTATCTTTTTTGGTCTTCAGATAATTGGCATTGCTGGGATTGTGCGGGATCTTTAAAGGAACACGCTCAACGACCGTTAAGCCATAGCCTTCGAGCCCGACGATCTTGCGGGGATTATTGGTCAAAAGACGGATCTGTTTTACCCCGAGATCGACCAGGATCTGGGCGCCGATGCCGTAATCACGCAGGTCGGCGGAAAATCCCAGAGCTTCGTTCGCCTCGACGGTATCCATACCTTCATCCTGCAGACGATAGGCTTTCAATTTATTCAATAACCCGATCCCCCGCCCTTCCTGGCGCATATACAAAATGACGCCTGAATTCTTTTCCGAGATCTCTTTCATCGCGGCATGCAATTGGGCGTTGCAGTCGCAGCGTTTCGAACCGAAGACATCGCCGGTCAGGCATTCGGATTGGGCCCTCACCAAAACAGGAACAGTGCCGTCGATCGATCCTTTAACCAGCGCCAAATGGGTCACATCATCAATGAGAGATTGGTATCCGTAAAGTTTAAAATCACCGTATTCGGTGGGAAGGTCTGTTTCAACGCAGCGTTCGACCAATTTTTCCGAAGTCCTGCGGTATTCGATCAGGCTGTCAATCGTGCAGATCTTAAGCCCCTGTTTGCGTGAAAATTCGACCAGATCCTGGGTTCTCGCCATGGTCCCGTCCTCGTTCATGATCTCGCAGATCACACCGGCCGGATAAAGATTCGCGATCTTCATCAGGTCAACAGACGCTTCCGTGTGTCCGGCGCGGACCAGAACGCCGCCCCGACGGGCGCGCAAAGGGAACAAATGCCCGGGGGTCACCAAGTCGGCAGGTTTTGCGTTAGGGTCGAGCAAAAGTTTTACCGTGTAAGAACGGTCAAAGGCGGAAATTCCGGTCGTCACCCCGTGCGCCGCATCCACCGAGATCGCCCAACCGGTATTGCATTTCTGGTGCTGTTTATGAGTGTTCACATCATCCTTCATCGGATGAAGCCCCAGGTCATGAAGACGGCCTTCTTCCATAGGGATACAGATCAGCCCTCTGGCTTCTTTGGCCATAAAATTGATCTTATCGGGGGTGATGAATTCGGCTGCGCAGAGAATGTCGCCTTCGTTCTCACGGCCTTCATCATCCATGACAATAACCATTTTCCCTTGCTTAAGATCTTCAATAATTTCCCGGATTGAATTGAACATTTTCTTTTCCCCTTATAATCCTAAATTATCTGATTTCTTATACTTACGCAAATAGAGTTATTAATATATTCTCTGCATTATCACTTGTCAAGGCTTTTGTCCGTGCCTATAATAGCCCTATGTCTGAAATGCTTCTCGAGAAGAAAACCGCCCAACTGCTGTTAAAACACCGCAAAACCGTTTCCCTGGCCGAGTCCTGTACCGGCGGCCTGCTGGGCCATTTACTCACCAACACCCCCGGCAGCTCGGAATATTTCAAACTGGGCCTGGTGACCTACAGCTATGAGGCCAAGGAAAAACTCCTCAAGATCCCCCGCAGCCTGCTTTTAAAACACGGGGCGGTCAGCGCACCGGTCACCAAACTTATGGCTCAAAACGTCCGCAAGATCCTCAAAACCGACTTTAGCGTCAGCATTACCGGCATTGCCGGGCCGGGCGGGGCGACCAAGACCAAACCCTTAGGGCTCACCTATATCGCCGTTGCTTCTAGCCGAAAAACAGTCTGCCGGAAATTCATCTTCCGCGGCGGCCGGCTCGCGGTCAAAAAACAAGCCGCGCAAAAAACCCTGCAGTTTCTTTTAGAATTCTTACGTTAAATGAATAACCCCATACGCACCTTTATTGCCATTGACCTGTGTGATGAATTCAAAGAAACGATCGCGCTCATCCAGCGCGACCTTAAGGAACTTGATCTGGACATCAGCTGGGTCAAACGGGACAATCTTCATCTCACTTTAAAATTTCTCGGCAATGTCGCGCCGGATAAAATTCCATCGGTGATAGAAACTTTCCAGAGTACTTTCAAAAATTTTCCATCCTTCACCGTGGAGTTAGCTGACCTCGGGGCATTCCCCAGAGTCGACAAGCCGCAAATCCTATGGGTCGGATTAAAAGAAGAAACATCGGTGCTGCAGAATATCGCGGATTCGGTTGAAAATAATTTCACGCCATTGGGTTTTTCCAAAGAGGCCAGCGCGTTTGAACCGCACATCACCATCGGCCGCCTGCGGTCGAATAAGAATACATCCCTTCTCTCTGACAAACTTAGGAACTATACTTTCCCGTCGGGGATCCGGCAAGAAATGACCTGCGCGACGCTGTACAAAAGCGTTCTCTCTTCGCAAGGGCCGAGTTATGAAGAATTGGCAAGGATGGAATTAACCGCTAACTAATCTGAGTGGATAGATACAGAGCGATCTGCATCGTAAGGTTGGCGTAAATTCCAGCGAAAATGTCATCCAGCATGATCCCTTTTCCGCCGCCCAGGGCTTCAAGTTTGTTCATCGGATAAATTTTGAACATATCAAAAGCGCGAAAAAGGAAAAATGTAGTCACGACAACCGCCGGGGTCCAGGGAAGCATAAAAAGCGCGATCATCATACCCGAAACTTCGTCGATCACAACGCAGGAAGGATCTTTTTTGCCGACAACTTTTTCTACAATATCACTGGTGATGAAACCGATCACGGTAATAAAAATAAACGCCAGCGCATAGACAGCCGGCTGATCTTTGAGAACATAGCAAATCCCGACAGCAAAGGCGCTGGCGAAAGTCCCCGACGCCATCGGGAAATAACCCAAGTAAAAAAATGTCGCGAAGAATTTTGCCAGCTCTTTAAGCATATGGAGCCCCCGCGCGGCTTTAGCCCGCGGTTCCTTTATACCTGCCCCTCGCGGGGCGGAATCCCGCCGCTTTCCCATCCCCGGGCTGAAGCCTGGGGTGCTATGGGAAGGCGGGATAAATTTTTCCGATTATGACAAATATATAAAAGACCCGACGTCACAGTCAAAATAACCGCGGCCCACAGTGACAGAACAACAACGCTCGACCAGATCAATATTAACTTGGAAGGCCACGCGGAGATCAGATCGGTTGTTTTAAGGATCAGCGTGATCAGAACCAAAAAGATCGAGATCATCTGCACAACGGTCTTGATCTTACCGGCACGTTCCGCAGCTAAGAATTTTCCCCGGGACATCGCGAAGATCCTTAAGGCCGTGATCCCCACCTCCCGGGCCAAAATGACCGCGAACATCCATTGGTCGATCAGGCGCAGTTGGGCAAAAATAAAAAATGCCGACAGGATAAGAAATTTATCCGCGATCGGGTCCATGATCTTTCCGAAATTGCTGATGCCGCTCTGTTTTTTGGCAAAATACCCGTCGTAATAATCCGTCAAGGCCGCGGCAAGAAATATCAGCGTAGCTAAAATAGTGGACGAGGCCGTATATTGAGATATGGCCATCACAAAAAATACCGCCAGAACGATCCGGGACAATGTCAGAATATTCGGCAAGTTCTTCATCGTGTGTTCCCTTCCAGGTCGTACTCATAAGCGTCGGTGATCTTAACGTTCACAAAATCTCCTGTCCGCAATTTTTTCGGCGAATTCACATAAACAATCCCGTCGACATCCGGCGCGTCATATTCACTCCGTCCTAGAAATACCGTGTCGCTCCCCTCCTGCTGTTCCTCGACCAAAACTTTCAAAATCCTGCCGATGAATTTTTCCTGAATCAGATGCGAGATCTTCTGCTGTTCTTTCATCAGAAAATTCATCCGGCGCTTCTTGACCGTTTCCGCCGCATGCCCGGGCATCGCGAAGGCTTCTGTCCCTTCTTCTTTGGAATAAACAAAAACACCCATCTTCTCAAATTGCGAATCCTGCACGAATTGCGTGAGTTCTTGAAAATTCTCCTCGGTCTCTCCCGGCATCCCGACGATGAACGTGGTCCGCAGGCTTCCCTGAGGCATTCTCTGCCGGATCTTCCGGATAAGTTCATGCGTGCCTTGAGTAGTAATGCTGCGGTTCATCGACGATAAAAGATTATCGCTGATATGCTGCAACGGCATATCGATGTATTTACAGATCTTGTCTTCCGTTGCCATCACGTCAATCAGCTCATCGGTCATATGCGCCGGAAAGGCATACAGCAACCGGATCCACTGGATATTCTTTGCGGCCTTGGCCATTTCTTTCAAAAGTTTCGCCAAACTCTTTTCGCGGTAAATATCCATCCCGTAGGCGGTGATGTCCTGGCCGATGATATTGATCTCCTTAACACCCTGACTGTCGAGCCGCGCGACCTCGGACAACACGGACTCAATCGTTCTCGAGGAGAATTTCCCTTTGATCTTCGGGATCGCACAGAAACTGCAGTGGTTGAAACAGCTCTCACAGATCTTCACATAGGCGAAATGTTTCGGCGTGAGCGAAACCTGGTCGGTCAAACCGTCTTTCTTCAGCGTCGGCGTACCGATGAACGCGTCGACCTCTTTCAATGCTTTGGCCAAATCCGCGCCGTAACGCTGGGCCAGGCATCCGGCCACAATCACCTTCTTTAATTTCCCCTGCTTTTTCAGCTCGATCAGATCAAGAATGGTATCGATGGATTCTTTACGCGCCTCTTCGATGAACGAACAGGTATTGACGATGGCGATGTCCGCGTTCTCGACCTCGACGATCTTATGGCCTTTCCGCTTCAACGTTCCCAAAAGGGCCTGCGAATCGACGAGGTTCCTGGCGCAGCCCAAATTGATCAGGCCGACACGGGAGCCTTGCGATAAGCGTTCCTTCCTGAAATCACCGGTCGTCTTCGCAGGAATATTCTTAATATTATTTTTCGAGGGTTGGATCATCCCGATTTTCCTTTATTTTCCCAACTTCAATAAGATGAAATCGGGATAAGTACTTGCTGCCTCTACATTAAATTTAGAGAAAGCAAGTACATAATCGAATTATGAGAGGAGAAGAACTACTTTTTTACGGTGAGGCCGTCTTTGGTGATGATCAATTTCCGCGCCAAGGAATCCGCCCTTCCTAACGAGCCGATCACCTTACCGTTCAATTCCAACTCAAGTTCATTCACATTTTTTCCGGAGATCTCAATTTTGTCTTTAGCGTTCCAGCTCTCGACCGCGCCTTTGTTCAACGTCGATTGGAAAACGACCATTCCGTCCGTCTTGACCTGAAGCCAGGTACTGCGTTTGGCCCGGACCGTCAGGCTGACCTTATCCGACGAAGGGGCCGCGATCACATGGTCAAGAGCCGCGGCCGGAGGCGGATTCGATTCCGCCGGCGCACCCGCCATCGGTGCCGGAGCAGGGGCAGCCGCGGAAGACTTTACTTCAGCCGGACGGACAGCCGGCTTCACGGCCTTAGCCGGAGATCTTTTCTTTTCCTGCGCTTCAATTTTTTTCGGAATGATCTTGAGCTTCGGCTTCTCAATCCGCTCGATCTTGGGCTTCTGCGGCCGGGCCGTTATAAAATTTTTTACCTCGCCAAAACCCTTTATGATCACAATGAACGCCAAAAGCACACCAACGATCGCAATGGCCTGCTTAACACGCTGTTCGGTAAAAAAGGCCTCGTCCTTTTTGTTAAGATCTTTATCAAAGGTTATTTCCCGCTTGATCTTGACCGGTTCAGGCTTTTTTCTCTCCGCAACCGCTGATGTCTCTTCGATCACCTCCCGCGCATCAACACCTAAGTATTGCGCGTACATTTTGATAAAACCCTTATAGTAAAAGGATGACAAACTGCGGACCGTGTAGCCTTCTTCAATCGCGCGCAGCGCGTCCATAGGGATCTTGGTCGCCTCATGCACTGTTTCCAGCGAGATCCGGCGGGATTCCCGGGATTCTTTGAGGATCACTCCCTTATGCGCTGGGCTGCTGCTCTGATCCGTCATCTTTATCGGCGCTCCTTAAAAGCCATTCTTCGCGGTCCACTAAAATTTCCCTGGGTTTACTGCCGCAATACGGCCCGACAAGGCCCTTCTGTTCCATCATATCGATCAGCCGCGCGGCCCGGCTGTAGCCTAACCGCATCCTTCGCTGAAGGACAGAGACAGATGCCTGGTTCATTTCCAGAATAAGCTTAACCGCTTCCTCATAAAGTTCATCGTCTTCATCGCTGTTCCCGGCGGCGCTGGCCGGCTGATGCTTCAAAACTGCTTCGTTATATTCCGGCTGCTTCTGCTTCTTTATATTTTCGATCACGCGCTGGATCTCCGTGTCATTGACATAACAGCATTGGCCGCGGGTGGGCTTGGCATCGCCGGGTTTTATGAAAAGAAGATCTCCGCGGCCTAAAAGATTTTCAGCGCCGTTCATATCCAAAACAGTCCTGGAATCGACCTTGGAAGCGACTTTAAAAGAAATTCTCGCCGGAAAGTTCGCCTTGATGATGCCGGTGATGACGTCGACCGAGGGCCGCTGGGTCGCCAGAACCAAATGGATCCCGACGGCGCGGGAGAGCTGGGCCAAACGGGTGATCGCGCTTTCGATCGTCCTCGCCGCCACCTGCATCAAATCCGCCAACTCATCAATGATCAGAACGATGTACGGCATCTCATAGCCCTTGGCATGATACGCTTTGATATTGCGCACCCCTTCTTTGGAAAGGGTAGCGTAGCGCTGTTCCATTTCCGAGACAACCCAGTTCAGAGCCGACGAAACTTTTTTATAATCCGTCACCGCCGGGCACAAGCAATGCGGCAGGCCGTTGTACTGTGTGAGCTCGACCATCTTCGGGTCGACCATAATGAATTTTACTTCGCCGGGAGAGCAATGGTACAGCAAAGACATGATCAAACTGTTCACGCAGACCGTTTTTCCGGAACCGGTCGTTCCGGCGATCAAAAGATGCGGCATCTCGGTCAGGTCGACCACGATCGGCTGGCCGGCAATGTCCTTGCCGATAGCGAGTGTGAGTTTGGAATTAGAATTCCGGTAAGCGCTGTGCGTCAAAACTTCCTTCAAATACACCGAAGCGATCGCGCCGTTGGGGACCTCGATCCCCACGCGGTTCTTCCCGGGAATGGGAGCAACGATCCGCACCGATGAGGCTTTCATCGCGAGCGCGATATCATCGGCCAACGTTGTGATCCTCTGGACTTTCACCCCGGGCGCCGGTTCAAGTTCGTAACGGGTAATGACCGGCCCCCGCTCGATATCCGCGACGTGCACACTGACGTTAAAATCAGCCAAGGTTTCCTGCAAAATCCGCGCCCCCTCTTCCAGGTCGGTATGAATTTTCGAAGACGATACCGGAGCCGGATCATCCAACAAATCCAGCGACGGAAGCTGATAATTTTCTTCCACCCTCAATTTCGGTTCCGCAGGCGCCGGGCCCTTGGCCTCTTCCTGAACCGGCTCAATGATACGGATCTTGGGTTTTTCCTGCGAGACAGCGACGGGAACCGCCGCGGTCGGTTTCTGCGCGGTCACCAATGGTTTGGCCGGCGGAAATTTATCCGCTTCAGGTTTAATATTCTTAATAACCGGCTTGGCTTTTTCCTTTTGCTCAAGCCAGGCCTTGGTTTTTTCCGCGATCTTCGACGGGAGTTTAGCGGCCGATTCAGGCTTGACGCTGGGTTTTAAAATTCCGCCGGCACGCTGAGCCTTCCAGGAAAGTTTTCCCGGCTGGATCCTGAGCGCGGCCTTGACGGCATCGATCAGGCGGAACACAAGCGGCGAAACCAGAAATTCTCCGACCACGATCAAGGTCAAGGCGGCGAGCGTGATCAAAATAATGTAGGCGCCGGTGCGGTAGCAATATTTGACGAGGAAATCCGAAATGATGAGCCCGATGATCCCGCCGCGGTTAAAGCGGCTGGTCGAGGCGTCTGTTCCGAGCAGGCTGAACAAAGCCCCAAGAACGCAGAAAAAAACGACGAAGCTGACTAATTTTTTCCCGGAGAACTGCAATTCGCGGGAAACGAATTTATTCCATCCCAGAAAAATCAGAAGGACAACGCCGGCGTAGGCGGCATACCCGAGGACAAAAAATAATCCTCCGGCCACGTAAGCCCCGACGACGCCGATCCAATTCTTATACGGGATATTGGGATGCGAGGTGTACCAGGAAAGGTCTTCCGGAGAAAATGAAACAAGGCTCGCCAACAGGATAAACCCGAAGGCGAGGATGAGGATAGCCTTTATTTCATTGATGTGTTCATGCTTCATTCGGCTTTTCGGCTTGCTTTTTGCTTAAGTTGATGCGTTTGAGCTCATCGATCTCAATAACTTTCACCTTAAA
Source organism: uncultured Planctomycetales bacterium (assembly GCA_964364715.1). Classification (GTDB taxonomy): domain Bacteria; phylum Omnitrophota; class Gorgyraeia; order Zapsychrales; family GWA2-47-8; genus CAYING01. The sequence goes on from CAYING010000023.1 coordinate 15,142, forward strand.
CTCATCGCCCACCTTTACAACCGAGTTCACATCTTTCACGAACGTATTGGACAATTCAGAAACGTGGACCAAGCCTTCTTTGCCGGGCAAGATCTCACAAAAAGCCCCGAAGTTCATAATCCGCTTCACCTTGGCATTATATATTTTACCAATTTGAGCTTCTTCTGTCATGCCTCTTATGAAATTTATTGCCTTCTCACCTGCTTCACGGCTCGTTGAGGAAACGAGCACTTTGCCGTCCTCTTCAATATCGATCGAGGTAGCGCCGGTGTCCTCGATGATCCGTTTGATCATCTTGCCTCCGGGTCCGATCACTTCACCGATCTTCTCCGGCGGGATCTGGCAAATGAACACCTTGGGAGCGTATTCCGAGATCTCCTGACGCGGTGTTGCGATGGCCGCATGCATTTTATCCAAGATGATCATACGCGCTTCCTTCGCCTGTTCGATCCCTTTTTTCAAAAGCTCCAGGCTGATCTTGTTGATCTTCAAATCCAATTGGATCGCGGTGACGCCTTTGCGGGTCCCGGCAATTTTATAATCCATATCGCCGAAATGGTCTTCGGTCCCCATGATATCGGTCAACAGCAAGGCCTTGTCTCCCTCGCTCATCAACCCGATCGAGATCCCGGCGACCGGATCCTTGATCGGAACGCCCGCGTCCATGAGCGCCAGAGTCGCGGCGCAGACGGTCGCCATACTGGACGAACCGTTCGATTCCAAAATTTCGGAAACAACGCGGATCGTGTAAGGAAAATCATCCTTCGAAGGCAGGACAGCGGCTAAAGACTTGGCCGCCAAAGCCCCGTGCCCGATCTCACGGCGTCCCGGGCTGCGCATCGGCTTAGTCTCTCCGACGCTGAACGAAGGGAAATTATAATGCAGCAGGAACGTTTTATAGGTCGTTCCTTGCAGGGCCTCGACCAATTGCTCATCGGAGCGGGTCCCTAGGGTGACAACCGTAAGGCTTTGCGTTTGTCCGCGGGTGAACAAACCTGACCCGTGGGTTCGCGGCAGGACATTGACTTCGCAGTTGATCGGACGGATATCTTTAAGGCCGCGGCCGTCGGATCTTTTATTTTTTTCAAAAACTAAACGGCGGATCTCTTCATATTCAATCTCTTCAAAGATCGCCTTGATCTTGCCGCTGCCGATCTCTTCGCCTTCTTCCTGAAAAGCCTCAAAAACGGTCATATCGCTGACAATACCGTCGCGCAATTCATCCAGCGCATCCTCGCGTTCCTGTTTGTCGGCGATATTGTACGCCCTCACTAACTTGTCATGGACTAACTCACGGACTTTTTTAACAAGGCCCGGGTTGGTCTTGGCAACAGCAACATCTTCTTTAGGTTTACCGACTTCCTTGCGAAGGGCATTCTGAATGGCGGCGACCGGTTTGAGCGCTTCAAAAGCGAACGCGAAAGCTTCCACAACTTTGCTTTCCGGAACTTCCTTGGCCTCGCCTTCGATCATGATGATACCTTGCTCGCGGCCGGCAACAACAATGTCGAGGACACTTTCTTCTCTTTGCTTGTAATCCGGGTTCAAGACAAATTGATCATTAACCAACCCGACGCGGACCGCGCCGACCGGGCCGTCAAACGGAATATCGGAAACGGTCAAAGCGGCGGATGCGCCCACGAGGGCCATCACATCCGGATCATTGACGCCGTCATGGCTCAAAACCGAGGCCACGACCTGGACTTCATTATAAAAACCTGCCGGGAATAACGGACGAAGAGGCCGGTCAATAACACGGGAGGTCAGGATCTCTTTTTCGCTGGGTCGGCCTTCTCTTTTGAAGAATCCGCCGGGGATACGGCCGGCCGCGTACGTTTTTTCCTGATATTCAATGGTCAAGGGGAAAAAATCCACGCCCACTTTCGGCTTCTTGGACATACAGACCGCGACCAGAACAACTGTTCCGCCGCAGGTGACCGTAACGGCCCCGTTGGCTTGTTTAGCTAATTTCCCGCTTTCAATGATTAAATTTTGGGCACCGAAGGGAATTTCGACTCGCCCGACGTGGGTATTCATCGAGAACCTCTCTTATTATTTGCGCAGATTAAGCTTCTTTAAAATTTCTTCGTACTTTTTGGAATCACTCTTCTTCAGGTAGGCCAACAACCGGCGTCTCTGACCGATCATCATCAAAAGGCCGCGGCGGGAGTGGAAGTCCTTACGGTGAGTCTTGAAATGTTCGGTAAGATAGCTGATCTTCTCCGTTAAGAGAGCGATCTGAACCGCAGGCGAGCCTGTGTCCTTGGCGTGCGCTTTAAAATTCGAGATAACTTCCGTCTTTTTTTCTTTTACTAAAACCAACTCAACTCCTCCTCTTTCTTCTTTTTCCTTTTTAATTTCGGTTAGTATACACGCACTCTATCTATTCGTCAATCTCTATTCGTCAATCCCTATTTTTCCTGGACGGACGGTTCTGCGGAATCTTGGACAGGAACAGGCTTCTTAGACCCCTGATCCGGGTCGCCCAGGAGAATGGATTTTGAACCGATCCCGTCATCCGGAAAAATAATAGTCTTGACCCGGGAGGGATCCAATTCTAACTTAATATCATCTTTCGACTGTTCCCTTTGGGTATTGAGCATCTCTTTCATCTCCAGGGAATAACTCCGGCCTCCCTCCGCAAAAAGATCGGACCGCCGCTTGCGCAGTTCATGCAGGATAAGTTTCAATTCCTCGTCGTTAAAACTCTTGAGCGTTGAATCCAGGAAATTATTTATATAAGCGCTGCTTTCCATTACCGGAGAGGCTGATTCAACGGGAACTTCCGTAACGGCCGGGCCGCCCGGTTCAACCGGGGCCTCAGCCGTAAGCCCGTTCACCGAAGGCGTTTGGGCCGATTCCAGCATTCGCCGGTGGAGCCGGTACTGATCTAAGGATGGAAATTTCTCCCCTTCGCTGAAAACTTCCACCTTTTGGGGAGCGGTTTCCTGGGCAAAAAGCGGAACAAGGGCAGCCGACAGCACCGCCGCGCCCGCTAAACAATATTTTAAAAATTTTAAAAATTTCCCCTTCATAAAATCCATTTTTGCTCTATACTTTAACTATATACGTGTTTTCTCTAAAAAGAATATAGAAGAAAATTGGAATGTACTTGCTTTCCATGTATTATATCTGGAAGTAGCAAGTACTTATCCCAATTTCATCTATACGATTAATATAAGTGTATAAGGAAAATTGGGATGCAAAAAACTCCCGGAATTATTGTCTTTTTAGTGACCGCCGGATGGATCCTTGTCCTATTTTTTGGATTCATCTTCGGCGTCAAGAAAAGCTTCCGTCCGCCGCCCAAAAGCGATAAACAAAGCGCCTCCGACCTATTACGCGGACAGCGGCAGAAAAACGACGACATCATGCAGCAACAAAAACGCCTGATGGAAGACCGCCGCCGGCGTATGCAGGATATGCAGCGCCGCTAAGCTTTCGGTCAATGGTCCCGCGCCTGAAGGATCCGGCCGGTCATCTCCGCTTCGTACAACGCAATGATCTTTTTGAGTTCCGGGGCGCCAAGAAAATGCTTTACCGCATCCTCGACCGCGGAAAGGCGAGCTTTAAGGTAAACGTGTTTAGGCGTGGACTTCTCTGCCGCGGCTGATTCTTCCTTTTTGACGATATAATCCTTAAACTCAGCAATGGATCTTTCTAGGATCTGCTTCTCTTCACCGGACATTGCCGAAAGCTTACCCAAAATAAAATCATCCACCTTCAACTGAGTGAATTTTCGGTCGATACGGTCCAACTCATCCTTGGTGCTTTTATAACACCACACCAAATACCGCCGGATCAAATTCTTTTCGTTGGGGGTCAATTTAACTTTGGAAGGCATAAAAACTTTTAAGGACTTAAGGAATGGCACCGTTGCCGAAATCAATATTGCGCGCGATCGTTTCGACCTGATTAAAGGTCAGATCCAATGTCCCGACCATATGTCCCCGAAACGCCCCGCTGGGGCCGAGAAAATAGATCAGGACCAAAATCACCGCGGTCGTCAAAAGCAGATATTCAATGATATTCTGGCCGTGCCGGGACGATGGATCGTGTGTATAAAATTTAGATTTTTTCTTCATAAGGCTACTTAGAATATAACACACTCAAAATCATTCACAAAAAACTTTTTTAGAATTTCCGCGCCAGTACCGTGTTACCTAAATTATATACAGGAGAACACGGTACAGTACTGCGTCCCTCTAAATATAAAATTTAGGTAACGCAGTACTAGCCGATCCGGTAGGCCTTGTCACCGGGCCTGGCCGGCCGGTCGACCTTGATCCCGGCCAACTGCCCCCGGCGGGCGGATCTGACGTCCACGCTTTCGATCTGAATGGATTTGACCGTCTGGACAAAATCCGTGCTGCTGCCTTTAATGCGGACCTTGTCGCCCGCCTTGACCTCGCCTTTAGTCATCTTAAACACACCGACGGATATTTTCGAAAAAAAGTGCGTGATGTCCGCGATCTCGGTTTCTTTAACGGCCGGCGCCGGTTTGGGCTTTAACTTAGCAGCTTTTTGCGGCGAAGGCCTTTCCCCGGCGGGAACTTTTTTAATTTTCTTCCGGACAGATTTTCGGCGCGGCGGTTTTCGCCGTCGTAGAATCTTGGCCAAGGACGCGATAATGCGCTTGATAAGGGACATAGCGGACTACAGGGTGATCTTCGCGGCGATCCCGTCGACGACCGGCAGTTTAATATACCGGCCGGCGAGAACAGCGATGATCCCGATGAAAGAAAATATCCCGAAGACGAATATCCCGAGCTTTAAGAGCCAGGGAAAAACGATGCTCAGGATAAAGACCGCGACCTCCCCGACGAACAGGACCAAACCTTGTTTGCCGTGCGAAAGGACGAACGGGTTTTCTTTCTTTAAGATCAGCGGAAGAATGCAGAGGATGGAAAGGTAGGCAAGGACGGCAAAAACTTTTCCCTCAACGACCTGGGCTTCCTGCGGGCCTTTATTGGGCCTGTCCATTGGCCGGGACCTCGATCAACGAATTAATATCACCGAATGAATTGCGTTCCTGCCGCGAATTGACCGGGTCTTCACACCATTTCCCGTCGATGATGAACTGGTATTTATACACGCCGGCGCGGAGCGGGATATTGACGTTCCAGCGGTCGTCTTCCTTTTTCATACGGCACGATTCGTCGAGCGACCAATCGTTAAAACTGCCGGTAACGTAGACCGACTGCGCTTCCGGGGCCGCCAGGCTGAACGTGATCGCCGCGAGGCCCTCAAGTTCTTCCTGAACCAATTCCTGCATCTTCGGCGTGAACGAAGCCAGGGCATCGCCCTGAGGGGCTTCGGCCGGTTTGCTCTCAGCCATGATCAGCTCTTTCGCCAGGCTGAAATAATCCTTTGCCCCGCGGGAATATTTATCGTAATTGATGACCGTCTTCCCCATCACCGCGGATTCTTTAAGTTTCACGTTCACATGAATGATCGTATCGAACAACATCTCGGAAAATTTTTCCTTGATCTTGGCGAGCATCGAGAATGAATGGCGCAGGCGCGAATCGAACATCGTGATCAAAAGCTTTCCGGCGACCGGATGGTTCAGGCGGTCCTTGATCAATTTCACGATATCCATCAAATGATCCACACCCTGCAGAGAAAAACGGCTCGTCTCAACCGGGATGATCACCTCGTCGCTGGCGCGCAGTGAATTCACGGTCAAAAATCCCAAGCTCGGCGGGCAATCGATCAGCACATAATCATAATAACCGCGCAGGGAGGCGATGCTCCCGGTCAATTTCAATTCACGGCCGATCTCATCGGTGAGTTCCTGCTCCAGAGTCCCGAGGAGGACATTGGACGGGACGATATCAAAATTTTCTTCGACTTGTTTAATGATATTTTCGATCTTTAATTTCCGGGGGGCGAGGCGGGAAATAACGTTGTATAAACTGTCGCTTCCGTCGATATTGAGGCCTAACGTGGCATGCGCCTGGGGGTCCAGGTCGATCAACAGCACCTTGCGTCCGTTGGCGCTCAAGGCCGCGGCTAAATTAATGGCTGTGGTTGTTTTACCGCACCCGCCTTTTTGATTGGCTATGGAAATGACTCTCATAGTTCTTGGCCTCCGTAATGGTATTCAATCAATTTAAATGATATTAGCTTGAAAAACACACATCATCGATAAGCACGATCCCCTTTTTGCTGTCCACGTTCCACGCTTCAAACACAAATGAAATGTCCGTCAAACTCGACCAATCCGTGATCTCCTTAAACTGCGAAAACGGAATGCTGAAATGCTCCCACTTGAGTTCCACATCTTTGACAAAGTACGATGAGGTCTCGTTTCTCGCGTTCTTCACGACGATCTTCACCACACCCGGATAGCCTTCCGAAAATCCGCGGATAGCAAAATTCAGTTTGTTGTACTTCTTCACATTGACGTCCGGCACCGAAAGCGAGAATTTTTTTACCGACGGATACGGTTCATTCAAATTATAAGGGATCCGGATCGGGCCGTTATTCAGGGCGAAGATCACACTGCTCTGCAGTGAGTCGCCGCGCCGCGCCAAAAAAGCCGATAAGCCGTAAAATGTGCTGGCCAAGATGATCACCGCGAGCACGATGTTGATCATCAGCCAGGCATTCAGCTGCTTCTTCTTTTTGACTTCACCTTTAGTTCGCTTGCCCAAATAGACCTGGGCCAAGTGATCGTAAATTTCGTCTCGAGTCATAACATCCGCAACTTCTTAGGGATACCTGCCCCGCGCTTGACCCCGCCATAGGCGGGGCGGGCGGGGTAAAAATTAATTTTATGCTTTAATATATTCATCATAACAAATTTAATCACAATGCAAAGAATATTTTAAATTATTTTTACTCAGAATTAATTATTTCCTCGTCGACAAATCCCGCTACGCGGGATATCTATCTGCCTTTTCTCAATTGGGGAAGGCAAATAAATAAAAAGCCCCCCGCCACACTTAAGTGACGGAGGGCTTCTACTGCATTCTAATCAACAGATTAGAACCGGACGTTCACTTTACCGATGTATTGTGAAGCGGTTTCATTTGCGATTAAGAACCAATCACCCGGCATAAACCAGCCGGCGCTCAAGCCTAACTGGACATCTTCGGTGTAATCGTACAGCGCGTCCAGATCGACTTCAGTACCAACGTGCTTGTTGCTGGTGACTTGCTGAGTGATGGTGCCAGCTGTCGTACCAGGCAAGCGCAGAGTGCTGTTGGTATACGCCCTGTTGTCTTCGATTGATTCAGCCTGATCACCCCAGATGCCGGTCCATGTCCCTTTTAAGGTCACGTCTTCGATCGGAGCGACTTGACCGGAAAGCATCAGGATGTGGGCATTGGACAGATCAAACAGCGTATTGTAGATGGTGCCGCCGCCCTGATTTTCATACATCGGATCCCAGGCGCGGTAATCATCTTTGATAGAGTCGGTACTGCCGGCGCTGTTGTGAGTACCTCTCCCGTCCGGATCTTCGTCACCGGAGACAAAGGTGTACACACCGGTCACGACCGGACTCCATTTGGCAGTTTGCTCAAACGGCAGCATGTAATTGACGATGGCCTGACCACCGAACGCATGACGGGCAACGTTGTCATTCGTACTGGTCGTCGAGGTAGAAGCTTTGTTACCCAACTGCCAGGCAACTTCACCCTGCACGTTCAAACCCTTGATCGGGTTGGTGCTGGCTCTCAAGCCGGGAATGAACATAGTATCGGCTTTTAACCCGGCAGTGCCGCCAGTCGCGTTGGCAACGCTGCTGTTGATGTGAGCGAAGTAATAAGCCTCAGCAACCGTCTTCCAAGCATCGCCGAGATTGTAGTTCGCGTTGATACCGTAGAGGTCAACATCGTCAGCGTTCGGATTGAAGCCGCCGTTGTTGTTGGCATCGATCTTTGACGCGAGCAGCTCTACAGTTAACGGATTGTAGTCCAAGATCAAGCGGATCGCATCTTGGGCGGTTCTTTTGGTGAAGTCGTCAGCAACGCCATTAAGGCCGCTGGCGCCGGCAATATTATTATTGGTCCCTCCGGAATCAATAATAAAACTGTTGCCGTATTTGAAGTTCTGACGGCCGATCACAACAGTCAGCGGAGAATATAACATTTCTCTTAACGTGACAAACGCCAAGTTAAGGTCAATGTCATTATCTTCGGCATTCTGCGCTTCCTCGCCCCACGGCCTTTCGTTGAGCAGACCGACGGTGGCCGACACATTGTCGGTCAAATCGGCGCTAACGGTCAAACGGGTTTGGGTGAAAAAGAGTTGCTGGCTATAATCCTGTGTATTGGCGAGGTGTTCACCGCCGCCAAGATCGAACTGATCGCGAACCAAGTACGTCGATTCGATATCGCCGCCGATCTTGATGTTTTGTACGCTAGCAAATGCC
>CAYING010000024.1:0-23156 GCA_964364715.1 uncultured Planctomycetales bacterium
TTTGTGCACACGATCAAGGGCGCCAAGAGGATGGTCGAGCGCGCTAAGATCGAGGTTTGGGATATTTTGGATGAGGTCATCAAAGACCATCCGATTATGCTCAACCGTGCTCCGACGCTGCACAGATTAAGTATCCAGGCGTTCCAGCCGATCCTGATTGAAGGGAAAGCGATAAAACTTCATCCGTTGGTGTGTACCGCGTTCAACGCCGACTTCGACGGGGACCAGATGGCTGTGCACATTCCGCTTTCTTTGGAGGCTCAGATCGAGTGCCGTTTGGAATTGCTTTCGACAAATAATTTATTTTCACCGGCCGACGGACGTCCGATTGTATCCCCGACTCAGGATATGATTTTGGGGTTATTTTATCTGACCAAGGTCCGCGGTGAAGAAAAAACAAAAGATCATATCTTCCGCAATGCGCAGGAAGTGCTGATCGCTAATAACGACGGGTTGGTTTCTTTGCATGAGCGCGTCCGTTTAAAATTAGACGGTCCAATGTGGGGCGAAGAAAAGCCTTCCATGGTTATTACGGAAGAGGGAATTCAGGAGAAAGCTTCTCATTCCGAGGAGATCGTCAAAAAGATTGCCACGGTTGATACCACCGTCGGGAGGGTTATTTTTAATGAACTCCTGCCCAAGGATTATGGGTTTGTTAACGAGGAATTGGACAAGAAGAAGGTCGGGAAGGTCATTGCCGATTGCTTTAAGCGCTTCGGTCAGGACCGCACGATCAAACTTCTCGATGATATGAAGGATCTGGGTTTCCATCAGGCGACTTTAGCCGGGATATCGATCAGCATTACCGATCTGATTATCCCTAAGGAAAAGGAAAAAATCATCCGTGACGCCAAACAGGAAGTTGCGAAGGTCGAGGATCAATACCGTAAAGGTATCATCACCGGCCGCGAGCGTTACAACAAAATTATTGATATCTGGACGCATACGACCGAGGCCATGTCGGATCTTTTGTTCAACCAGATGGATGCCTTTAATCCGGTGTTCATCATGGCTGACTCCGGCGCCCGCGGTTCGCGCCTGCAGATCCGCCAGCTTTCCGGCATGAGAGGTTTGATGGCCAAGCCTTCCGGTGAGATCATCGAAAACCCGATCACGGCCAGTTTCCGCGAAGGTTTGACCGTATTGGAGTATTTTATCTCGACTCACGGTGCGCGCAAGGGTCTCGCCGATACCGCGCTTAAGACCGCCGATGCAGGGTATTTGACCCGGCGTCTCGTCGACGTCGCTCAAGAAGTTGTTATCGCGCAGGAAGACTGCGGAACCTTAAACGGGATCACCGTTTCCGCCATCGTCGAAGGTGATGAGCTGGTGGTTAGTTTAAAAGAACGCATCAATGGCCGCGTTGCGTTGGACACCATTGTTGACGTTGTCACCGATCAGCGTGTTGTGGAATCCGGTGAAGAGATCAGCGAAGAAAAAGCCGAAGTGATCGAGCATCTCGGTATTGAAAAGGTCCGTATCCGCAGCGTTTTGACCTGCGAATGCGAGCGGGGCGTTTGTCAGAAATGTTACGGCCGTAATTTGGCCAGCCAGCGCATCGTTGAGATCGGTGAAGCGGTCGGTATCGTTGCCGCCCAAAGTATCGGCGAGCCCGGTACGCAGCTGACCATGAGAACGTTCCACATCGGCGGTACGGCGAGCCGCACCATTGAGCAATCTTATTACCGTTCCAAGAACCGCGGTGTCGTTCGCTATCATCAGCTGCGTGTTGTCGAGCGCGGCGGAGAGTTCATCGTCTTGAACCGTAACGGCGCGATCAGCATTAATGATGAATTCGGGCGCGAGTTTGAACGTTATCTGTTGCCGCAAGGCGCGGCGATAAAGTATGCCGACGGCATTTTGATCAATAAAGAAGAAGTCTTTGTCACTTGGGATCCGTACACCATTCCGATCATCACTGAAGTCAAAGGTACGGTCAATTACGAAGACATTAAAGAAGGCGTTACGGTTCAGGAAGAGCAGAACCCCGTGACCGGTATCACCGAGCGTGTCGTCGTCGAGCACAAGCAGGAATTCCACCCGCAGATCATTATTACGGACGAGAAAAAGGAAGTTGTCGGGATTTATTCTATTCCGGTCGGAGCCCACGTTCTTGTTAAAGATAAGCAAGGTGTCGGTGCCGGTGAATTGATCGCCAAGATCCCCCGCGGTGTCGGCAAAACACGTGACATCACCGGTGGTTTGCCGCGCGTTGCGGAATTGTTCGAAGCGCGCCGGCCGAAAGACCCGGCCATTATCAGCGAGATCGACGGGTTTGTTGAATTCGGTGAAGATAAAAAAGGCCGCCGTACGATCATTGTAAAGAATCAGACCGGGATGACAAAAGAATACACAATCCCGCACGGCAAACATCCCACGGTTTATAAAGGGGACAAAGTTTTTGCCGGCCAGCAGCTGACCGAAGGCCCGGTTGTTCCGCATGATATTTTACGTGTTTGCGGAGATAAAGTTTTGCAGGAATATTTGCTCAATGAAATTCAGGAAGTTTATCGTTTGCAAGGTGTTAGGATCAACGATAAGCATATTGAGCTCATCATTTCGCAGATGCTTAAAAAGGTCAAGATCGATGATTCCGGCGATACTAATTTCCTCGTCGGTGAGCAGATCGACCGCTTCGTTTTCAAGAAGGCGAACGAAGAAGTTTTGAGGAAAAAAGGCAAACCCGCGCAGGCGACACCGCTTTTGCTCGGAATTACGAAAGTCTCTTTAACCACAGACAGTTTCATCTCTGCCGCGAGCTTCCAGGAAACAACAAGAGTCTTGACAGAAGCCGCCGCGTCAGGTAAAATTGACTTTTTGCGTGGGTTAAAAGAAAACGTCATCGTCGGTCATTTAATTCCGGCGGGGACAGGGTTAGCGCGATATAACGATGTGGAAATGGTAAAATATGCCAACGATACAACAGCTGATCCGCAAGAGACGTCAGCACAAGATCAAGAAAAGTAAATCGCCTGCTTTGACAAACTGTCCGCAAAGGCGCGGCGTATGTCTTCAGGTGAAAACGATGACGCCTAAAAAGCCGAACTCGGCGTTGCGTAAGATCGCCAGAGTCAGGTTGTCCAACAAGGTGGAAGTCACGGCGTATATCCCGGGTGAAGGGCACAACCTTCAGGAACACTCCATTGTTTTGGTCCGTGGCGGCCGTGTTAAGGACCTTCCGGGTGTCCGGTATCACATCGTCCGCGGGACGCTGGATACAGCCGGTGTGGCAAAACGTAAGCAATCTCGCTCGAAGTATGGCACCAAGCGGGAAAGTTCGAAATAAGCGAGAAAACTAGAAAATGAGAAGACGTCGAGCCGAAATTAGAGAAGTTGCCCCGGATCCCAAATACAGCAGCCCGTTGGTCGCGAAATTTGTGAACGCCCTGATGTTTGATGGAAAAAAACAGACGGCTGAAGGCATCGTGTACGGTGCTTTTGAGATCTTGAAGTCGAAGACTTCGGAAGACAATGTGGTAAAGGTTTTCAACAAGGCTATTGATAATGTCAGGCCCCGCCTCGAATTAAAACCTCGCCGTGTCGGCGGCGCCACGTATCAGATCCCCGTTGAGGTCAATACCTCCCGCGGAAATTCTTTGGCATTGCGCTGGATCCGTGATTTCGCCCGCAACAAAAAAGGTAAGCCGATGATGATCAAAATTGCCGATGAGATCCTGGCTGCTTACAAGGGTGAAGGTCCGGCAATTAAGAAGCGCGACGAGACACACAAGATGGCTGATGCCAATAAGGCTTACGCCCATTTACGCTGGTAAAAATTTATGACTGAACGAACTTCACTCAAAGACGTGCGTAATATCGGGATCATCGCTCATATCGATGCGGGTAAGACCACAACGACCGAGCGTATCCTTTTTTACACCGGTACCATCCATAAAATGGGTAATATCGATGACGGTAATACCGCTATGGACTGGATGGAGCAGGAGCAGGAAAGGGGTATTACGATTACCGCGGCCAGTACAACCTGTTTCTGGCAAGGGAAGCGGGTTAATATTATTGATACTCCCGGCCACGTTGATTTTACGGTCGAGGTCGAGCGTTCTTTGAAGGTTTTGGACGGCGCGGTCGTTGTTCTCTGCGGCTGCAGCGGTGTTCAGCCGCAGACCGAGACGGTTTGGCGTCAAGCTGACCGTTACGGCGTTCCGCGTATCGCGTTTATCAATAAAATTGACCGTTTGGGTGCCAACTTTGACCGTGTTTTAGGGGAAATTCATGAGCGTTTGGGTGCCAATGCCGCGGCTATCCAATTTCCGGATGCGGCGGAGAATGAATTTGGCGGTATCATCGATATTATCAGCGAAAAATATATTACGTACAAAGATGATCAAGGTTTGGAATTTGACCTTAATCCGGTCCCGGCGCAATATCAGGAAAAAATGAAGCAGTATAGGCACGCGCTTGTTGAGAAATTAGCCGACGGCGATGATGCCATTATGGAAAAGTTTTTGGAAGAAAAAGAGATTTCGGCCGATGAATTGAAAACTGGTATCCGCCGCGCCGTTATTAAGAATAAATTTTTGCCGGTATTGGTCGGAACAGCATTGAGAAACCGAGGCGTTCAGATGGTCCTCGACGCGGTTATTGATTTCCTTCCGTCCCCTCTCGATGTCCCGCCGGTCAAAGGTATTGATCCAAAAACTGAAGGACATACCGAAAGACCGCCCGATCCCAATGCTCCGCTGAGCGCGTTGGTCTTTAAGATCGCTTCTGATCCGTATGTCGGTAAATTATTTTATACCCGCATGTATTCCGGCCGCATCAATTCCGGGGATACCGTCTACAACGCGAACCGCCGTCAGCGAGAGCGGATTTCCAAGATCCTCTTGATGCATGCCAATAAACAGGAAATCCTGACCACGACCGAGGCCGGTGAGATCATTGCTTTGGTAGGTTTGAAAGACAGCAAAACCGGCGACACGCTCTGTATTGAGAACACAGCGATAGTTCTTGAAAACATGCGAGTCCCTGAACCGGTCGTGTCGATGGCGATCGAGCCGAAGACCAAGGCCGACCAGGATAAGCTCGGTATGACGTTGCGCAGGTTCCTCGATGAAGACCCTTCCTTAAGAGTCCAGTATGATCACGAAACAAATCAGACAATTATTTCCGGTATGGGTGAGCTCCATTTGGAGATCATCATCGACCGTATGAAGCGCGAGCATGGGCTTGAGACCACGATCGGCCGGCCTGAAGTCGCTTATAAAGAAACCATCCTGCAGAAGGTTTCCGGCATTCAGGGAAAATTTATTTCTCAGTCCGGCGGCCGCGGTCAGTATGGCCATTGTGTTCTCGATATTGAGCCCAATGAAGAAAAGGGTAAGGGCGTTGTTTTCGTCAATAAGATCAAGGGCGGCGCGATCCCGCGTGAATATATTCCGGCTGTTGAAAAAGGTGTCCGTGACGCCTCTTTGAACGGCATCTTGGCTGGATATCCGACGACGGATTACACAGTTACATTGATTGACGGTTCATACCACGATGTTGATTCCAGCGAGTTGGCTTTCATGCTGGCGGCTAAATACGCGTTAAAAGAAGGTTTGACTCGCGGTAAATCGGTCTTCCTTGAACCGGTCATGGACTTGGAAGTTACTGTTCCTGAAGATTTCATGGGGGCTGTTATCGGAGACCTCAATACCCGCCGTGCCAAAATTTCCAGTATGGGAAACCGCGTAAAATTAAAGACCGCGCGCTGTGAAGTTCCATTGGCCGAGATGTTCAATTACGCCAATGCATTGCGTTCCTTAACCCAGGGCCGCGCTTCTTTTTCAATGGAGCCGGCGTTTTATGCTCAGGTGCCGCATCACATCGCCGAGAAGATCATCGGCGCGAGAGTTGCCGCCGCCGTGAGCAAAAAATAGACAATTTAGAAAAATAAAATATTTGAAAAACAAATAGGGAGGTAATCAAAATGGCTAAGGAAAAATTTATAAGAAACAAACCACATGTGAACATCGGTACCATCGGCCACGTCGATCATGGCAAGACAACGCTGAGCGCTGCCATCACGACGGTCTTGCACAAAAAAGGTTTTGCCGAAGCCCGTTCTTATGATTCTATCGACAACGCTCCCGAAGAAAAGGAAAGAGGCGTTACGATTAACATCTCCCACCTCGAGTATGAGACCGAGAAGCGTCATTATGCCCACATCGATTGCCCCGGCCACGCTGATTATATCAAGAACATGATCACCGGTGCCGCTCAGATGGACGGCGCGATCCTTGTCGTGTCCGCGACCGACGGTCCGATGCCGCAGACCCGCGAGCACATCCTTTTGGCCCGTCAGGTCAATGTTCCGACGATCGTTGTGTTCATGAACAAATGCGATCAAGTTCAGGATAAAGAACTTATCGAACTCGTTGAACTCGAGTTGCGCGAACTTTTGAGCAAATATAAATTTGACGGCGACAAAACCCCTATTATCAAGGGAAGCGCCTTGGAAGCCCTGAACAATCCGACCGATGCCGCAAAGACCCAGCCGATTTTGGACCTGATGAAAGCGGTCGATGACTTTGTTCCGGATCCTGTCCGTGACCTCGACAAACCGTTCTCGATGGCTGTTGAAGACGTGTTCTCGATCTCCGGCCGTGGTACCGTTGCTACCGGAAGAATTGAACGAGGCCGCTGCAAAGTCGGCGAAGAAGTTGATATCGTCGGTCTTCGTCCGGCAATCGGTAAAACAGTCATTACGGGTGTTGAAATGTTCCGTAAGGAATTGGAAGATGGACAAGCCGGTGATAACGTCGGTTTGCTGCTGCGCGGCGTGGATAAAACCACTATCGAGCGCGGAATGGTTTTGGCTAAACCGGGCACGATCACGCCTCACACAAAATTCAAGGCTCAGGTTTACATTTTGACCAAGGAAGAGGGAGGCCGCCACACCCCGTTCTTCAACGGATACCGTCCGCAGTTCTACTTCCGCACCACGGACGTGACCGGTTCCGCCGAACTTCCTGCCGGTATTGAAATGTGTATGCCCGGCGATAACGTTCAGTTAACGGTCGAACTTATTACTCCGGTCGCTATGGATAAAGAATTGCGTTTCGCTATCCGTGAAGGCGGCCGTACCGTCGGTGCAGGTGTCATTTCGGAGATCCTTAAGTAAGAAGATTTGCAAAAACCCCTGAAGAGCCTCTCAGGGGTTTTTCACACAGAAATCAAAAATTATGCAGAAAATCAGAATTAAATTAAAAGCGTTCGATCATCGGTTGATCGATCAGTCGACTCAAGAAATAGTGGAAACGGCGATCCGTACCGGCGCCAAAGTTGCCGGCCCAATACCTTTGCCGACGAAGAAAGAGCTGTATACTGTCCTTCGTTCCCCTTTCGTTGATAAGAAGTCCCGCGAGCAGTTCTCGCTGGCGACGCACAAACGCCTGATCGATCTTATAGAACCGACGGCAAAAACAGTTGAGGCCTTACGCAAATTGAACTTGCCGGCCGGTGTCGATGTCGAGATCAAACAATAATAGCTGGTAATTTTAGAGAAGGGTACTATGATCCGCGGTGTATTGGCAAAAAAAATTGGAATGACTCAGATTTTTAACAAGGACGGGAATGTTGTTCCCGTCACTGTCTTGGAGGTCGGGCCTTGCTATGTTTTGGGTTTATTGGATGCCCCTCATAAGCGCGTCAAGTTGGGTTTTGAGGCGGTCAAAGAGTCCCGCGTCAAGAAGCCGCAGCTGGGCTATTTTAAAAAGATCGGTGTTGCCCCGGTCCGGCATATTAAAGAATTTGAGTCTACCGATAATACTAACTATAAAGTAGGGCAAGAGATCAAGGTTGATATTTTTAAACCAGGCGATTTCGTCAATGTCAGCGGTACATCGATCGGTAAGGGTTTTCAGGGCGGTATGAAGCGTTGGAACTGGATGGGGGGCCCTGCCGGCCACGGTTCTATGCACCATCGCCGTGTCGGTTCTATCGGCTCAAGCGCGGATCCTTCCCGCGTTTATAAGGGAACCCATATGCCCGGCCATATGGGTAATGACCGCGTGACCATTGAAAATTTACGCGTTATTAAAGTTGACGCCGAAAACAATTTGATCCTGCTGAAAGGCGCTGTTCCCGGGAAAAAGAACGCCTGCTTGGAGATCAATTTATCGCGCAAAAGAAAGTTTTCGGAACTTGATGCGCCGAAGGCTTCTCAGTCGGCCGTCAAGAAGAATCCGATGAAGCAAAGTAAAAAAGCTGTTGGTGGAAAGGTTTAATCATGTTGAAATTACCGGTTTACGATAAAGAAGGAAAAGAAACAGACAGCATCGAATTACCCGAGGAAATTTTCGGCACTAAGGTGAATCAGGATGTCCTTCATCAGGCGATTTTGATGTATCAGGCCTCCTTACGTTCCGGCCATGCTTCGACGAAAGAGCGCGGCGCAGTATCCGGCGGCGGCAGAAAGCCGTGGCGCCAAAAAGGAACAGGCCGTGCTCGTGCCGGTTCGACCCGTTCACCGCTGTGGCACAAGGGCGGTGTGGTGTTCGGCCCGCATCCGAGAGATTTCAGCTACACGCTTCCGAAGAGAATCAAGTCAGCCGCCTTGCGGGAAAGCTTGAATGACAAATATGCCGGAAAGAATTTGCTCTGTGTCGATGAATTGAAAGAAAAAGTTTCCAAGACCAAGGAATTCGCTAAGATCCTTTCCAAACTCAAATTAGAAGGCAAGATCTTGGCGCTTCTGGACGGGTGTGACGCGAGCGTGTTCTTGGCTTCCCGCAACATCCGCGCGTTCAATATCAAGCGCGCGATCGACGTGAATGCCTATGATGTTTTATTGAACAAGAAACTATTGGTCACGCGCTCAGCCTTTAAAAATCTTTTAAAACGGATCCAATCCAAATAATGAAGACCAGCTACGATATAGTTAAGAATTTATTGCGGACCGAGAAAGGCACCTTGCTCGAGCCACAAAGAAAGTATTTTTTTCAGGTCTCCGGGCGCGCGAACAAGATCGAGATCAAGAGCGCTATTGAAGAAATTTATAAAGTTAAAGTTGAATCCGTTAATACTTCTCTGCTGCCGGGCAAGAAAAAACGCGTGCGTCAGGCGATCGGTATGACGAGCGAGTGGAAGAAAGCCTTGGTCACGCTCAAAGACGGCCAGAAAATTGATGTCACTTAAAAAGGGGTATTTGACGTGGGATTGAAAAGATTTAAACCAACAACGAATGGATTACGGCACGCAGTTTTGCATGATTTCAAAGAGATCACTAAAGGGAAGCCGGAAAAGTCCTTATTGGTTTCCTTGAAGAGCTCCGGCGGACGAAATTCATACGGCCGAATCACGATGCGTTTTCGCGGCGGCGGGCACAAACGGATGTACCGTTTGATCGATTTCAAGCGGAATCGCCTTGATCAGGAAGCCCAAGTCATCGCGATCGAATATGATCCGAACCGCACGGTGCGTATTGCCTTGATTCAGTACCAAGACGGCGCGAAAGCTTATATCCTTGCTCCCTTAGAATTGAAGGCTGGTGATAAGATCATCAGCACTGATCGGACTGATGTTGAAATCCGCGCCGGGAATTCGCTATTAGTGCGCAATGTTCCGTTAGGTACTGCGATCCATAATGTTGAATTGCAGTCTGGTAAAGGCGGGCAAATGGTCCGTTCAGCCGGAACAGCCGCGCAGATCATGGCGAAAGAAGGCGATTACGCTCAGCTGCGTATGCCGTCAGGGGAAGTTCGTAAGATCCATATGAATTGCCGCTGCACTATCGGTCAGTTAGGCAATGTTGAGCATGAAACTGTTTCGATCGGTAAGGCCGGACGAAATCGCTGGACCGGCCGTCGTCCGCATGTCCGCGGTGTTGTTATGAATCCGGTCGACCATCCTCACGGCGGCGGTGAAGGTAAAGCTCCTCAGGGAAATCCTCATCCGGTCAGCCCGTGGGGTCAGAAGAGCAAAGGTTTGAGAACTCGTACGAAACGCAAATATTCCAATCAATTCATTGTTAAAAGAAGGGCGAAGTAACGATGGCTCGTTCAGTTAAAAAAGGTCCATATATTGAAGAGGCTTTAGTGAAGAAGCTGCACCGAATGATCTCTTCCGGTCAAAGACAGCCCATTAAAACCTGGTCGAGAAGATCAACCGTTACGCCGGAATTCGTCGGTTTTACTGTTTTGGTGTACGATGGGCGTAAGCATGTTCCGGTTTTCATAACAGAGAATATGGTGGGATACAAATTCGGCGATTTCGCCCCGACACGTACGTTCAAGAAACACGGCGGCGTTAAAGCTAAAAAGGCCGCGCAGTTAACTTAATTTAAAGGAATTTTAAAATGATTGCTCAAGCAAGAGGCAGATATATACGCGTTGGACCGATGAAGGTCAGACAGGTCATTGATCTCATACGAGGAAAAGATGTTGCCGCCTCACTGATGATCTTGACCCACGCCGACAAAGGCTCCACGGGACTTATTAAAAAAGTGCTCAGCTCCGCGGTCAGCAACGCAAAGCAAAAAGGTTTGGCCGAAGATCAGCTTTTCATTTCCAAGATCACCGCCGATCAGGGGCCGATGTGGAAAAGATTCCGAGCCGCGTCATTCGGGCGTGCTACCCCGATCTTGAAAAGGACAACGCATTTAACCATTGAACTCGATTTGATCACTAAAGATTTGATCACTAAATAGGAGAATCAGCGTGGGGCAAAAAGTCAGTCCATTATTGTTAAGGATCGGATACATCAAGAATTGGCGGAGCACTTGGTTCGCCGAGAAAAAAGATTTTGCCAACAACATTCTTGAAGACTACAAGATCCGGAAATTCATTAAAACAAAATTTGCCCAGGCCGCTGTTTCCCGCGTTGAAGTTGAACGCGCCGATAAAGTGAAGATCATTATCTATACCGCAAGGCCGGGTGTCATTATCGGCCGCCGCGGCGCGGACATCGATAAATTAAAGGAAGAGATCAACAAGATCGTTTCCCGTGAGATCACCATCGAGCCGCGTGAGGTTAAGAATGCTTCGGCCGACGCGCAGTTGATCGCCCAGAACGTGGGATTTCAGCTGGAAAAAAGAGTCGCGTTCCGCCGCGCCGTGAAGCGTTCGATTGATCAGGCCATGCAGTCGGGTGTTAAAGGGGTCAAGATCAGCGTATCGGGGCGTTTGAACGGCGCTGAGATGTCCCGTCGTGAAACATACAAGGACGGAAAACTTCCTTTGCACACACTGCGCGCTGATGTCGAGTATGGCTTTGCAGAAGCGTTGACGACGTACGGTATCTTGGGGATCAAGGTGTGGGTTTATAAAGGGGATGTGATCGTTGACCGAAAAAAAATCAACGCAGCCGCAGCCCCGGCGGCAGCTGAACCCGCGGCCCCGAAAGTATAAGAAATTTTAAGCCCCGCCTGGAGCGGGGCAGGAGAATATAAATTATGTTGATCCCCAAAAGAGTTAAATTTCGCAAGACGCAGAGAGGCAAGAATCGCGGCATCGCAACACGCGGCATGGAATTGCACTTTGGGGAATTTGGTTTGAAGGCGCTGAACAACGGTTATATCGGCGCCAACCACATTGAGGCGGCGCGCGTTGTTGTCGCCCGCAAACTCCGCGGAGCCGGGAAGCTTTACATCAATATTTTCCCAAGCAAGCCGGTCACAAAGAAGCCGGCTGAAACCCGCATGGGGAAGGGAAAAGGCGATTTGGATCACTGGGTCGCCCCGGTCCGCCGCGGACGCGTGATGTTCGAACTTTCCGGTATCCCGGAAGATTTCGCGAAACGAGTGCTGCGTCTGGTGGCTTTTAAACTGCCTGTTCATTCTAAATTTATTACAAGGGCACACTAATACTGCGTTGCCTAAATTTTGTCATGAGCCTGCCTGCCGGCAGGCAGGGAGCGCAGTATTGTACCGTGTTCTTCTGAATATAATTTAGGGTACACGGTACTAATCAGCGAAGGTTTTGTCATGAAGATCACCGAGATCAGAAATTTAAGTAAAGATGAGTTGGCTCAAAAAGAAAAGACCTTGAAAAAGGAATTGTTCGATTTGAATTATCAGCGGAAAATGGGGCAGGTTGAAAAGTCGGCCCGTTTTCGCAGCATTAAACGTGAGATCGCGCGTATTTTGACTATCTTAAAAGAGAGAGAAAAAGATGGAACAAAGAATTAACCGCCGCAAATTTTTAACGGGTACCGTTGTCAGCGACAAAATGAACAAGACCCGCGTTGTTCAGGTTCGCTGGACCGCGAAGCATTCGCAATACGATAAACCGGTCAAAAAAGCCGCGAAGTATAAGGCTCATGATGAGAAAAATACTTCCAAATCAGGCGACTTGGTTCGGATCATGGAAACCCGCCCGATATCGAAAGATAAACGCTGGGTTATTACCGAAGTTTTAACTGGCAAGAATTAAGGTGAGCCAATGCTTTATATGAAATCCATATGTGATGTTGCCGATAATACCGGAGCCCGCAAGGCCTCGTTGATCGGTGTTCTGAACAAAAAGGGAAAAGCGTGTGCTCATGTCGGAGATGTTGTGCGAGTCAACATCAAGGAATCAGCTCCGGAAGCCGCTGTGAAAAAGGGAGAAAAAGCTAAAGGTATTGTTGTCAGGACCAAGACGCAGATCCGCCGTTCCGACGGCACGTACGTCCGGTTTGACAGCAACGCGGTTGTTTTGATCGATGATGCCGGCAACCCCCGCGGAACACGTATCTTCGGACCGGTTGCGCGCGAATTGCGCAGCTTGGAATATTTAAAGATCGTTTCATTAGCCCCCGAGGTTGTTTAATATGTTTCGAATTAAAAAAGACGACAAAGTGATTGTTATCGCCGGAAAAGAAAAAGGAAAGACCGGGAAAGTCCTTGAGATCATCCTCGAGACCCAGCGCGTCTTGGTCGAAGGGCTCAATATGATGAAAAAGGCTCAGCGCCGGACCCGTCAGGATCAGCCGGGCGGTTTGATCGAGCGCGAAGCTTCGATCCACATTTCCAATCTTATGCTGGTTGACAGAAAAACCAACAAACCGACCCGCTTTGGCGCTTCGATCCTGAAGGACGGGACCAAGGTGCGTATCAGTAAAGCTAGTGGAGAGGTAATTTAAAGTGACGCCCCGTTTATTAGAAAGATTCCGTAAGGAAATAATTCCGCAAGTGCAGAGCAAGTTTTCGATTAAAAACCCGATGGCAATTCCTCGTCTTGAAAAGATCGTGGTCAATATGGGCGTCGGCGAAGCGATCAGCGATATGAAGATTATGGAAACGGCTATGTCAGAGCTGGCGATAATTACCGGACAAAAACCGAGCCTGCGTCGTTCCAAAATAGCGATCTCAAATTTCAAGTTGAGGGAAAATGCGCCGGTCGGTTGCAAGGTGACCTTGCGCCGTTTACGGATGTATGAATTTTTGGACCGGTTGGTGAATGTGGCTCTGCCGCGTATCCGTGACTTTAACGGTGTCTCGCGCAAGGCTTTTGATAAGCAAGGGAATTATACTGTCGGGATCTCCGAGCAGACCATTTTTCCGGAAATTGACCCCGGCAAAGCGCAGCGAACGCAAGGTATGGACATCACCTTTGTTTTCGATCACGGCCCCAAAGAGCACACGATGGAAGTCCTGGCTTTGTTAGGGATGCCTTTTTCTAAAAAATAAAAGCGAGAAGAATATTTATGGCAAAAAAATCGTTAATCAATAAATCAAAGAAAAAGCCGAAATTTTCAACACGACAACATAATCGCTGCCGCATTTGCGGCCGCCCGAGAGGATACCTTCGCCGTTTCGGAACATGCCGTATCTGTTTCCGTGAGTTGGCGTGGAAAGGCGAGATCCCCGGCGTAAAAAAGGCAAGCTGGTAGAGAGAGGTTTATAATTATGTCGCTTTCAGATCCTATTTCAAATTTTTTGACCAATATCCGTAACGCTGTTTCGGCCCGCAAAGAAACGGTGGATGTCCCGGCCTCCAAGATCGGCGAAAGAATGCTGCAGATCTTTAAAGAGGAGGGGTATATTGAAGATTTCCGTTTGTTGAAGAACAATGTGCAGGGGACTTTAAAGGTGTACTTGCGGTATGAGAATAAGAAGCCGGCCATTATCGGGCTGAAGAGGATTTCTAAACCCGGCGTCAGAGTTTATACCGATCATGAGCGGTTGCCGCGTGTTTTGAACGGCCTCGGTATTGCAGTTCTTTCCACATCGAAGGGCGTTATGCGCGATCGTGAAGCCCGTAAACTCGGAGTCGGCGGCGAAGTTTTGTGTTACATTTGGTAATGAATTCTTAAAGAGGTTTAATGGATTATGTCAAGAATCGGCCGAATACCGGTTGCGTTACCCAAAGATGTTAAATTTTCCGCGACCGGCAGATCATTGCAGCTTGAAGGCGCGAAGGGAAAACTGTCTTTAGCCTTGCCGTATGGCATTAAGGTCGAGCAGAAGGATGGGAACTTGCTGGTGAGCCGCGGCAATGATTTGAAGCAATCCAAGGCTAATCACGGGACTATCCGTGCGCTTTTGGTTGGAATGATCGAAGGCGTTACGAAGGGGCATAAACGGGAGCTGGATATCCAGGGCGTGGGTTTTAGGGTCCAAATGAAGGGTGATGCGCTTGTTTTGAATTTAGGGTTCAGCCATCCCGTCGAGTATAAGTTCCCGAAAGAGATCAAGGTGACTTCGCCGCAGCCGACGCAGATCGTGATTGAAGGGATCGATAAGGCGCTGGTCGGAAAGGTTGCCGCTGAGATCCGGGATATTAAACCGCCGGAACCGTATAAAGGTAAAGGCATCCGTTATTCAGGGGAAATTGTCCGGCGGAAACAAGGTAAATCCGTTACAAAATAATATGTACTTGTTTTCCGTGAAATTATTAGATGTAACAAGTACTTATCCCAATTTCATCTAAATTATTAATTGGGAGTATAAAGCCCCGCCTGTGGCGGGGCAGGGAAAATTGGGATGAAAAACTTACGCGAACTTAAAAGATTTTATCGTCATGAAAGAATCCGGAAGGGCATGCTCGGCACCGTTGAACGTCCGCGTTTGTGCGTGCACCGGAGCATTAACAATTTCTCGGCGCAGATCGTCGATGATGCAACCGGAAAAGTTCTGATCGGCAAATCCACCATGGCCAAAGATCTTAAGGGTAAATTAAAGGATGGCGGGAATGTTGCCGCCGCGACTGTCTTAGGCGAAAAGCTGGCCGGAATAGCGATCAGTAAGGGCATCAAAAAAGTGTGTTTTGACCGCGGCGGCTATCAGTATCATGGACGCGTTAAGGCTTTTGCGGAAGCTGCCCGAAAAGCAGGATTAGAATTTTAAGGATCAGGGAAAAATAAAATATGGCTAACGAAAGATTCAAGGGTAAATTCGATCGGGATTTTAAAAAGGATGCCGCGGCCAAAGGGCGCCGTGTTGCGAAACCCGGTGAGCCGGCGGAAGAACACGTCGCAGTTGTTGGTGAGTCTTTGGTCCCGAAAGTACAGTCTAATACAGAATTTGTCGAAAAAGTTTTAGCGATCAACCGCGTCACCAAGGTCACCAAGGGTGGGAAGAAAATGTCCTTCAGCGCTTTGGTTGTGGTCGGTGACGGCCGCGGCCGCGTCGGATACAGCTTGGATAAGGCCGGGGAAGTCGCCACCGCGATCCGTAAGGCTTTGGCAAAAGCCAAGAAAAATATGATCCAGGTCCCGATGAAGGGAACGACCATTACCCATGAAATTATCGGAAAATGCGGAGCCGCTTCAGTAATGTTGAAACCGGCTTCTGAAGGTACCGGTGTTATTGCCGCAGGTCCGGTGCGTGCAATTTGCGACGGGGCCGGCATCAGAAATATTTTAACGAAATGTCACCGTTCGAATAATCCCATTAATGTTGTCAAGGCGACGATTGACGGTCTGATACGTTTAAAGTCGGGTAAATTAACTGCTGTGGAAGTCCCGCAGACCACAAGCCCCGCCACGGCGGGGCAGGGAGTTTAGTAATGTTTTTACACGAACTTAAATCACCGAGCGGTTCCCGTAAGAAGAGAAAAATTGTTGGCCGCGGGCCGGGTTCCGGTCACGGAAAAACAAGCGGCCGCGGACATAAGGGGCAAAGCGCCAGATCAGGCCGCGCCACGCGTTTGGGTATGGAAGGCGGTCAGATGCCTTTGGTCCGTCGTATCCCGAAATTGGGGTTCAACAGCAAAGCGCCGATTCTTTATCAGGTCGTTAATTTGGCAAGTTTGACCCGTTTCAAGGAGGGGACCGTGGTGGATGCCCATTCCTTGAAATCCCATGGATTGATCTCAAGCTTGAATAAACCGTTCAAGATTCTGGGTGACGGCGAAGTCAAAAAACCTCTGGTTTGTCACGCCCACCGATTCTCAAAGAGCGCGCAGGAAAAGATCTTAAAAGCAGGCGGCAAGGTCGAAACGATCGCGAGCTTAGGACCCATTAAAGAAAGTAACTCCCAGAAAAGTTAATTTCTAAGTAATGCTATCCGCTTTCGCAAATTGTTTTAAAATACCCGAGTTAAAAAAGAAGATCCTTTTTACTCTCGGGATCGTTGCTGTTTATAGGATCGGCTGCTATATCCCGACACCGGGGATCAATGGAACGGTGTTGGCTGAGTTCTTTGAAAAGATTAATAACACGTCGGGCGGCAGCATATTCACGATTATGAATATGTTCTCCGGAGGGTCGCTGGAAAAATTGACGGTCTTTTCGTTAGGGATCATGCCGTATATTTCCAGTTCGATCATTATGCAGTTATTGACGGCGGTCATCCCGGCGCTGGAAAAGATCGCCAAGGAAGGTCAGGCCGGGTATCACAAGATCAATCAGTATACCCGTTACGGAACATTGGTTTTGGCCCTGGTTCAGTCATTCTTTATTTCGCTGTGGTTGGAAAGTCCGCAGTCGTTTGCCGGATTAACGATCGTGAATGATCCGGGTTGGGGTTTTCGTTTGGTGACGGTTGTGACCTTGTCTTCAGGAACGCTTTTGTTGATGTGGCTCGGTGAGCAAATTCAGGAGCGCGGGATCGGGAACGGCATCTCGTTGATCATTACCGCCGGTATCTTGTCAGCCTTGCCGGCAGCCGCTCAAAATGTCGTGATGCTTTTGTCTCCGGGCGAGGGTGGAGTGAGACAGCTGCAGCCGTTGACGCTGATCATGATGTGCTTCTTTTTGGTGAGTGTTATTCTTTCGATTACGCTCATTACGCAAGGACAGCGGCGGATCCCGGTTCAATATGCCCGACGAGTTGTGGGGCGAAAAGTTTACGGCGGGCAGAGCACCTATATCCCCTTGAAGGTTGACACGGCCGGTGTTATCGCGATCATCTTTGCGCAGTCGATCATTTTGTTCCCGGCAACGCTGGCCAGTTTTATGCCGTCTCCGCTTTTTCAGAGCTGGGCATCGCATATCGCGCGCGGACATTTTTTGTATTATTTTATCTATGGGCTTTTGATCGTTTTCTTTTGTTATTTTTATACGGCGATCGTTTTTAATCCGATTGAAGTTTCGGAGAATATGAAAAAGCACGGCGGTTTTATTCCTGGGGTCAGGCCGGGAACACAGACAGCCGACTTTCTGGATTTTATTATGACGCGGATCACGTTGGCGGGCGCGTTGTTCGTCTGCGCGATCGCGATCATGCCGGATGCGATCATGGCGTCGTTTAAAGTTCCTTATTTAGTGGCATCGTTTTTCGGCGGGACAGGGATTTTGATCATTGTCGGCGTTATGCTGGATACGATGAAACAGATCGAATCTCACTTGCTGATGCGTCATTATGAAGGGTTTATGCGCACCGGCCAGTTAAGAGGACGGCGGGCATAATGAAGATCATCCTTTTAGGGCCTCCGGGAGCCGGGAAAGGAACGCTGGCAGGGTTGCTGAAAAATATTTTGAACATCCTGCATATTTCGACCGGCGATCTCTTGCGGCAGGAAATGAAGGATGGCACGAAACTTGGCCGGGAAATAAAGAAATTTGTTGAGAGCGGCCAGCTCGTTCCGGATGAAGTCGTCACCAAGATGATCGAACAGAAAGTGACGCGAAAAGAAGTTTTCACTAAGGGGTATATGCTGGACGGTTATCCGAGGACCTCGACGCAAGCTGAGGATCTGGATAGTATTCTGAAAAGAAATAAACAGTCCATTAACTGTGCTCTGTATTTGGAAGCGACTTTGTCGATCGTCGTGCAGCGGTTAACCGGCCGGCGGGTTTGTAAAAAATGTGACGCTCTTTTCCATATTAAGAATCGGCCTCCCAAGAAGAGAGGTGTGTGTGATGCCTGCGGCGGTGAATTGTACCAGCGTTCCGATGATAATGAGGAGACGATCCGTAAGCGTATGGACGTTTATGCGGAAAGCACCAAGCCGATCATTGAGTATTATCAAAAGCAAAAGAAATTGGTCACGCTGAACGGTGACCGTGAATCCGAATCGCTGTGTGATGATATAAAAAAAATTCTTAATGAAGACAGCAAATTCAATACGCTTGAAAGCAAAAGAAGAAATTGAGATTCTTCGCGAGGCCGGTAAGATTTTAGCTTCGATCGTTCAGGAATTAAAACGTTCTTTAAAATCCGGAATTACGACCAAAGAAATTGACGCCAAGGCTGAGGAGCTGATGGCCGCGTATAAAGTGAGGCCGGCATTTAAAGGGTATCGCGGGTTTCCCGGAAGCGTGTGTTTATCCGTCAATGAAGAAGTCGTTCACGGTATTCCCGGCCCAAGGGTTTTGAATGAAGGAGATATCGTCAGCCTCGATGTCGGTTTGGTCCATAATGAATATTATTCGGACACGGCCGTCACTGTCGGGATTGGCAAGGTCGACGCTGAATTGCAAAGGCTGCTGGAGATAACGGAGCAGTCGCTTTACCAGGGGATCAAACAGGCCAAGGTCGATAATCATCTGTCGGATATTTCTCACGCCGTGCAGAGTTTTGTGGAGGCGAATCATTTTTCGGTTGTGCGTGAATTTGTCGGTCATGGAATCGGAAAGAATCTGCATGAGGAACCGGAAGTTCCCAATTTCGGCCCGCCGCACTGCGGTCCGGTTTTAAAAGAAGGAATGGTGCTGGCTATTGAGCCGATGGTCAATCTGGGAGGCTGGCAAACAAGGATCAAGGAAGACGGTTGGACGGTAGTCACAACCGATGGAAAACCTTCAGCGCATTTTGAGCATACTATTGTGATCACAAAAGCAGGGCCAGAGGTATTAACTCAAGAATGTCCAAGGAAGATCTTATAGAAGTCGATGGTGTTATTGCGGAAGCGCTGCCGAACGCGATGTTTCGGGTGGAGCTCGATAGCGGACATAAGGTATTAGCGCATATTTCAGGAAAGATCCGGATGCATTTTATCAGGATTCTTCCGGGAGACCGGGTGAAAGTTGAGCTTTCCCCCTACGATCTGACCAAGGGCAGGATTACCTTCCGGTGTAAATAGTCAAAGCCCCGCCGGAGGCGGGGCAGGGAGCAGGGAGATAGAGATGTACTTGTTTTCCTGATAATTTTTAGAGGAAACAAGTACTTATCCCAATTTCCTCTAACAATAATTGGGATTATATAAAGGAAAATTGGGATGAAAGTTAAATCATCAGTTAAAAGAATTTGTAGCAATTGTAAAATCATTCGCCGTAGAAATGTTGTCAGGGTCATTTGTACCAACCCTAAACATAAGCAAAGACAAGGATAGAAATATGCCCAGAATACTCGGTGTTGATATTCCAAGAGAAAAACGGATCGATGCAGCCCTGCCGTATCTTTACGGGATCGGCCGGATAACCGCGGATAAGATCCTCGATGTCGCCAAGATCGATCACGCGAAAAGAGCTAAAGACCTGACGGACGAGGAGATCGCGCGTTTGACCAATATTATTCAGAACAACTATATCGTCGAGGGTGATCTGCGGCGCGAAGTTCAGCAGAACATCCGCCGGCTGCAGGACATCAGTTCTTACCGCGGTTATCGCCATCGCCGCGGATTGCCGGTGCGCGGCCAGAGAACCAAAACCAATGCCCGTACCCGCAAGGGGAAGAAAATTAACGTCGGCGCTATGATGGCCAAAGCGGCTCAGCCGGCCAAGCCGAAGAAATAATTGAAGGGATAAATTCAAATGGTAAAAGATGAAAAAAAAACAAAAAAGAAAATATTGAAGGGGATCACGAGCGGGATTGTTCATATTCATGCCAGCTTCAATAATACGATTATTACGATAGCCGATAAACAGGGCAACACGATCGTCTGGGCCAGCCCGGGGCTTTTAGGGTTCAACGGTTCCAAAAAATCAACGCCGTTCGCCGCCCAAGTCGCCGCTTCCGACGCTGCCAAAAAAGCAAAAGATATGGGACTACAGACGGTCGAAGTTCTTGTGAAAGGTCCTGGTTCAGGCCGTGAGTCAGCGATCCGCGGATTGCAGTCTGCCGGATTGGCCGTAACTTCCATTAAAGATATCACGCCATTGCCGCACAATGGCTGTCGGGCTCGTAAAAAGAGAAGAGTCTAGAAAGGAAATAAGTTCATGGGGAGAGATTTAAGTCCAAGTTGTCGAAAATGCAGGCGAGAAGGGGAGAAGCTTTTTCTAAAAGGCGCCCGTTGCTATACGCATAAATGCGCTTTGGAGCGCCGGCAATACGCTCCCGGCCAGCACGGTGCCAAACGTCCGAAGTTATCCAACTTCGGGTTACAGCTTCGTGAAAAACAAAAGCTGAAAAGAATGTACGGCCTGCTGGAAAGACAATTCCGGAATTATTTCAATATGGCGGTTCAGAAGAAGGGTGTTACCGGCACGGTTCTGCTCCAATATTTGGAACGCCGTTTGGATAATGTGATCTATCAATCCGGTTTCGCGACGTCCCGTAAGGAAGCCCGCCAGATCGTCGGCCACGCGTTCGTTTATGTCAATGACCGCCGGGTGAACATTCCTTCATTTCTGGTCAAGGATAATGATGAAATTTCAGTCAAGGCCCAGACGACCGGGGTCAAGAATCTGAAAGAGAACATTGAAGCTTCCAAGGATCGGACCGTCCCTGCCTGGCTCGAAGTGGACGCAGAACATTTCCGCATCAAGATCAAGCGGGCTCCGCAACGCGAAGAAATTCACGCGCCGGTCAATGAACAGTTAGTCGTTGAGCTTTACTCCAGATAATTTCTGGATATTTATCAACTATTTTAGGAGGACAATATGGGGATTAAGTGGCGAGATTTTCAGATGCCCAAGCGGCTCGATTGTGATGAGACCGGCTATAGCGGAATGTACGGCAAGTTCATCGCCGAACCGTTTGAGAGAGGATATGGTGTCACATTAGGGAATTCATTGCGCCGGATTCTTCTGTCGTCGATCGAAGGCAGCGCCGTTACGTCGATCAAGATCGAAGGGGTTCAGCATGAATTTTCAACGGTCCCCGGTGTTTTGGAATCGGTGACCGAGATCGTCTTGAACATCAAGGGTTTGATCGTCAAGTCGCATTCCAAGGTTCCTAAAACCATTTATATCAAAGCCGACAAAAAAGGTGAAGTGAAGGGAAAAGACATTATCTGCGACGAAACCGTCGAAATCGTCAATCCGGACCATCATATCGCGACCTTGACCCGCGATACCCGTTTTCACGTCGAATTGGAAGTCGCCCGCGGCCGCGGATATGTTCCGGCTGATATGAATAAGAAAGAAGGCCTGCCGGTCGGGATGATCCCCATCGATTCCATTTTTACGCCGATCAGCAAAGTGAATTTTTTTGTTGAAAATACCCGCGTCGGACAGCGCACCGATTACGATAAGCTCATTCTCGAGATCTGGACCAACGGCAGCATTAACCCCAAAGAGGCTTTGCTTTACGGGGCCAACATTATGCAGCGCCATTTGGACGTGTTCGTCAGCTACGGCCAATTGCCGGAGGAAGAAGAAGAGGAAGAAGAGGTTTCCGTTGAAGAACAGGCATTATATGACAAACTCCGCCTGCCGATATCCGAATTGGAATTGTCGGTCCGCAGCGCGAACTGTTTGAAAGAAGCGAATATCAAGACCATCGCTGAGCTGGTCAAAAAGAGCGAATCCGAATTGTTAGGTTTTCGCAATTTCGGTAAGAAATCTTTGACCGAGATCAATGACCTCTTGAAAGTGATGGGATTGCATTTAGGCATGAAAATCGATATGAAGAAAGTCAGAAAGAAGGAATAATATGAGACACGGTGTCGCCGGGAATAGATTAAGCCGCAATCGAAGTTTGCGCAAAGCCACATTGCGTGATCTTGCCAAAGCAACCTTGATTCATCAGCGTGTGTGCACGACTTTGAGCAAAGCGAAGGAAGCGCGCAAACTCGTTGAGAAATTGATCACGCTCGGCAAAAAGGGGCAATTGGCGCACCGTCGTCGTGCCTTCGCGATTCTTTGCGACCATCAATTGGTCAGCGAATTATTCACGAAGATCTCTCCGCGTTTTCAATCCCGCGTCGGCGGCTATACGCGCATTATCCCGGTCGGGATCCGCCGCGGCGACAGCGCGCCGATGACCTATTTGGAACTTACTGAAAAAGATAAGATCATCATCAGCAATCTCAAGGCTGAAAAAAAGGTCAAGGCAAAAGAGGCTGCCCCGTCCGCAAAGCAAGAAACCGAGAAACCCGCGATTCAGGAACAAAAGCAGCCGATCGAAAAGGCGAAGCCGGCCGCGCCGCACGGACATCATCAGGAAGATAAGTCCGGCAGCAAGATCAAAGGCGGGACCGGAAAAAATTTCGTCAGCGGGATCAAAAACATCTTCCGCAAGAGACCGTCCGCGGAATAATTTCTTATGACACCCATGACCGTGAAGATCAACCAGCGCGTTAAAGATATCGTTGGGTCTTCGACGCTCGCCATTACGGCCCGTGCCAAGGAACTCCAGTCACAGGGCCATGATGTGGTGAATTTTGCCGCCGGTGAACCTGATTTTGACACCCCGGATTTCATCAAAACGGCTGCGATCAAGGCCATCGAAAAAGGTTTTACCAAGTACACTCCTTCCACCGGCACGCCGGAATTACGCGCCGCCATCGCCGAGAAATTTCTAAAAGACAATCAATTGAAATACGATCCCGCCTCCATCATTGTTTCCTGCGGGGCCAAGCATTCCATTTATAATATCATTCAGGTTTTGGCTGACGAGGGGGAAGAGGTCTTGATCCCTTCGCCGTATTGGGTGAGTTATCCTGAAATGGTCAGGTTGGCCGGCGCGG
>CAYING010000025.1:0-21750 GCA_964364715.1 uncultured Planctomycetales bacterium
GAGAAGATGCTCGGTGCCGATGTAATCGTGGTTAAAACGGCGCGCTTCTTCTTTCGCGAAAACGATGACTTTTCTGGCTCGTTCCGTGAATCTATTGAACATATCGGGTTCCTCCCCTGTTAGAACTGCACGTTAACTTCGGAATTTATTGGTCAATAAGCCGCGCCTAATTTTTTTCGTATCAAAGCCGCTCGTTTCGAATCACGCTCCACGGTCGTTAATTTCTTGCCTTCTATTTTCTGCAGATGCGCCGGCTGGATCATAATAAAAAGTTCGTTGATCGCCTTGCGGTCAACTTCCTTGACGATACCCAGATCAATACCCAGACGCACCATCGACAAAAGTTCGACCGTTTCCTGGCTGGAAATAATATAGGCGTTCTCCAAAATACCCCACGAACGGAAGATCTTATCCTCGAGCATCGCCTTATTCTGAACGAGCAATGCCTGACGGGCCTGTTCTTCCTGTTCGATGATCTGACGGATCAGGCCGTTGATATTCTGAATGATTTCCCCTTCACTGTGCCCCAGGGACACCTGATTGGAGATCTGATAAAAATTTCCCAAGGCCTGGGTGCCTTCCCCGTAAAAGCCGCGCGAGGTAAAACTCAACTTTGAGATCGCGGCCAAAACTTTATTGATCTGTTTGGTCATCACCAGCGCCGGTAAATGCAGCATCACGGATCCGCGCATCCCGGTCCCGGTATTCGTCGGGCAGGCGGTCAGGTAGCCCCAGTTGGAAAGATACGCGAATTCCAATTTGCCGGACAATTCCTCATCGATGCGGTTGATGATCCCCCAGGTTTCCTCAAGATTAAACCCTGACTGCATGACCTGAATGCGCATATGGTCTTCTTCGTTGACCATGACCGACAGGATCTCTTCCTTGGAAATGACCAGCGCCTTACCGTCGGGGTTGCTCGCATGCTCATGGCTCATCAAATGGCGCTCGATCAGAAATTTCCGGTCGACATTATCGAGCTCGACGATCTTTAAAAATCCCGCGCCCTTAAAATAATCTACGGAAGCGATCGTTTTATTGATCAACTCTAAAACCTCTTCCAAAATTTTCTTCGGGGCTTTATTCGGAAAAGGAAGTTTGCTCAAATTACGCGCCAGCCTCACCCGCGAAGACATCACGATATCGGAATGCGGGCCTGTTCCCTTGAGCCATTCACCCGTCTGATAGATCAGATCATCCAATTGCATATTAAACCTTATCCTGCTTTTCTAATTCGCGGATCTTGTCGCGCAGGTCCGCGGCCTTTTCAAAATCTTCGTCTTCGATCGCCTGCTGCAGCTGCTTTTTCAGGTCCTGATACATATCGATCTTCTTTTTGGTCGTATGTGAAAGTTTCACCGGCGCCTTGCCCAAATGCTGGCTGGAGCCGTGGATCTTTTTCAAAAGCGCCGCCAACTGGTCTTTAAAGGTATTATAGCAATCGCCGCAGCCGAGCCGGCCGAATTTGCGGAAATCGTCGTAGGTCATCCCGCAGTTGATACACTGAATTTTGACCTTTTCAGCCGGTTTCACCTGCTGGCCGAAATCCGCCAGCCCGGCCAAAAGGTCCGCCAGGCCGAACTGCTGCTCCATCTGAACGCTTTTTTCACGGGCGCAGTCTTCGCAAAGGTGCAATTCCGTCATTTGCTCGTCGACGATCTCCGTCAGATGAACGGTCGCTTTCTTATTTCCGCAGATATCGCATTGCATCAGCGCTTCACTCCCTGTTTACGGGTCAGCGCATGAAAAGAATGCATCATCTTCTCGGTCAATTTTCCGGGTTTGCCGCCGCCGATCAAGCGCCCGTCGACCTTAACCACCGGGATCAGTTCAGCGGCGGTCCCGGTCAAAAAACATTCGTCCGCGTTAAAGATCTCGTGCCGGGTGATCAAACGCTCTTCGGTTTTGATCTTCGCCTTGGCCGCGATCTCCAAAACCGCGTCACGGGTGATCCCGCGCAGCCGGCCGTTGCTGGTCGTCGACAAAACACCGTTCTTGAAAATAAAAATATTATCGCCGGTACATTCCGCCACATACCCTTGCGCGTCCAGCATGATCGCTTCGCTGTAGCCGGAATTGTTCGCCTCGATCTTCGCCAAAATATTATTCAGATAGTTAAGCGATTTCAGCTGAGGATTAAGCGCTTCGTTATGATTTCTCACCGTCGGGACAGTGATGATCTCAAGGCCCTTCTTATAAAGTTCCGGAGGATAAAGGGTGATCTTATCTGTGATGATGATAATGTTCGGATGGCCGTAACATTTTTTTGGATCAAGCCCCAGGTCCCCTTCCCCGCGGGTGACGATAAGACGGATATACGCGTCACGCAATTTGTTTTCCTTAAGCGTTGCCGCGACGTTCTTGATCATCTGCTCTTTCGAGATCGGGATCTTGATCATCATCGTATGCGCTGTTTCATAAAGACGGTCAATGTGTTCTTTGAGTTTGAAAACCAAGCCGCTGTACGAACGGATCCCTTCAAAAGCCCCGTCCCCGTAGAGGAACCCGTGGTCGAACACCGACACTCTGGCGTCTTTTCTTTCAAAAAATTTTCCGTTAATGAATATCTTCATTGTAAACCGCCTTTCAGACTAATTTTCCATCACGCATCCGGATCACGGTGCGCGCGACTTTGGCAATATTATCATCGTGCGTGACGATGACCAATGTCTGTTTATTTTTTTTATTCAACTCCAGCAGCAATTGAATGATCTGCCGGCCGCTTTCTGAATCCAGATTCCCGGTCGGTTCGTCGCAAAAAATGACTTTGGGATCGTTGACCAAAGCCCGCGCGATCGCGACCCGCTGCTGTTCCCCGCCGGAAAGTTCATTAGGTTTATGCGATGATCGGTTTGCTAAACCTACCCGGTCCAGAAGCTCCAAGGCCTTGGTCCGTACGCTGGAATCATTCCCCACGTTGGCCTTAACGACCGCCGGCAATATCACGTTCTCCAATGCCGTGAATTCCGGCAATAAATGATAGAACTGAAATATAAATCCCATTCTTGTATTCCGCATCCTCGCGCGTTGATTTTCAGAGAGCGAATAGATTTCCTCGCCTTCCAAGGTCACTTTTCCTGACGACGGTTTGTCCAAAGCGCCCAAAATGTGAAGAAGCGTTGATTTCCCGGCTCCCGACGGGCCGACGATCGCGGCCACATCGCCTTCTTCGATCGCCACATTGATCCCGCGCAAAACATGCAGTTCGTTGGCCGCCAGCCGGTACGTCTTATGTAAATCTTTCGCTTCCAGCATCACAACATCTTTTCGTTATTCATACCGCAGGGCTTCCACCGGCTGCAAGGCCGCGGCCCGCATCGACGGATAGATCGTCGCCGCGAACGTGATCGCCATCGCTGACGCTACAATGATCAGCATATCGGTCAACTGCAAATCGACCGGCACATGGTCGATCGAATAAATTTCTGCCGGAACTTTGACATAAGTCCGCAGGATATACGTCGACGCCACTCCGCCCACGACCCCCCAAAACGTCCCCATCGAGCCGATATACATCCCCAATTTTGTGAACAGCCAGCGGATCGACGAACTCGGTACGCCGATCGATTTTAAGATCCCGATATCATGAACCTTGCTGGTCACCGTGACAATGAGCGTGGTAATAATGTTAAACGAAGCGATCAAAACCATCAGCGTCAAGATCAAAAACAATCCCCATTTTTCCAGGTACAGCGCTTCAAAAAGATTCCGGTTGATATCGATCCACGTTTTCACCAGAAAACCGAACCCCAAAAGCCCGTGGATATTTTTTTTAACATCACTAACTTTATACGGATCAGAAACTTTAACTCCGACGCCGCTGACCAAATTCGCCGGCAGATTAAAGATCTCCTGGGCTTTTCTGATATTGAGCAGAACCAAATTCATATCGTAATCGACCATCCCCGAAGAGAAAATACCGACGATCTTCAGTTGATAACGCCAGCTTTGCCCGGCCAGGCCCGAACTCGGCGCGATGAGCGTCACGGTATCGCCAAGGCTGTAACCGAAATACCGCGCCAATTCTTTTCCGATCACGATGCCGTCACCGGTAAGATCATCCACCTTACCTTTAAGCAAATATTCTTTGATCTTGGTCACACTGCCTTCGGTCGCCGGATCAATGCCCCGGACAACCAGGCCCAGCGCCTGTCCGGAATCCTCGATAAAAACATTTCCCTGCACATACGGCGAAACGCCGACGACCCCCGGGATCCCCTTCAGCTGACCGGCAATTTTGTCAAAATCCTTAACGCCGATCTCTTTCTCCACAACAATGTGCGGGGTCGTGCCGATGATCTTATCGCGGAGATTATTTCCGAACCCGGTCATGATCCCGGTCACGATAATGAGCGCGGCGACGCCGATTGCGACACCCGCGATCGAAACAAAATTCAAGAAGGACAAAAATCCTCCCTTGCTCGATATCAAATAACGGTAACTGATCCAGTTTTCATAGTTCATCTTTATCACAAGCTCATTTCTGTTCCGACTTTAATAAGGGGAACAAGATGACATCCCGTATCGACGGCGCGTCCGTCAAGAGCATCACCAAGCGGTCGATCCCGATCCCGAGTCCGCCCGCCGGAGGCATCCCGTATTCCAACGCGTGGATAAAATCCTCGTCAATACTGCGGTTCCCGGTTTCCACATCGTCGTCCAGGTCCTCCATTAAACGTCGACGCTGTTCCTGCGGATCATTCAACTCGGAATACGCATTGCCGACTTCCATCCCGGCGACAAAAAGTTCAAAACGCTGGGCGACCAGCGGATTATCCGGATACGTTTTGGCCAACGGCGAAAGGAACGCGAAATAATCCGTAATAAAAATCGGATTGGCCTGTGCTTCTTCTTCCAAAAGGTCCTCGACGATCTTCATAACAGCGGAGCTGGTCAATTTATCGATCTTCACTTTAATACCCTTATGCGCCTTGACCTTTTCGAGCATCGTTACCGCGCTATCACCGGGATCGATATCAAATTTTTCCTTAACGATCTTGGTGAACGACCGCCGGGTCCACGGGGCCGTAAAATCCAATTCCTGTCCCTGATATTGAATTTTATATGAGCCGGCCACTTCCTTAACCAGCGAGCTGATCAGTTCTTCGGTCAAATTCATCATATCGTTAAAATCCCCGTAGGCCTGATAAACCTCCAGCATGGTGAATTCCGGATTGTGCCGCGTTGAGATCCCTTCATTGCGGAAATTGCGGTTCATTTCATAGACGCGCTCAAATCCTCCGACGAGAAGGCGTTTTAAAAATAACTCGGGCGCGATCCGCAGGAAAACTTCCATATCATAGGCATTGTGCAAACTTTTAAAAGGTTTACCACGCGCGCCGCCGGCAAGATGCTGCAGCATCGGCGTTTCGACTTCCAAAAATCCACGGCTGTCTAAGAACGCTCGGATAAAAGACGTAATTTTACTCCGTTTCATAAAAACATCCCTCACTTCGGGATTGGCGATCAGATCGACGTAACGCTGGCGGTAGCGGGTTTCCACATCCTTCAATCCGTGCCATTTTTCCGGCAGGGTCATCAACGATTTGGCCAAAAATTCAATGTCGGACACACGGACACTTTGCTGGCCGGTCTTGGTAATAAACAGCGTCCCGGAAACCCCGAGTATATCGCCGATGTCCAGATTCTTGCAGATTTTGGTGATCTTAGATTCCGGGTCGTCAATTTTGATAAAAAGCTGGATCTTGCCGGTCTGGTCCTGCAGGTCGGCAAAGGTCACTTTGCCGTGGCTGCGGTTGGCGATCATACGGCCGGCCAATTTGACCTCTTTACCGTCAGCAAAATGGGCCAATGTGTTCGCGACACTATCCGTGGCTTCAAACTTTCGTCCATAAGGCAGGATCCCTGCGGCCTTCAATTGGTCGTGCTTCTCTATCCTAACTCTCTTAATTTCATCAAGTTCCATTCCAATTTCCCCTGTCCCGCCACAGGCGGGGCTTAATTAACCCCATTTAGCATATAGATGAAATTGGGATAAGTACCTGCCTGCCGGCAGGCAGGCTTGTTCCCTCAAAATTATTTTAGAGAAAACAAGTACATAAAATTCCTTATATATAAATATTAAATCAGATTATATAGAAAAAGCTGGCGGGTGTCAAACAAAAGCCGTGAGACAGCAACAAGCGCATTGAAGAGTGATGTCTTTTCCCCTATAATACCCTCCATGAAAATCAACAAAGCATTATTCATCCTGCCTTTGATCATCCTGTGCATCCTCGCTTTGGCGATCTTGTATTTCCAGAATATTTTCCTGCCGATCAAACTGAAAGAAATCGTATCGCAAAGATCCAAGGAATTGATCAACCGGGAACTCTCCGTCGGCCAAGTCGATTATTCTTTTTTAAAAGGATTTATCCTCAAGAATGTCAAACTTTTCGAAAAAAATGACCCCCGCAAAGATTTCATAACCGCTGAAGAGGTCTCGTTCCAGGTGCTCCTGCCTGCCCTGTTCAAAAATCAGAAAATCATCATCCCGTCCATTTCCATAAAAAATCCTTATGTTTCCGTTATCCGCCATACGGACAAAAGCTTTAACTTTTCCGACATTATTGAAAAATTCAACGGGGCATCCTCCGGGTCTTCCGCGCCTATACTGCTGGGCGGTTTTTCACTGACCGGAGGTCAAATAAACTTTACCGGTCAAAAGAATGATGGAGAATTAAGAAAGGCACTGCAAAATATCCATGCGAAAGCCAATCTGTCAGTGAAAGGAAGCGTTGATTTCTCCGTCGGCGGCCGGATCCGCGAAAACACTGAACCGTTCCCCGCCTTTACTGCCCAGGGCAAATATCATTTTGCGGATAAAAAATTAACTCTTAAAACGAATATATCCGCAATGCCGTCCCGATATATCAGATTATTTCTTCCCGATGAACAAACCATAAGGTTTGAATTCCAGATCAAGACAGCGGGCCTTTCTTTAACACTGAACAAAACGGAATTATCCGTCTCCGGGGCAATGGATATCAACAGCCCCGAATTCCACCTCGCCCAAGAAAGCATATTCGCCAACCACTTTACTGCCGCCCACTTTCAGCTGCAAAAAATGGAGGACAAATGGCGCATCTCGGGGGATTGGTCGGGGACAGACGCATATTTCAAAAATCACAACCAAAAATACCAGCGGTTCGACATTTCCGCCTCGAGTTTTATTTTCGAACGCGACAATGCAAACACTAAAATTCAAGGCAATTTTGTTCTCAAGGATATCAATGTCGACTTGGGATACAAAGTTGCCGGAGAATTTGAAGCCCGCGGCCTCCGGGCGAACGTTGACGGCAGAGATTTTGACCTAACCGCCGCACTTTTCTCCAAGAAAATACATCTCAAATATAGGGACACCGTCTTTGACGGCACGATCGAATCGCCTGACACTCACATTGTTTTCAAGGACAGGGCTGTTCATCTCGAAGGGAGATACGCCACCGCGAGGGCATTCATCGATCTCCAGGAAAAATTTCAAATAACCGGCGCCTGGGCGTCCCGGGTCTCTCTGCGAACTTCCCCCGACGCTCCAGCCGTCTATCAAGGCGAAGTCGATTTTCAACGGACATCTATTAAGGGGATCCCCCACATTGACAACTTAACAAATGTTCAGGGCAGAACAAACTTCTCCAATGATAAGGCCGAAACACAGCGGCTGTCTTTTGACACGCTGGGATCCTCGTTCACGATCAGCGGAACAGCGCGAGACTTTAAGGACCCCCAGATGGATGTCCGTTTCAATTCCAACAACGTCGATTTGAAAAAAATATTTGCGCTCGTTTCTCTATTTAATAAAGATCTGAAATTATCGCCCTCAGGATCAGCGTCGATCGAAGGCCGTTTCCGCGGAAGAACATCCGCAGCGAAAAATGGCCGGCTTAACATCAAAGCTGTCCTGAAAAATGCTTCCCTTGAAGGCCCTCCGCTTCCCTTCCCGATCTCCAATATGACCGGGACAGTGTCGGGAGATAACAAAAAATTTATTTTTGAAAATCTTAAAGGAACCGTGCAAAAAAATGATTATACGCTTAACGGCACATTAAATGATCTTAAGAATCCCGCGCTGAATATCACGTTAGTGTCTAGCAGCATCAATTTAACCTCTCAGCTCAAGATCGCAAACGACCCGGCGGCTCCCTCTGTGAAGATCATCGCCATCAGCTCTCTGCGGGGATATTATCTCAATACACCGCTGGATGTTCAAGGTTCTATCGCCCTTAAAAACGGCACACGGCAATTAAACTTAGAAGGACACACCGACCTGGAATTAGCAGACCTGTCCGCCTTGCTGCCGCAATTGGCCGAGAAAATAAAACCACTCAACCCCGGCGGACTTTTGAAAACAAATTTTACGTTGCGGGGGCCGGCCGACAACTGGACCGATTGGGACGTCTCGATCGATTCCCAATCAGAAAGATTATTGTTGTGGGGGCTAAAATTTGAAGGTGTCGGTTTAAGATTCACTCAAAGAGATAAAAAAATTACCGATTGTTCGATCACGTCCAAACTTTACGCTGGCGATCTGAACATTTCATCGTCAGCGGATCTGGACGATGATGACCTCCCTTTTGACCTGACATTGTCACTCGAGAATACTGACCTGGAAAAACTCAAGAACGATACCGGGTTGAAAAACAGGCCCCTCTCCGGAAAGATTTTCAGTTCTTTGAATTTAAGCGGACATCTGCAGGACGGTTCCGGCCTCTCCGGTGAAGGGACTTTGTCGGTAAAAGAAGGAAACCTGGCGCAGATGACGATCTTTAAGGGATTGATCAACGCGCTCCTGCCGAAAGAATTTCAAAGCGTGAATTTTACCAGCGGGACAATGGGATTTGAGGTCCGGGAGAGAAAAGTTTCAACATCCAATCTGACACTATTCAGCGAACAGGTCACGCTGGCAGGGCGCGGGTCGATCGATTTTGACCAGAATATAAAATTCCTTATCGAACCGAAATTCAGCGAGATCGCCTTGACCGAATCACAATCGCTGAGGACCCCGGTCGCGAGTGTTATGAACATCGCCAATCAATTCGTGGATATGGAAATGACCGGGACGCTTTCGAAACCTGTCTTCACGCCGAAACCCCGCCCCGGGAAAGTCCTCAATAAGGTCAAAGACGCCCTTATCGACGGGCTCGAAAATATTTTTCAATAGCCTTTTTGAGTTTCTTTAAAGCGCGGGCGCGGTGGCTCATCGCGGATTTTACTTCAAGGGGTAATTCGCCGAAAGTTTTATTGTAGCGGGGGATCAAAAAAAGCGGGTCGTAACCGAACCCGTTCTTGCCTTTTTCTTTAAGCGTGATCAATCCGCCGCAGCTTCCCTGCACCACATCGATCACCTTTTTACCGTCAACGAGAGCGGCGGCACAGCGGTATCGGGCCTGACGTTTTTTCAGCGGAACACCTTTGAGCATCCGCAAAAGCTTCTTATTGTTTTTCTCATCGGTCGCGTTGCCGCCGGAAAACCGCGCCGAATACACACCGGGCTGGTTGTTCAGAGCCTTAACTTCCAAGCCCGAATCCTCTCCCATCACCAATTTCTTGGTATAAAGCGCGATCGTGGCCGCTTTTTTAAAAGCGTTCTTTTCAAAAGTATCGCCGTCTTCTTCAATGAGCGGCATATCAGGATAATCATCGAGGGATGTGATCTTGATATCGAAATCTTTGAAAAGATCCTTGATCTCGCGGACCTTGCCTTTGTTGCGGGTAGCGATGAGGAGTTCCAACATAAGAAAATCAAAAGTCAAAGGTTAAAAGTCAAAAGTGATGTATTGCTTCGCAATCTCTAAATTTAGCGTTCCGCAGGAACACTTTACTTTTGACTTTTCACTTTTGACCTTTACCTTTTACATTTTTAATTACCATTCCCTTCAAGGCCTTCTTCTGAATATCCAGGAGCTGTTTGATGCCGCGGGAAGCGATGGTCAAAAGCTGATCAGCCTGTTTCTTACTGAACGTATTGCGCTCGCCGGTCCCCTGGATCTCGACGAATTCACCGCTGCCGATCGTCACAACATTCATATCGATCTCAGCCTTGGAATCTTCAGCGTAATTCAGGTCCAAAATTATTTTGCCGTCCAAGATCCCGACGCTGACAGCCGCCACGTAATCCTTGATCGGCATCTCACTGATCTTTCCCTCTTTTTGAACTTTCTTAAGCGCTTCCACGAGCGCGATAAATCCGCCGGTGATCGAAGCGGTCCGCGTTCCGCCGTCGGCCTGGATCACATCGCAATCGATCTTGACGGTCCGTTTTCCGAGCTTCTCCATATCCACGATACTGCGCAGTGAACGGCCGACCAGGCGCTGGATCTCCTGGCTGCGGCCCGACGCTGATTTCTCGCGTTTCACGCGTGTTTCGCACGAGGCCGGAAGCATCCCGTACTCGG
The DNA here is from genome assembly GCA_964364715.1 of uncultured Planctomycetales bacterium. GTDB lineage: Bacteria > Omnitrophota > Gorgyraeia > Zapsychrales > GWA2-47-8 > CAYING01. The sequence goes on from CAYING010000025.1 coordinate 10,395, forward strand.
CAGTGACCCAGCCGGAATTCCCTTCTTTCAAGAACGGCGGGACTTCTTCTTCAACGGTCGCGGTGCAGATCACTTTTGTTTCGCCGAACTCGATCAGGCAGGAGCCGTGGGCAAATTTTATATAATCTTTGGTGACTTTGATGCGGCGTAATTCATCCGCCTTTCGGCCGTCGATGCGAAGCATAAATATTCTCCTTAATTAAACCCTAATATCTAAATCCTAAACTCTAAACCCTAAATTCTAAACAAATTCAAAATCCCAATGATCCAAATCCAAAACGTTTAGAACTTTCGAATTTTGTATTTTAGATTTATTTAGAATTTAGGGTTTAGGATTTAGTGCTTTTTATAAATTGCTGTTACCGTCGCATCGATCCCGCCCCTGGTATTCATCACCGCTTCCACCTTGGCCCAGCGCGGACGGCACGCTTTCACGATGTCATCTAAAATTTTGTTCGACAAATGTTCGTGAAAGATCCCGACATTGCGGTAAAAAATCGTGTACATTTTTAGCGATTTTAACTCGAGGCATGTTTTCCCGGGAGCGTAGGCAATATTGATCGTCGCGAAATCCGGCAACCCGGTCTTCGGACAAATCGCGGTAAACTCCGGGATACTTAAAGCTATCGTATACTCGCGGTCCGGATATTGGTTGGCGAACACTTCGATCGCCGGAGTTTTCAGCCGGCGGACCTTTCCTTGCAGGCCTTCATAAGAACTTCTCATCCCAATTTTCCTTAATTTTACCCAATTTTCCTATCTCACGTTAATAAATTTGTGCATTTGCGGCAGTATTCTAGCATTGGGTAAAGATTTTAAGCAATACATATGAAATTCCGCGCATTTGTCCACGATGCCGTCATTAAGGTCGAAAGTATTCGGCTGAAGAATGAACCTGGCCTGCGGCGCAATGCGTTTCACAATGCCGACCGCGCGCTTCACGTCCTCCAATTTTGTCTGCGACGTGATCACCGCTTTAATAAAAACTTCTTTCTTCTTCGCGATCTTTAAAAATTCTTCATGCTCTTTCCAAAAGGAGCGCTCTTGCGTCGAGGTGGGAAGTTTCATATCCATCGATACGATATCCACGCCATTGATAATCTTCTTTACTTCTTTATGCAGAACACCGCTCGTCTCCAGATAAACCTTGAGCCGCGCCTTCTTTATAGTGGGAATGAACCGCTTGATAAAATCCGCCTGCAGAAGCGGTTCGCCGCCGGTCAGGCTCACCGAGTGACACCCTTGCGTGAGCGGCTTGACCTCGCGCCATAATTGTTCCAGCGTGTATTCCCTGAATTCACGTTTTCCGTCACCGATCGAACCCGGCGTGTCGCACCAGACACAATGCATATGGCATTGAAAAAAACGCACAAAGACCTGGCGCACGCCCGCGTACGGCCCTTCGCCCTGGATCGAAGAAAATATTTCAGAAATTTTAGCAGTCATTAAAGTCAAACTGTCAAATGGTCAAATGGTCAAACGTAAAAAATTATAACAACTTTTGACATTTTGACCTTTTGACTTTGGACCTTTCAATACTTCCTGAAAACCTTTTTCGCGCAACACACAACTATCACACTTACCACAGGGTTTTGCTCCCCCCTGATAGCACGACCAGGTCAACTCATACGGCACTTTAAGTTTTAACCCCATGCGGATGATCTGCGCTTTTGTTTTATGCAAAAGCGGCGCCATGATCTTTATTTTTCTTCCTTCGACGCCGGCTTTCATCCCCTGCCTGATCACTTTCTGGAAAGCTTCAAAAAAATCCGGACGGCAATCCGGATATCCGGAATAATCGATCGCGTTCGCTCCGATAAAGATCGCCTGCGCCCCGGCCACTTCCGCGTACGACGCCGCAAAACTTAAAAAAATAATATTGCGCGCCGGGACATAGGTCGACGGGATTTCTGGGGGAATGATCCGGCGGTTCTGCGGCAAGCGCATTTTTTTATCCAACAAAGACGACCCCTGCCAGGGAAGCGAAATTTTGACGACGCGGGTGTCGCAGCCGGCCCGCTGCGCGATCTTTTTCGCCTGAATGATCTCTTTCTTATGACGCTGGCCGTAATCAAAAATCAGCGCGTGCGTTTTATACCCTTGGGCCTTGGCATAATAAAGCGCCGTCGCGGAATCGAGCCCGCCGGATAATAGGATGATTGCAGCTTTCATATAAATAAAGTTGAAAGGTCAAACGTCACAAGGTCAAAAGTTGTTATAAGTTTGAACGTTTGACTTTTTGACATTTTGACCCTGCCTGCCGGCAGGCAGGCTTTTGACTTACTTGTAATACGTCACATCCGACGTGTCTGACTCCCACACGCGGACTTTTTTGACCTGCAAAGGATGCGCGATCTTGCCGAATTCGTCAAAAATATATTTGGCCAGATTTTCGGTGGTGGGATTGTTCGCTTTAAAATACGGGAGATCATTCAGGCAGACATGATCGATACGCATCAAAAAATCTTTTAACTGCTGTTTGATCACTTTAAAATCTACGACCATCCCCAGTTTATCCAATGCACCGTTCTCCACCGTCACCTCGGTCTTCCACGTATGCCCGTGCAGGTCCTTGCATTTGCCCGCATAACCGGGGATAAAATGCGCCGAAGCAAAATCACCTCTGATCGTCAATTCGAACATAAGTCAAAACTCAAAACGCAAAGGTCAAAAGTGATGTATTGCTCCGCAATCTCAAATTTTAGCGTTCCGCAGGAACACCTTACTTTTGACTTTTAACTTTTTACTTTTCACTTTAATTTGTTACTCTTTTCGCGCCGTGGATCGCGCGGCCTAAAAATTTCCGCGCCAATTTGCTGAAATGTTTCGGCTCGTCGCTCACGAGGAATTCATGCCGCGGCGCGGTCTTGGATATCCGGTTCTGCTGGGTATATTCCAAAAGCTGTTTGACCTCGCGGGCGACTTCCTGCGCTGAATCGACCAGCATCACGCCTTTGCCCATCGCCTTCTTCAATAAAGGTTTGAGCAAGGGATAATGCGTGCAGCCTAAAATCAATGTATCAATTCTATTCTTCTTCATCCCGTCCAAATATTTATGCGCGATCTCGAGGGTCACTTTTTCATCGAACCATCCCTCTTCCACCAGCGGCACAAAAAGCGGGCACGCCTGCGCCGTGACCTTAACCGCCGGGTCAAGGCGTTTGATCTCTTTGACATACTCGCCGCTGCTGATGGTGGCCGAAGTTGCAATGATGCCGACTTTCCGGTTGCGCGTCGTTTCAACCGCCTTTTTCGCGCCGGGCTTGATAACGCCCAGGATCGGCAAAGAAAATGATTCGCGCAGCGTCGGCAAAGCAAAGCTCGAGGACGTGTTGCAGGCGACCACGATCATTTTAACGTTATGCTTCTGCAGAACCGCCACATTTTCTTTAGAAAAACGGATGATCGCCTCTTTCGATTTGGTCCCGTAAGGAACGCGCGCCGTGTCGCCGAAATAAACGATGTTCTCGTTGGGCAAAAGCTTCATCAGTTCTTTGACGACCGTCAAGCCGCCCAAGCCGGAATCAAAAACCCCGACGGCAAAATTTCTTTTGTTATCTGACATAATCGACAATGCTTTCCGCTATTCCGTCGGCCAGTTTCTGCCGGTGGCCGTCGCTCTGCAATAATTTTTCCTCGCGGGAATTAGATAAATACCCCGCCTCGATCAAGACCGCCGGGATCAGGGTATTGCGCAGGACAAAAAATCTGGCCGCGCGCTCTCCTCTATCCTGCGCTCCCGCGAACTTCGAAACATCCCGCGCCAACCGATTCGCCAAGGCCCTCGACTCATACTGTTTGTGATTATACAGCATATCCGCGATGATCTTGTCCAGTTCCGGAGAATCCTGTTTCATATTCAGACGGCTGAAAAATGTCCCGGTATTCTTCTGCCGCTGAACTTCCTTTTTATCCTTCGTCAGAAATTCGCCCATATAATACACCTCAAACCCGTCGACGCTGCGCGACTGGCTGGCGTTGGCATGGATACTGACAAAAAGGTCGGCCTTGGCGCGCGCGGCGATCTCGGTCCGCTTTTCCAAACTGATGAATTCATCCGTCTCGCGCGTCATCACCACATCAAAACCGTGCTTCATTAAATTCCTTTTAAGGCGCTTCGCGATATCCAGGACGATATGCTTTTCTTTGACCCCGGTCTTTCCGCGGGCGCCCGGATCCTTGCCCCCGTGGCCGGCATCCACAACGATCTTATGAAAATTCTTAAGATCAAAGCCTGTTTCTTTTTTAAATTTCTGAAAAACCTTCGCCTCAAAATCCCGCGGGACAAAGATCGTATCGCGGGTCCGGCGGATCGTTCCGCTTAAGGTGATCTTTTCCGGCCCGATCAGGGCCACATCGCTCCCCACCAGCGCCCGGACCTTCAAGTCCCCGGAGCTTAAGGTCACAACCTGCGAAACGCTGTCCCATTCCAGCTGAACGCTGTAGCGTTCGCACAGCTCCTTTAAGCTTGCTTCTCCGGCGCGCGGCCTCGGCGGAGCGGTCGCGCATCCGCTGATAAAAACCGTTAAAACAACAGCAAAAAATATTTTCGGAGTGATAATTCGCAAAGTGAGATATTCTTATATATTTAAAAACCGCTGTCAATTGCTATTTATAAAAGGGGACAGGCTGCTTTTTATGGAGCCCCCGCGGGCTAAAGCCCGCGGTTCCTTTCTGCCTGCCCCTCGCGGGGCGGAATCCCGCCGCTTTCCCATCCCCGGGCTTCAGCCCGGGGTGTTGTGGGAAGGCGGGATAAAAATAAAAAAGAAAGAAAACAAAAAAGTAGCCTGTCCCCTTTTTATCTGTTAAAGTTTTTGTATGATGATTTTTTTATTAGTCCTCTGTTCCATCGCCTGCGTCGGATTAGGCGCCTGCCTGCTCATCTATTTCCTTAAATACTCCGGCACCAGCGACTCGCGGCAGGCCCTTTTTCACGGAATAAAGGAAGGGCTCAAAGGCGCGGGGTTCCTCTTCCACCGAAAATACCCGGTCGAACTCTATGTCTGGAAAATATCGAACGATGATGATGTCTGCGAGGATTGCCTGGAGCGGGCTTCCTGGGAACCGATGGATATCGCGGACTGGATGAAAGAAGGCCTGCCCGGAACCCCGGAAGCAGAAACCGAATGCGGGAAAAACTGCCGCTGTAAATTGGCCCTCTATAATCCCCATCCGGCTCACCGGCGGGAACATTCCTCTTAATCAGTCGGAAACTTCCCCGCCCCTATTGGTCAATAAAACGCTCCAGCCGGCCGCGGAAATATTCCGACGACGGATCTTCCGCTAAAAGTTCTTGCTCGATGGCAGCCGCCTCATCAACCCTTCCCAAACGGTACAAGACCTCCGCCTTGGTATCACGATACGCCGAATTATCCGGATCTTTCGCGGCCGCCTGCTCGGCTAATTCCAATGCGTGATCCAGGTTCTTATTTTCTTGGGCGTAGATCCAGGCAAGGTCATTATAAGCGGCCCCGAAATCCGGATACTCGGCGATACTTTTCTGTAAAAAATTTTCCTTCTCGCTAAGCGAGAGCTGCGGATAACGCATCTGATATTCCGAATAGACCGGGTTCGCAATGACCATAAAGATCAGCGGCAAGATCGTCAGCGCTCCGTTGTAGGCATAATGCATCACCGCGCTCGCGATCGTCGTTCCGGTCCACGCCCTTACCACGGTCAACGCCAAGCCCAAAACAGCGATCATCGCGATCGCCGCCCAATCCCCCCAATATTGCCCGAGGTGCAAAAAAGCAAAAACCGCCGCCGCGACGATGATCGCCGAGATCTTCCCTTTTGCCAAGACCAAAACACGGTAAAAATACCCCCGAAAAATGATCTCCTCAACAACCGGCGCGACCACCACCGCCATCATCAAAAAAATGAACATCCAAAAAGAAGACGTGGTCTCCTCGATCACCTTGCTCAGCGGCGTGATCGGCTGAATGGCCCGGCTGGAAATAATTTCTGTCGACAGATAGGCAAAGATCAGGCCGAGGACGGCCGGGACAATGATGACCTGCCGGAGAGGCCTTTCATTGCGGTGCCACGCGACAAATTTCAAAAACTTTTCCGGATAACTCTGCGTTGTGCGGTAGATCAAAGCCAGGACCACCGCAAAAAGCGACCCGGCTGAGACCAGCATTCCGGCGATCTCTTCCGAGGGATCAGGAAAAATAAAATTATATATTTCCGACCCTGCCGCCCACAGCGCCATGAATAAGATCCATCCAAACACGATCGCCAAGGCATCCGACACAACCCGCTGGCCGAACGGTAACGGCATCTCAAGAATTTTAAATTCCCGCATCATTCTCTGCCGGCGTAAAAGATAAATCGGCAAAGCCCCGAGGATGAACACAGCGCAGAATACAGCCCAATGTTTTTCACTGTAACGGAAAACCTTCAGAAATAATTCATCATTTTGCCGGCGCAGGATCCGCGCGTCTTCCTGAACAGCGAAAAATAGAATTATAAGAATGAGAAGAAGCATAATTTTAATGTCAAAATGTCAAAAAAGTCAAAAAGTCAAATGTATTGGTGAAACTTTTGGCATTTTGACCATTTGACCGTTTGACTTTTATCAATTTCGCCACAAAGAAACCTTCCATCGTAGGATTCGGAAGGACTTTAAAGCAATTTTGAACCTCTTTGCTGAAAGTTTTTCCCTGCCACTCCTGCACCGCCGGATAACTCTGGACTCCGGGGACATCAACGGGAAGGACTTCAAGGCGCTCCTTGCTTTTACGCAAAAGCCAATCGATGACGCCTTCATTTTCCTCCGGCGCAAAGGTACACGTCGAATAAACCAGGACCCCGCCGGGTTTCAAAAGACGGCCCGCGCTCAGCACCAAACCCCTTTGTTTCTGCACCATTTCCTTAATTTTCCGCAGGCTCCAGTATTGAAAAGATTTTTTATCCGAAGTTTTAAAACGCCCCTCGGAACTGCACGGCGCGTCGACAAGAATTTTATCAAACAACTCTCCTTGTTGACGGAACCTCCGGCCGTCCATCAGTTTAATGCTCACATTCCTCACACCCAAAAGCGAAAGGACATTCTTCAGTTTATACATCCGCTCCTTGACAACTTCTACCGCGGTGATCCAGCCTTCGTTCTTCATCATCGCGGCCATCTGGCTTGTCTTGCTCCCCGGTGCGGCGCACAGATCCAAAACATTTTCCCCCGGCCTCGGATCCAGAATAACCGCCGGCAGCATACTGGAAAGACTTTGAATGTAAATTTTCCCTTCCCGAACCAAAGGATCATCGGATATAGCCCGTGCCTCGACTTCAGACAGGACAAAAGCCTCCGCGCACCAGGGAACCGGCAAGGCCTTGATACCTTTATCCAATAATTGAGCCGCGGCATCCTGAATTTTCACCTTCAGCGTGTTCACCCGGACCGAGATGTCTCGCTTGAAGGCAAAACTTTCCAGAACTGGGCCCCGATCCTGAACTGGAATAACAGCCCGCAAACGTTCCAAAAACACAGACGGCAAATGTGCATTTTCCATCCCAATTTTCCCTGCCCCGCCACAGGCGGGGCTTTAATACTCCCAATTATAATTTAGATGAAATTGGGATAAGTACTTATTACCTCTAAAAAATTTAAAGAAAATAAGTACATTAGTGATTTATCTTAAACCGTTCCCTCTAAAACAGATAGTTTTATTTTTAGTTTTTCCGTTATGCCTATATTTCGTGGATTATCAATCCATATAATTGACATATTTCAAGGAATATGTTAGTATTCTCCTATGTGCCTATTTTCCATGGATATTTTATAGAGAAAAATTGGGATGAAAATACCGCGATTTTATCAAAATTTAACTCCACACCTAAAGCCCGGCAAAGCCTTGGTTATTTACGGCCCGCGGCAAGTCGGCAAGACCACGCTCATTAAGGATTTTTTAGCCGTGTATCCCGAGCGCTATAAGCTGGATTCAGGAGATAATATACATATACAGGCCATTCTGGGATCGCAGGATTTTAACGCGATCAAAGAATACGCGCAAGGATATTCCTTGATCGTTATTGATGAAGCCCAGAGAATTCCCGGCATCGGACAAGGATTAAAAATTTTGGTGGACCATGTCCCCGGCATAAAGGTGATCGCGGCAGGTTCTTCCTCTTTTGAACTGGCCGGGCAATTAGGTGAGCCTTTGACCGGCAGAAAAACCACGCTGACTTTATACCCGGTCTCGCAGTTGGAGCTGCGAGGACTATATAACACATATGAATTGAAAAGCAACCTGGAGCATTGGCTCATCTTCGGAGGATATCCGGAAATTACCGCGGCAGGATCAAAAAGCGAAAAGATCCGGCTGCTGGAAGAATTGGCGCAGTCCTATTTATTCAAGGATATCCTGGAACTGGAACAAGTCAAGAGTTCCAAGACCCTTATAGATTTGTTACGCTTATTGGCATTTCAGGTGGGCAAAGAAGTCTCGATAAGCGAGCTTGGCCGGCAGATCGGCGTCGACACCAAAACAGCGGCGCGGTATCTGGATCTCTTTGAAAAGGCGTTCGTCGTCTATAATTTGCGCGGTTTCAGCCGCAATCTGCGCTCCGAAATCGTGAGGCAAAGCAGATATTATTTTTATGATAACGGCATCCGTAACGCCGTGATCGCTAATTTTAACGAACTTAATCTTCGTAACGACGCCGGAGAATTATGGGAGAATTTCTTGTTTATGGAGCGGCTCAAAAAAAGATCGTATCAAAATATATTCGCCAACGGTTATTTCTGGCGCACCTGGGAACATCAGGAGATCGATCTGATCGAGGAGCGGGAAGGAAAATTATTCGCTTTTGAGTTTAAATGGGGCAAAGGCAAAACCAAGCCGCCGAAGCAGTGGACAGCGGGTTATCCCGAAGCTCTTTTCGAGGTCATTGACCGGGAAAATTATCTGGATTTTATCGCGTAGTTTTTCGGCCGGGCGCGATGGGCCAGTTGATATTTGCCCGGGGAGTTATATTGCCTAAACCCGCTGTAAGTGTTATTGTACTTGCAGCGTGCAGCGGGTTTTTTGTGAAAATCTTTTAAGGAGAAAGGATTTAAAGTGAAAATTGTAACTGGAACATTAACGATCAGTGGCGTTAAACAGATGGCCGCTGGCATGTTCGGCAATCTGGTAAAGGCGGTTGTGGATGTTGATCGTGAGCTTATCGCGCTAGATGCTGAACTTCATTCCGATCTGGAGGCGTTCCTGCTCGCGGATGGATCAAAACAAAAGAACCTTTGGGGAATAAATATTTATCCTGAAATGCCGGGAGAGGATTTTATTGAATTTGATTCCATGATCAATATGCGCCCCTCGCAAGGAAATCAAAGCCGCGGGGTTGATGATGAGCGGCTGCGCAAAAAAATTATTGAAATTGCGGCAAAAAGGATCAAACGATGAATCCTCAACATAAAGATCTTGCCGCTGGACGCTGGAATGAGCTGCCTTTTCTTGAGCAAATGGCAAATATCGGGAGCGAAGTGGAGCGGGCTTTGAACTGGCGGGTCAAGCAAAATGCCGATTATAGCCGGAAGGCATTTGAACGCGCCCTTGAACTTGTGGATTTAACCTTGGAGTGTGTTACCGGCATGGCTCGTTTCAAAGAACTTACCCGCATGCGTGAGGCTATTGTAGATTTTTTTGTTGGTCCAAACCAATTTAAGTCTACTGAAGCATCGTGGAAGAAATATTTTTTATCTTTTACTTATGCGGCGCGAAGAAATCATTAGAGCAAGGGGGCCACTTTAAATTCGTAAATGACACATTCAGTATATATATTTGTCTTTTAAATAATACTAAGCGATACTTTAAATATCAACAGGACTTTGTTAATTTTCGAGCCGCTCTTTGAATCGCTGGGATTTAATTTTTTGTAGTTGAGGGTGGTCGGGGTTCTTTGACAAGAGAAGAGCAGAGTCGATGATGATAAGTGCGGCGACACCCATTAAGGAGTTTTGGTCAAGAGAAAAATATTCTCCGCCGGCTAAATAATAATTTAACCAAAAAAAGTTCTTTGAAAATTTTATCTTTCGCCACGCCCGCAATTTCTTAAATATGATTGACGGATTCAATGATCCGTTTCAGACACCCATCGGGATCAAGGTGATAACGAAAAGATGTTATCCCCCCTGGCTAAAAACGCCCCAGAAAATCAGCGGTACCAACACTGTGTCCAAATGTTTGATGACAGAGCCTGTGGCTTTAAGCCAATCCCTCAATGGCTCACAGGTTGGGCGGATCAGATAAAACTTTATATATTGAGAATGAGACAAGTTTCCAATCAGAGCCAAGGATTATCATCCAGTCCCCTTAACCGGTTCATTGTCTCATTCTTTAGTTAACCAAAAAGTTTGACGGGATTAAAAGGAACTTGATCGCGCATGATAAAATAACAAGCCCGTGCGATTTTATTACTCAATGCCTTCATGGCAACAATCGTTCCTCGACGGGATGACTTTTTATCAAACCATGCTTTAGCTTTTTGATTATATCGTTTCATATAATATGCGGCTTCAATAAAAGCCCAAGCCAAATAGCGATTCCCGTTCTTTTTATTCCCAGATCCTTTTTTTCGCTCATTGGAAAATTTCTCACTTTTAACACACCGGCAGTATGAAGAAAAATTCCCAACGTCGGCGAAGCGGCTGATGTCACCTGTTTCAAGGACAATGGTTGCGGCTAAGACAGAACCAATGCCATCGACACTGAGTAATTGCTTGTGCTGCGGCACGGACGCCATTTTTTGAAAAACAGTTTTTTCAATTTCTTCAATTTCGTTGTTAAAACTGTCGATAACATTATTCAGTGAATTGGCCGACAGCGCCGTATGTTTATTGTCAAATATTGAGGGGAACTCTTCATTGCAAATCTTTTTGATTTCTGACCGGCTGGTTCCGTTACCTGTCCAGTTATGAATTGTTCCCTTAAGGCTTAACAACAAAGAAGTTCGATGGCGAACTAAAAGCATTCGTTTTCGCAACAAATCACGTAACGCGCGTTCTTCGCGAGGATAAATGTATCCTGTTGGTAAAATATTTAATCGCAACATTTCAGCTAACCAAATTGCGTCACTTTTGTCGTCGGTGTGTTTAAGCCCAGTGTATTGCTCCATTTCAGAAGGATTAGCCAAATGGACTTTGTACTCTGCTTCTTGTAATGCATCCACTAGCCAATACCAATTGAATGTTGATTCAACGACAACGCCAACAATATAACTCTTTCTAAAAATATTTAATGCTTTTAGAATAATCCCAACATCATTGGGCAACTTTTGTTTAAATTTTACTTCACCAGTTTCATCGATAATTGCCAAATATGAATTGTTAGAATGCAAATCAATACCAACGTAATGGTTC
>CAYING010000026.1:0-21742 GCA_964364715.1 uncultured Planctomycetales bacterium
AACGGAATTAACATTGGTCAGCGCGGTATACAAGGTTGACGTCTTCCCGCTCCCGGTCGGGCCGGTAATTAATATGATCCCGTTCGGCCGGCGGATCAACTTCTCAAAAATTTCCAGTTCGCGCTCTTCCAGGCCTAATTTCTTAAGACCCAAAAGAACAGCGGATTTATCTAAAATACGCATGACCACATTCTCGCCATGCACCGTCGGGAACGTGGAAACACGGATATCGAGATCACGATTATCCACTTTAAGCCAAATCCGTCCGTCCTGAGGGCGGCGGCTTTCCGCGATGTCCATTTTCGCAAGGATCTTGATCCGGGAAATCACCCCGCTCTGCAGTTTTTGCGGCAAGCGGCTCATCTCCTGAAGGATGCCGTCCACCCGGATCCGGACCCTGACGCCCTGTTCTTCCGGTTCAATGTGGATATCCGAGGCACGCTCCTGCACAGCCTTATTCACAATAGTATTGACGAGTTTGATGATCGGCGGATCTTCAGCGACTTCCACCAGATCGCGGCCTTCCGGATCAATGGATTTTTCATTGGTGATCGATTGTACGATCTCATCAAGAGAGGCATCCATATGATAATAAGAGTCAATAATCACCTGGATCCCGCGTTCGGACGCCAACACAGGCTCAACGATTTCCATTTTGGTGATGCGCCGCACCTGATCAATCGCGACAATGTCCTGCGGGTCGGCCATCCCGACGGTAATGTTCCGGCCGATATTAAAAAGCGGCACTACTTTATATTTCTTGGCAACATGTTCGGGAATAAGTTTTACCAATTCCGCATCGACAAGATAATTCGCCAAGTCTACATACGGGATCCCTAACGCATTCGCCCTGACGCGGACAATATCTTCATCCGTAATAAACCCTAATTTCTCCAAGGCCTTTTCGATGCGCAGGCCGGTCCGCTGCACTTCCACCCGGGCCTTCTCGATCATATCCTGAGTGACAATGCCCTCTTTGAGCAAAAGTTCGGTGATCTCACGCTGCCGGCGTACCGTATGCTTATCGATCATTCATTTTCCCCAAGTTAAAAAATTCTTCTTCAAGCGGCCTTTAACAATTCCGCGATCTTTCCGAGCAGAACTTTGGACTCGAACGGTTTTACGATGAAGGCGTCCGCTCCGACTTCTTTGCCGATGGCCTCATCGCTCTTTTGGCTGCGCGCGGTAAAAATGATGATCGGTATGCTCTTGTACTTCTCGTCAAATTTCAGGATGCGGCATACTTTATACCCGTCGACCTTGGGCAGCATCAGGTCCAGGATGATCAAGTCCGGCTTCTCCCGGCGCGCCATATCCAAGCCGTCCTGGCCGTTGGCGGCCGTCAAAACATCATAACCGTTGGCCTCGAGTTCCAGCTTGACCACGAAAATCATATCATTTTCATCATCTACGAGAAGTATTTTTTTCTTTTTCATGATAGGAATCCAGTTCTTTCATTAATTTTTTCTTGTCTTCAGTGGTCATTTCAGTAAATTCAACACCGATCTTGTGATACAGGACCTCTTCACCGGAAGCAGATTTGACTTCCTGGATCCAGGCGACCCGGGACGGGATCGTCATAGCCGTTTTTCCGTAAAACAGTTCAAAGTTGACCTTAAGCTTTGTATCTGCCTTAAGATGCTTATCACTGAAGAAACACAATCCGCCCAAAGAAAGATCAATGCCGCGGCATTGAAAACTTTGCCCATCGTTCATGGTCACTTTAATGAATGCCGTATAATCGACCCGCTCAAACCGCCGCATCTCCGAACCAATATAGATCTCCCGAAAATCAATATTGGACGGCGTTCTGAGGCCGCCTTCTTTTGGGCCCGGGGATGAATAGTTCCCTAATCCGACCGCAATAAAAACATCCTTTTTCTTGTGCTGATTGAGATACTTCCGTGTGGCACTGACAAGTTTCTCACAAAAAGTATTGGTAGCTGTACGGCTGACCTTTGAAAAAAGGATACTGTATTTACCGTACTTGGCGTCTCTGATCACGATCTTTTCTTTCAATGCGGTTTTTCGAAAAACTTCTTTGAACACCTGATCAATGACATTTTCAAGATCTGTGAATATCCTGAGCGAATCAACACGGTTATACCGATGGAACTCTTTATAATTAAGGACAAGAAAGTTGACCAAGTGGACGATATGATTCTTGTGGAGCAGATAATTTATTTTATCTTTCACGGGATCCTTCAGGACATCCGTCGTATGGTACCGCGGCAAGGTAAAATAAAACTTGCTCCCGACGCCGGGCTGCGACTCGGCCCAGATCTCGCCACCGTGTTTTGCAACGATCTCCTGGACGATCGAAAGCCCCAAACCCAAGCCTTTCTGCAGCAATTTCTCATTGTCTCCCGCCTGCACAAAACGCCCGAAGATCTTCGCCAAATCACCCGGGGCGATCCCGACACCGGTATCAGAAACTGCGATACGGACCTTAGTTTCCAAAACGGCAAGATCAACGGCAATCTTTCCCTGTTCCTCGGTAAATTTCAGCGCGTTTTCCATAAGATTATTGATGACCTCAACGATACGCTCCGGGTCGACAAAAATATTCACGTCCTGCGGCGTAAGATGGTAGGACAAAGAAATATTCTTTTCTCGCGCGCTGTTCTTAAAAAAATCCTCCGAATCCCGCAGCAGTTCACAGACGTTGACCAAAGAATAATTCAGTTTCAGCCCCTTATTCTCGATCTGGGCGACATCCAAAAGTTTATCGATCAGGTTTTTCAAACGCCCCACGTTCGTACGTGTTCGCAGGAGAATTCCACGCTGCTTATCATTCACCGTGCCGGCTGTTTCATTAAGCATCACTCCCATCAATTGCTGTATGATAGCCACAGGGGTTCTCAACTCATGCGAGACCGTGGAAATAATGCTCGCCTTAAGCCGATTCAGGCTTTTATTCATTTCCCCTTTGCGATAGCTCAAAATTTTCTGTTCACGCTCCTGCTCAAGGCGTACCCGTTTTGTGATATCCCGGGTGATCCCCATCAACCCGATGATCTTGCCGTTCTCGTCATAATGAGGAACCTTGGTCGTGGACACAAAATTGTCTTCCCCATCAGTCCGAGTGGCCCGTTCGACCTTGTCGATAATGGACTTTCCTTTCTTCATGACATATTCATCGTCTTTAGCCATGACAAGCGCTCTTTTTCGCGGGAAAAGATCAAAATCAGTTTTTCCGACGAGCTGATCAGGAGAAAGTTCCAGCCCCTTGGCATGGGCCTGATTGACGTAGAGGAATCTTCCTTTTCTGTCCTTAATGTAAACGACGTCAGGGATACTGTTCATCAGGTCGGAAAGTAATCGGTATTGCTGGGCAGCAGAACGCTGAGAATGAGATACCGGGGAAAATTTCTTTTTGGGTTTCGACATGTTACTTCTTCAATCCCACAGAAATTCTTTCATGGTATGAAGCAACGCACCCCCGGAGAACGGCTTCGATAGATAAAAGTTAACACCCACTTCACGGGCGAGGGTCTTATCTTCTTCTTCGGTCTTGGCGGACAGCATCACGACCGGGATATTCTTGTAACGCTGATCAAATTTCAACATGCGGCAGACACGGTAACCGTCCAGTTTCGGCATCATCACATCAAGGATGATCATGTCCGGAATTTCTTTTTTCGCCATCGATAATCCGTCGATCCCGTTATCAGCGGTCCGCACGGCATATCCTCTATCCACCAAGATCCCTTCTATGAGACCCGTCACCTCAGCCGCATCATCGACGACCAAAACCCTTTTCTGAGGAGTTGTTAAATGTTTTTCAATTTTTTTCAAAAGATCTTCGGCCTGAAAAGGTTTGACAATATAGTCATTGATCCCTTCGACCGCGAAAATGTCCTGCATCGATTCAACGGAGGTGAGGATGATGATCGGCGTTGCCTGCAGGCTGCCTATCTTCTTGAATTCCTGGACGAACGTATAACCGTCCATCTTCGGCATCAGGATATCGAGGATGATCAGGTCAGGTTTTTCGCCGGCAAACTTGGCTAATCCCTCCAGCCCGTCGCCGGCCGTCACGACCTGATACCCGCTTTTCGCAAGACTGCTCTTAAGCATAAGGGTTATGACCGGGTCATCATCAATGATCAGTATTTTCTTTCCAACGGACATCGCCTTCTCCTCAATAAATGACATTTCTCTCGTTCAGGCACACTCATAGTTTAATATATTCCCCATGGTTTAGCCAGCACCAAGAGAAGAAACTACTGTCTCATCTCCAAAAGTTTCAACGCGACGGTGTTGATGCAGAACCGTTTCCCGGTCGGAGGCGGGCCGTCGTCAAAGACATGCCCCAGATGTCCGCCGCAGCGGGCGCAATTGACCTCGACACGTTCCATCCCGGAGCTGTTGTCCTCATGATAACGGACGTTCAATTCCGAGACCGGATGCCAGAACGAAGGCCAACCGGTCTTAGAATCAAATTTCCTATCATAGGCAAAAAGATGCGTGCCGCATCCCGCGCATTGATAAATTCCTTTGCCGCCTTTTGGAATAGGGCATATCTGACTGAACGCCGGCTCAGTCGCCTGGCCGCGCAGGACCGCATACTGCTGAGGGTCCAAAACCTCGTGCCATTCCGGCTCGGTCTTCACAACCGGATCGACCATTTCGGTTTTGCCGGTGAGCGCATTATAGATCTCAATCTTTTCGCCCTCAGCCATAAGCCTCTCCCCTGCGGTAAACATTACCGCTATGATTACAGCATGGCAAATAAATTTTATAAGCGTGCCATTTGTCATTTGCAATTTAACATTTGTCATTTTTTAATATAGGCCTTAATAATCTTTTGCGGCTCAACCGGACGGTCGCCGGCGCCGACCTTGGTCTGCTCGATCGCCTGGACCACATCATAGCCGCTCACAACTTCGCCGAAAATCGTATGGCGCATATTGAGCCACGGTGTCGGGGCGGTCGTGATAAAAAATTGGCTGCCGTTGGTACTGGGGCCGGCGTTCGCCATCGCCAAAAGCCCGGCTTTATCGAATTTCACCGCCGCTGTGACCTCATCTTCAAATTGAGTCCCCCAAATGCTTTCCCCGCCGCTCCCGGTTCCGGTCGGATCACCGCCCTGGACCATAAAACTTTTGATCACGCGATGAAAAATAAGCCCGTCGTAATAACCTGCCTTCACATGCCCCATGAAATTTTCAACAGCCTTCGGAGCGATATCTTTATAAAGCTTAACTTCGATGTTCCCGCGGTTCGTTTCAAGCACGACCATAATGTCTCCCTGTCCCGCCTTGGCGGGGCTTTGATTGTTTTGTGATTGATCCGGTGGATTTTGAGCGCAGCTTGCCGTGGTCCATAATACGATTCCCAGCATCAAATAAATCAGCTTCTTCAACATTGTCCTCTCCCTGCCCCGCCACCCGCCCCGCCATAGGCGGGGCAAGCGGGGCTTTTTTAATATACGGTTTGTTATTTAATTTTCTGCAATTGATCCAGCTCGTCCCGAGTTAACTCCCGCCACTTCCCTGTTTGTAAATTGCCTAACACCAGCGGCCCCTGGGCAACACGTTTTAAATAAGCAACCTTACGTCCGACAGCCTCGCACATCAAACGGATCTGACGTTTCTTACCTTCATGCATGACGAGCAAAAAATCCGTCTTAGTACGATCTTTAAAAGGTTTAATGTCCTTTATTTTTACCGGGGACGTTTTCTCCCCATCGATCAGGATACCACTCTCAAGTTTTCTCCGTTCTGCCGGTACCAGCATCCCGTAGACAGAAACAAAGTATGTCTTTTCAACGTTGAATTTCGGATGGGTCAAACGGTACGCCAGGTCTCCATCGTTGGTCAATAATAGCAGGCCTTCCGTGTCTTTATCAAGCCGGCCGGCCGGGACCAGATGCTGCAAACTCTTGGGCAATAATTCCAGGACTGACTTCTCTCCCTTAAATTCTGCTTTCGTGGTGACATAATCCTTCGGTTTATTTAAAAGAATATAAGAATATTTTTGTGAAGCGACCGGTTTGCCGTCGACTTCAATCTTATCTTTTTGCGGGTCGACCGGCGTTGACGGTTCTTTATGAACCTGGCCGTTCAACTTCACGCGGCCCTGCTGAATAAAATCCATGGCCTTGCGCCGGGAACACACTCCGTTGTGCGATAAAAAAACCTGCAACCTCATTTTATACCCCTCTGTCTTAGCGCTTCATAGATCAATAGTGCAGCCGTCGTCGAAACATTCAAAGAATCTGCCTTCCCCAGCATCGGGATCTTGACTTGCGCTTGCGAATTTTTGATCCAGAAATCACTTAAACCGTTCTGTTCACTGCCGAGAACGATCGCTGCTCCGCCTTTAAAATCTGCCTGCGTGTAAACCGTCTTCGCCTGAACCACCGCCGCAATGGCGCGAATTTTTAATTTTTTTAAATATCCGCTGAACGTTTCGTTATCCGAAACAACGACGGGAATATGAAAGACCGTTCCGGTGCTCGCCCGGATGACGTTCGGATTATACACATCCGCCCCCTGGCCGCAGAGAAAAAGCGCATCGACGCCGGCGCCGTCGCAGCTGCGCAAAACCGCGCCCAGATTCCCGGGCTTCTCAACCGATTCAAGAACAACGACCAATGGGGCATTTCTTAATTTTAAATCCTTAAGCTGATGAACTCTCGGCGCGCAGACCGCCAAAACACCTTCCTGCCGGTCGCCGTAGGAAATCTTTTCAAAAACTGCCTTGGGAACTTCTACCCACCCCGGGAGCGGGATCATTCTTATAAGTTCTTCTTCCCCGCGGTTCGTAAAAAATTCGCGGCAGACATAAAGCTCTTTAACCGGAACTTTCGCCGCTACCGCCGCGCTGATCTCGCGCACCCCCTCGACGATCGTCAGGCCGCTCGACTCGCGCGCTTTGCGTTCGCGCAATGCGACGACACTTTTGACCTGAGGATTCGATAAACTGGTAATTATTTTAAACGGCATCTTGGAGAATTGTCAAAATATGTTTATTACCGGTAAAATTTTTTGTTTCCCAGGAGCGGGCCATTTCCTTCCGGCATTTCGTCCAATGCAGATGCCATGTTTCCCATCCCTGCAAAGGGCCCGGACGGTTCACCCACGGCGGGTTATCCGTAAAACTATAAATGCCATCGGGAAACGTACTATGCTTGATCGCTTTATACGTCCAGTACGTCCAGTGAAAACCAAATTCATTAAAGCAACTCACAGCATCTTTGACCCATTTCTCTTCCCCGTAAATCCCCTGCCGGGCGTTGACGCCGAATTCTCCGACAAAGATCGGACACCGGCGTTCCTGCGCGATGCGCGCGTATCGGCTTAAAAATTTCTTCATCGCATCCTTCTTGAAAGTTCTCAAGGGATACGACAAGTGCGGAACAAAATTAAAAGTAAATTCCAGCGGGATATAAAAATGCACACTGAGCGCAATATTATCATCTTCAAAATAGTCCAAACAATCCAAGTCCTGCGCCCATTTATTTCCTTCGACAAAAAGGATGTGATTCCGGTCGGCGCGGCGGATGGCCCGGATGGTCTTCTGATAGAAATCGTTCAATCCCTTAATATCATCCGTCACTGCTTCGTTCAAAAGATCATAGCCCGCGACCCATTCTTTATCTTTGTAGCGATCCGCCAGAAATTCCCACAGCGCGTAACTGCGGCGGCGATAACTTTCCCTGCTCCACAACTCGGCCTTTCCCAAACTGTCCGAATGCCAGTCGTGGTTCTGCGCGCCGGCGGCTCCGTGTAAATCCAGAATGACATAAATTTTGTATTTTTCCGCCCAGCGAACGATTTTATCCAAAAATCCGGCGCCATGCGCGTCATATTTATACGGCGACTTTTCGATCAAACGATGGTTGAACGGAACACGGATACAATTAAACCCCAGCCGCGCGATATTTCTAAAATCATCTTCCCGGATAAAATGATTACGAAAATCCTTTTCAAACTCGGTGAGCGCTTTACGGCCCAGCGCCTTAACAAAATTTTTCTTAAACAGCTGCTCGGCGCGGTTCGGGGCGTGCATGATGTAGCCTTCCATCATCAGCCAGCCGCCGACGTTGACGCCTTTCAGCCGAACCTTGCGGCCTGCTTGATCAACAATAAATGTTTTGTGAGTTCTTAACATAGATCCGGTTAGAGCAATTTATATTTGACCAGAAAATTTTTTATCCCTGAAACAAAAATGTCCGGCGAAGCAAAGAAACCGTCGTTATGCCCGCCGCCGATCTCCAGGAATTCTTTCGGCTCTGCCGCCGCCTCGAATAATTTCCGCCCGAGTTGATACGGAACGATCTCATCCGTCTTGCTGTGCACAAATAACTTCGGGGCTTTGATCGCGCCGGCCTTGACTGCCGAATCCATTTTAAGCCCGACCATAAAAGAAGGCACAAACGGATACAAGACCTTTGCCATATCTTTCGCCGAGCTAAACGCGGAATCCACGATCAACCCCGCGACCGGCCGCTTGGACGCCAGATCGATCGCGGCCACACCGCCTAAGGATTCTCCGTAAAGAACAATGCTCTTCGGGTCTCTCTGCCGATGCTTCGTTAAATATTCATACGCGGCCGTCGCGTCCATATACATTCCCTCTTCCGTCGGGCGGCCCGTACTGTTGCCATAACCGCGGTAATCAATGATAAAAACAGTCAGCCCGATTTTCCGAAAAAGCATGACCTTTTCCAGGCGGTCCGCGATATTGCCGGCATTCCCATGTAAAAAAAGAAGAGTGGTTTTCGCTCCTTCCAGATCGATCAGCCAGCCGTGCAGATATTTATCGTCCAGGGTGGTCAGCTGCACGTCATCGTATGCCAACCCCAGATCGCCGGGCGTGCGGGCAAGCTGTTTGGCCGGATAGAAAACACCGGTGTTTTCCAGGTAGCGCACAAAGGCCGCGAACGCGATCCCGGCGACAAAACAGGTCAGAAGAACATTCATCACACCACTCTTACGCTTTCGGTTTTTGGGACGGGGCATCGGCGTCGCTGTCCATTTCCTTCTTGGATTTACGCTGCGGGATCAAAGCCAGCATCAATTGGATAGCCTTCAGGACGTCAACGATATGGCAGGGTTTGGTAATGTAATGATCCGCCTCCATGGAAAATCCTTTCTGCATATCGCTCAGTTCGGCGCGGGCGGAAATGATGACGACCGGCTGCCATTTAGACGAAGGCGGATTCTCGCGCAGATTCTTTAATACCGTAAAACCGTCCATCTTGGGCATGTTCAGGTCGAGCAAAATAACGTCCGGATCTTCCTTCTTTATCTTCTCCCAGGCTTCCTGGCCATCCTTAGCAACGATAACCTCATAACCTTCCTGAGCGATCTTTTTAGCCATGACCTGGCGGATATCCAGCTCGTCATCAGCGAGAAGAATTTTTATTTTCTTAGTACCCATTGTGAATTATTTCTTGGCTGAAGTATAACTGTCCAAATCGTAGGCAATATCTTTGGACGGCATGGTGTGTTTATCGATCTTGACCCCGGCCTTGGCAAAAAATTGTGAGGCCAGCGTATCGTGAAAATCAGAGAATACCACTACCCGTTTAATCCCGGCGGTGATCATGGCCTTGGCGCAGGTCGTGCAGGGCATATTGGTCACATAAGCGGTTGAACCGTCCACGGAATGGCCGCGCCTGGCCGCCTGGACGAGCGCGTTCATTTCGGCGTGGACCGTGCGGACGCAATGATTGTCAACGACCATACACCCGACATCTTCGCAATGCTCATCCCCGGGAATAGACCCGTTATAACCGGTGGCGATCACATTTTTATTTTTCACCAGGACACAGCCGCAATGCATCCGCGGGCAGGTCGCCCGTTCCGACGCTAACATCGCAAGTTTCAGAAAATATTCATCCCAATCCGGTCGTTTCGGCATATTCTGTTCCTTTTGTAAGGTCAAAAGTTATAAGTCAAAAGGTCAAAAAATTATCAAAAACCCTTACATTTGACGTTTGACCTTTTGACGTTTTGACTATATTACCAACCTCACCCTAATCAGGCAATCCTTTTTCCTCAAACAATCAAATTGCTTTATAACATTTAAAAATTGTTTTGCTTTCCAGCAATTCATATAATCTGATTTTCTAAAACTACCAGAAGCAGAATTGTCTTTAATGGCTTCTTAAATAAATCTCTTATTATTTTGCAAAGTTCTTCTATGGTCATAAATTAAGTCAACTCGCCCCTAAACGCCCTTTGCATGAGGGAGTTGAAGAGGCTAGTAAGTTGGGTTTCGGATTGTTTTTGTTTTTCCTTTAACCGCTCGACTTTTTGAACAAGGTCGGCAAATTTTTGCTGAGCAGCTATAGGTGGAAGTGGTATTCTGAATTCACTGCCATATTGCTTGGCGTTGATATTGGGTTGCGCAACCGTCTTCATCTTTGATAAAATCCATTTTCTATAAAAATCAGTCTTAGTAAAATAATACAAGTAATCTGGATGTAATACTTTCATGTCAGGTCTATACCGAATTAGATACCCTGCAAAAACACAAAAGCCATCTTTCTCTCGAAAGCGATAAGTTTTACCTACCGTCGCTCCAGATCTTGCAAAAAGAATATCCCCATCAGCGAGAATACAATCCTTCCACTCGTTCTTATTTGTACTGGGAGATACTTTTTCATCCTTTAAGTTACCATTCTCATCAATATCCGTAATTCGAATATACCTTGGCTTACCTAAATCATACACTATCGCAGAAGCCCCTGATCCATATTGCCCCCTCAGTACACTGACATCATCGAGCGTTTTTATATGCCAATTTCTAGGATTCTTACTCGGTTCACCAAACATCTCCAAAAACGCGGATTTGAGGAAGTCGTCGGCCAGGCGGAGGGTTTGGCGGCGCTTTTCGAGGGCGGATTCAGCTGTGGATAAAACAGAAGCAATTTTTTGCTGTACAGACAAAGGAGGAACCGGAATTTTTAGCTCAGAAAACCTTGTCTTTGTTATTATCGGCAATGTAGTGGCTGGGGCATGATGCTCCATAATCCTTTGTAATCTTCTGCAAGCGTAATAGCCGTATCTGGGAAAAATCTTTTCACTAAAAACGATGGCATTGATTTGTTGATTGGTGGCCAATGGCCTCCCAGCAACTCCAACTTTTCCTAGATTCCCAATACATGAAACTAAAACTGAATGAGAAGGTAATATTCTTGCATGCTTTGCTCCTTCATCAGATAAATACTCCTCTGTCTTGACTATATCCTCAAATTTATCAAGATCACCTGGCTTCACCCACGGAACATCTCCCCCAAAATAATGTGATTGTTTCTTGCTCGGCGTATTTCCGGTGACAATTTCACCGAGATCTGAAAGACGCTGAATATCCCACCCCTTAATTATTTTCATTTCAGCAACTTTCCAATTTCATCTAATTGATTTGAAATTTCACTTTCTAAGGCGATACTGCTTTGCAGTATCGTTTGCGGCAGTTCATACTGGACTTCCTCATATTCCACCGGTTTATAACGGGAAATGGAAAGATCGTATTTATTCTCCCGAATATCCTTCACATCAACCCAAAACCATTTTTCGCCTTTGCCGGATTCTTTATCCTTCTCGCGCACCTTCCACTTGCTAATAATGTCGGGAATGTCATTCCTATCTGGAGTTTTGGTGCGTTTATCATCCAGCGAAAAGCCGTCGGCCTGCATATCATAGAACCAAACTTTGTCGGTTTTTCCGCCTTTGGCAAAAATCACAATGGCGGTTGAGACGCCGGCATAAGGCTTAAACACACCCGACGGCATTTTGATAATGCCTTGCAATTCATTATTCTCAATAAGCATCTGTCGAACTTCTTTGTGCGCGTTGGACGAGCCAAAAAGAACACCGTCCGGAACGATCGCCCCGCATTTGCCACCGACGACCAGAAGTTCAACAAAAAGATTCATAAACAAGAGCTCAGTCTTAGTCGTTTTCGCCCCTAATTTCAAACGGCCGGAGATATCGCTCTTATCAATGCTTCCTTTAAACGGCGGATTGGCCAAAACGATCTCATATTTTTCTTTTTCTTCGTAAGCTTTGGAAAGCGTATCGGTATACGCGAGATGCGGTTTGTCGATCCCATGCAAAACCGCATTCATCAACGCGATACGCACCATGGTCGTGTCAAAATCAAAGCCATACAGAGATTTTTCTTTCAAAAAAGTCCGCTGTTTTTTATCCGTGATCTTATCGCCTACCAAATGATGCGGCACGCCATCCTCGTCGTATTCCAAAACATCGGGCGAGGTATTTTCTTTCAAGATATGCTGATAGGCGTTGATCAAGAAACCGCCGGTCCCGCAGGCTGGATCACAAATCCTATCGCCGAGCTTCGGATCAACCAATTCCACCATCATACGAATAATGTGCCGGGGTGTGCGAAACTGGCCGTTCTTGCCGGAGGTATTTAATTCTCCTAAAAGATATTCATAAATATCACCTTGAGTGTCCTGGTTCTGTTGGGTGATATTTAATTCATCAATGATCTTCACAGTTTCCTGCAATAGAGACGGCCGCGGGATCATAAAAATCGCGTCTTTCATGGCCTGGCCAAAAAGATGTTCTTCGCCTTTTAAATTTTTGATGAACGGAAACACTGCATCCCTGACATGGGTAAGCATTTCTTCCGCCGGCATATTGATCCAATACGACCAGCGGCAGTTTTCTTTCCCCTGATAAATGGATGTATACTTCTCTTTACGGCGATCAGCAGATTTTTTATGCTCAATATCCATATCTTCCAAACGCTTCATAAAAATAAGATAGGACATCTGTTCAATAGCGGTCAGCGGATTAGCGATCCCGCCTTCCCAAAACTTATTCCAGAGACGTTTGATCTGACTTTTTAGTTCCGGTGCTAGCATTGTTTACTCCTCGCATTGAAGGTCAATAAATAGGGTAATTATCCAATTAAATGGGGCAATAACTACATTTTTACCCCATTTATAGCATCAAAATCCTGTTTTATACCACTTTGCATTCCGGCCCATTCCATCAGCCTTAATAATGCCTTGATCACGCAATTCGCGCAAAACCGTACGAATCATATCCCGTGAAATATTAGGACAAAGAAGTTCCAGGTTCGAAATACTGAATTTCCCATTATAATCCCGGATGGCCTGAATCAACTGGGCCCGCTTATTCCCCGGAGACTTGCGGATGATGCCGACACGCTGTTCAAATTCCTTATATGATGCCAGCAGCATACCATAAAAATAATTTTGCCACGGCCTGCAGTCATGCGCCCCTTCGTGCCACCCTTTTGAAGACTTTTCAAGAGCTTCATAGTACGTTTCTTTGCTTTGCTCGATGACCCTTTCCAGGCTGATATATCTTCCCACCTGATATCCAGCTTGATACAGCAGAAGTAAGGACAATAGCCGGGCCACTCTTCCGTTTCCATCGGAAAAAGGATGAATACAAAGAAAATCCAAAATAAAAAGCGGGATCAGAAATAACCGGGAATAATGGCTCTGCTTGGTCAGATAGTCAAAATTATCGACAAGTTTTTTCACGGCATCATAAGTCAGAGCCGCTGAAACAGGTTTGAAACGCTCCCGAATCGTCCCATCTTTCAGGCGGTCCACGATCCTGTTGTCATCGCTCTTAAAAGATCCTCCCGACATCTCTGTATACTTATAGAGAAATTCATGAAGAAGTAAAATCGTATTCACCGATATCGGCATGGCCTCATACGTCGTATGAATTCTTTCCAAGCCATCCCGGTAACCGGAGACCTCCTGCTCCGAGCGATTGCGCGGCTGAGAATTCCTAAAAACGATCGCCTCCACACGTTTGTGGGCAACCTCAATCCCTTCAATCCGGTTTGAAGACTCCGCACTCTCTACCTTAGCCGCCTCAACCAGACGCTCCAGAGTTTCCGGTGATTGTCTGGCATAAAGCTCCTCTTTGCCTTTATATTCAGATAAGGCATTCGTCAGATTGAGCAGTTGAGGGGTAAGCTGTATTACGCTTAAATATTGATCTGTAAAAGATTTCATTTCGCTTGAACCCTTTCGTTAAAGAACTCAATGACTTCTTCAAGGTCATTCTTTGTGAAAAGTTTATCGGCGGCTCCGGCACCAAACGCTTCGACCGGGCCTTCGTAAAAATCATCCACCTCAAGCAGTTCATGGCGACGGACTTTGGCTAAGAAAACGCTTTTGATAACCCGCAGGAAGCGCGTTTGATCCGTGTTGTAATTATGGGCAACAATAAATCCGTCAAAACTCTCGGCGATTTCTTCTTCCTGGCTCTTAAATTTATATTTCCCAAAAATGGATTTAATGAACTGCACCAACGTTCCCATGGGTTGGTTATAGGTTGTGCGCAGAACTTCTTCCGTGATATATAAGTCAGGGCTGTTTAAAGTTTGTTCCAAGGCTTCTAAATCCTGATCGTTGACGGGCTGATCATTGCGCAATTTGGAAAGAGCCGGCTCTTTATCGGCTAAATCCTTGATCCGTTTCTCCACTTTTTCTTTATAAATATGAACATACTCACCTTCCCCGTTAGGACCAAACTCAATCCATTTACGTTCAATGACCTGATCATCGAGATCAAACTGGATAATTTCGCGCTCGTCTGTGCGCTTGTACTTCATGATCAGAGCAATCTTTGTTTTTATATTACGAATATTCTCAATGGAAGGATTTTTCCAGAAAGCATCGGATGCAGCCTGAAAGATTTCTTCTTCATGTCTTTTAACAACCTGAAGAGTCATGGGAAGCAAACGTAAATCGCCCCTAACAGCTTCCTTAAGTGCCAATATCCGGCGATCGTCTTGGTTAAGCGCAGCTAATTCAAGCTGCTCGCACTTCAAGATAAAAGAATACTCGTTATAATTGATATCCTCCAGAAATCGCAGTAAAGGAGCTACTTGATCATATAGATAGTCTGTATCAAGATTGCTCCAAAATTGAGGGCTGGCTAATCTCTGCAGGACATCTTTCCGTTCCCGGACACTGATAGAATCTTTCGGAAGCTTATCGAGCATGGCCTGCAGTTCGATTTTAACAATCTCGACCTGCTTATCATCCTTGCGATTCAAATAGACCCGCAGGCGATTTATCTTGGCCTTAAATACACGCGAGGTAATCGCGTCTTCTATCGGCGGGACTTCGCCCTCCGGCTTTTCGCCAAAATATTCAAAATTATTCCAGTGATCGATGATCAGAAAGTTTTCTTTGTAGGGGCACCAAACCTTCATATTATTCTTGTCGAGGGTTCGGGTCCCACGTCCAATCATTTGCCAGAACTTGATCTTGCTAAAAATCGGCTTGGCGAAAACAAGATTAACCACTTCACGAACGTCGACGCCGGTATCCAGCATATCAACGGAGATGGCAATCCTGGGATAGCTCTCGTTCTCGAAACGATTGAGAAAATTGTCGGCGCGGGAATCTTCTGAGACGATCACCTCGGCAAGCCGTCCTTTATACTGAGGATAAAGCCGGTCAAAGGCATCCAGCAATCGATAAGCATGGTTCTTGGTCATGGCAAAGATGATGGTCTTGCCGGGAAGCGTTCCTGTATCATCCTTATAGCAAACTTCCATAAATTCCCTGACCATTGCCTCGTGGGTGCCGGTGTTGGTAAAGCGTTTCTCGAACTCCGTCCCTTCAAAATTTAATTCATCGAGGGTCTTTCCTTCTTCCACCAACTTTTTCTTAACCGCAGGCGGAATTTCCTCTTCGCGTAGGCCTTTTATTTGAAAAGAAGTTTTGGCATGGTAGGGTACAAAAGGCAATAGATGTCTTTCCTCGACAGCTTTATCATAAGAATAATTGAAGAAATTTTCTTTTGGATCAGCGCTGTCAACCTCAAAGAATCGAAAGGTATCGCGCTCAATAAATTGGGCTGGCGTGGCCGTCAAGCCGATCTGAATGGCGTCAAAGTAGGAAAGCACGTCTTTCCATTTATTGTAGATAGACCGATGACATTCGTCAGCGATGACAAGGTCAAAAAATCCAGGAGAAATATCCTTATAACATTCCATCATCGTCTGGATCGTTGCCGCGTAAAGCCGCTTTTCTCCATTGAATTTCCCGGATGTAATCTTTCCGCAACTTTCCGTAAAAAATCCCTGGAATCCTTTTTTGCCATAGGCTTGATCACGTAGAATTTTACGATCCGCTAGAAACAAAACTGTGTTGATACGTTTTGCTCTTACGAGGCAATCGATAACAGCCATAGCTGTGCGCGTTTTTCCTGTTCCTGTCGCCATGACCAAAAGAAATTTACGGCGTCCTTTTTGAACGCCTGATAAAACACTACGAATGGCCTCGGTTTGGTAATCGCGGTCAGCTATCTCCGGATTAATTTTGATGTCGAACAGATTCCTGGAGGATTCTTTTCTTTGAAAAAAAAGCCGTTCTAAATCTTTTCTTTCAAAAAAACCATAAACAAGGCGGGGAGGGTATTGCAGACGGTCCCAAAAATAAATATCTTCTCCATTGGTGAGAAATATAAATGGTTCAATGCCGAATTTTGCTTTTATATTTTCGGCATAACCGTCAGCTTGCTTTTGACCTAATCTGGCGCTTTTGCTGGTTTTCTTAGCTTCAACAATTGCTAACGGGTGTTCATCACGGCCTAGAAGCAAATAGTCGGCATACTCATGTTCTTGGCCATAAGGCGGTTGAGGAAGATCAGAAATTTCTTTGCCCCACACCTTCTCCATCTCAAATTCTTCAAGGTAACGGAATTGGCCATTTTGAGACCATTGAGCCTTTTCTAAAGATTTATCAATATATTCTTTTCTAGTTTGTGCCTCATTCATGTGGGTAAATATATCATTAAGTAGGTAATTTGTCAATATATTACCTATTTAGTCCTTAAACAATTTAATATTACAACTGTTAATCCGTATGAAACCCTATCTTTCTCTTCGGGGGCTCAGGCGGCGGTGCCATCAGCTGGCGAATGGCGTCAAAAATGGCTTCAATTTCTTCATCGTGCCGGCCGACCCGCTTCTCAAGCTGTTTAAATTTATGCGCTAATTCCTTGTGGGTGGAGAGAATTTCCCGCAGTTTCACAAAAGCCCGCATAATGGCAATATTGACCTGAATAGCCCGGGGGCTGTTCAAAACACTGGAAAGCATTGCGACTCCTTGCTCGGTAAAAGCATACGGTTTTGCTCTACGGGCTCCACCCCAACTTGAAGTCACAATTTGTGACTTCAAGATTTCATATTCTTTGTTATTTAATTGAAAAAGAAAATCATTGGGGAATCTCTCTTTATTGCGCTTAACAGCCTGAATTAAAACTTTTGGAAAAACTCCATAAAGCTCGGCCAAATGCGGACTGAGCATAACCTTGTGCCCGCGGATCAGAAAAATTCTATTTTCAATGATTGCGGTTGGAATTTGTGCAGCAGACATAGTTCCTCCTTTTGAAGGGGAACCAAGGCAATAAATTTATACACCAAACTAAAAGACTTGTCAATTCGCTCACCATAGTCAAC
This sequence comes from uncultured Planctomycetales bacterium, assembly GCA_964364715.1. Lineage (GTDB taxonomy): Bacteria > Omnitrophota > Gorgyraeia > Zapsychrales > GWA2-47-8 > CAYING01. Next base: position 17,455 of record CAYING010000026.1, read on the forward strand.
TGTTACGTAGAATTACAAGAGGGAAAAGGAGGCATCCTACTGAAGAAAAATCAGGCAACCCTTTTAAAAATCCTGGTGATGCCTTCCCTGAAATGCTCGGGTTTAGGCAAAAGGCTCACTACGATCAGCGGTTCATCAAAGAAATCGAAGAAATATCCCGGATGAACAAACACATGGTCATTGTTCAGGAATTCCAGCCCCCATTCTTCTTCGCTCATTGTTTCCGGCAGCCGGACGATCGTGTACCACCCGCCTTCCGCGTTCAGGCATTCACACCCCTTGATCCCTTTTATATGCCGGGCCAGAAAATTCCGATTATCAATGACCCGGGACATTACTTCCGCATGAATTTCCGGCTGCAGCTGAAGCCAATCTTTGAGCGCGTTCTGCACCGGTGTGTTGACGGACAGATAGGTATCTAAAATAATCTCCAGCCGTTCGGCCGCGGCCTTGACCTGGGCCTCGGGACCGTTGACGATGATCCAGGAAAGTTTCATCTGCGGCAGGCACAACGTTTTGGAAAGGCCTCCCAAGACAAAGGTCAGGGCCTGCTTATTCTCCGCCAAACTGACACGGTCGGTCCTGCGGTCAAAAGTATAATCAAAAAAAACCTCGTCGGAAATCAGGGCAATATTATTCTGGGCGCAAATCGTATTTAAAATCTTTAATTCATTGCTTTTAACATAAGAGCCCGTCGGGTTATTGGGATTGACCAGAACGACCGCCTTAGTATTGGACTGGACCTCGCTTTCAAGGCTTTTAAAATCAATGAACCACTCATCCTCTTCGCGCCGAATGCCGCGGTCGTAGCCTAACGCATACGTGTCCATCCGGACATCATTGAGTCCGACGAGAAACTCAAACAACGGATAACTCGGACGGGGGAATAAAACCCTTTCCTTGGGGTCGGCCAAAAGACGGAATAAAAAAGTATAAGCCTCAGAGGTGCTCGCGCACAAAAAGATCTGTTCCGGCGAGATGTTGATATTTTTAGACCGGTAATACCGGACGACCGCCTCCCGCGCCTCACGGTTCCCGCTCGGCGAAGGGTCATAAAGCATATTGTTCGACGAAGACAAAAGTTTCAGGATCTTATCCTGCGGATAAAGAAAACCGCACCGGGTCGGATTCGACTCGGTGAGATCTATAATCGGCGTATCGCTCCGGTGAAGACCGTCGAGCTGGGAGGTGATCTCATTCTGCAGCATCTCCCAGCCGGTCCGCTGGGCAAAGGGGAAATGGTCAGGCATCGAAATTACCGCGCTTCATTTTTAATATCGTTCTTTAATTTCTCATATTCCCGCACGACGCGGTCAAATTCCTTCTCCTTGACCTGAAGTTTCTTGACGGCGTCGTCAAAATCGGACTTGGCGACAAAGGTCGTATCCTCTTTCTTCTTCTTCAGATCAGCGTTCTCTCGTGTTACGTTCGAGAATTCTTCCTGAAGGCTCTTCAGCCGTGACTTTAAATTCATGATCTCGAGCTCAAACTTCTGTCCCTCATTCTTGACGCTGTCATAACTTTGCTTCAATTCTTTCGATTCTCTTTCAAAACGGATCCTTTGGGAATGTTCTTCTTCGATCCGCGACTCCAGTTTCCGCACGTCCTCTTTCAAGCGGCCGAGGTCTTTCTCCTTTTTATCGAAAGATTCCTGCTCTTTTTTGATCCAGCCTTCTTCCTGATTGACCTTTTCCTGAAGGCGTTTATTCTGGGCGCGTTCAGCGGCCAAAGCTTCCTCCAGCTTCTTCTGCTTACGCTCAAACTCCACGATCTGATTCTTTAAAGAAGAGATATGCCGCTCCATTTTTTGAGCGGCCGCGTACCAGTCCTGTTCCTTGGGTTTTTCGGCAGACGGGCGTTCGCGCTTTTTATTCTTGGGGGAATTTGGGATCACAAAAAGGACCGCCAAAAGGACCAGGATAAAAATAATACCGATACCGAAGATAGTGTAGAAAGAGATCATAGGAACATCCTAAGAAAATAAGTAATGATATGGTGCAATCATAACATCAAAATTTAATTGCGTCTATTTTTGTAATGGTTTTGAGGCTTTTTTCGATTGGAACTGCCGGGCCAGGTTCGAGTAATACTCCGCCCGGTTCAAATCACCGCGGCCCTGAGCGATCTGGGCAAGGTTCAGATACACCGAAGGATCTTCCGGGTCGAGCTCCAAAGCCTTTTTAAAATAACCTTCGGCCTGATCCGCGAAACCGGACTGCGCGTAAGCGATCCCGAGCGTGTTGTGTGCCCCGCCAAATCCCGGGAACATAACTAAAAGCTCCTGATAGACCTTGATCGCCTGAGGGAAATCTCCGGTATCCAGATACAAATTCCCCAGCGCAAACCGCGCCTCCAACGACCCTCTGTTATACCGGACAGCCTGCTGATAAGCCTGCCCCGCCTCATCAAATTTCTTTAAATGCCGGTAAATGTCCCCCAGCCTCAAATAAGGATAAAAAGCCTGCGGCCGCAGGTCACTCGCCCGTCGGAATTGCGCGAACGCCGATTCCAAATCGCCGTGACGGTAATACAACTCCGCCAGATTCAGGTTAGCGTCAAAATAATTCGGCTGTTTCTCCAACGCCTGCCGAAAATACTTCCGGGCAAGTTCAAACTTTTTCTGTTTAGCATAGATCCGGCCTAAATTGTTATAAGCGGGAAGAAATTCCGGATCCAAGACAGAAGCTTTCTCAAACTCCCGGATCGCCAAATGCGGCATTTGCCCCCGGTCAAAAAGAATGCCGAGGTTATTCCGGTGCCGGGCTTTCCCGGGAGACTTTGCGATAGAATCTTCCATCAGCGCGACCGGATCATTCCAAAGAATATTGCGGCTGTAGGTCAAGACCGCAAAACTCACCACGATGACCGACAAGTAAACCCGCGCACGCACAGGCGGTACTTTTTCACTGATCAAGGTTGAAACGACCATCCCAAAACAAGCGACCGCTAAATACATCCGGTGTTCAAAAACAAGATCCGGCAAAGGGAACACACTGGATTCCGGGATCATCAGGATGAAAAACCAAACGGCCGCGAATGATATTAAAGGAGTGCGGCGATAGCTTAAGATCCCAAACCCCAACAGCGCCAAAAGCCCCAAAAATGAAAACCATGCCGCCGGATCAAGCAATCCCTTGGAAAGTTCGAAAGCGTAACTGATATTCTGCTCAACCGGCAGGACCAAAAGCCGCAGATAGAGAATCAACACTTCAAATTGCGTGCATAAATACGTCAGGCGCGGGATCTCGAGCGACACCCGTGTGGCGTAAAAAAATTTTGACGGTCCGAAAGGTTCCGCGAGAAAATTCGTCACGAACAGCGTCAGAAAAACCGGGACGATCACTAAGACCGCCAGGCACGGCGTCCACACGAGTAAAACTTTTTGTTTGAGAACATTCCTTAGAAAATAAATTTCCATCAGCGCCGCGGCCAAGGGCATCGTCCAAAAAATCGGCTTCGTCATCGTCCCGGCGGCCAAACAAAAAAGAAACCCGGCGTACACGTTCCAGGCAAATTTTTGCCGCAGGCGCAGATACAACAGTAACGACGCGCAATAAAAAAATACCGCCAGCGGAACCGCCCGTTGAACAATATACGTAACCGCTCCGGTCTGCAGCGGATGCGTCAGGAAAATGAGCGCGGTAAAGAGCGGGACTATTCTCTGAAGGTCGGAAGAAATATTTTTAGTTTGCTTCATTACCCCCGTGATAGATTGGAGCAAAAGATACACGAGGAAAGCATTCAGGCAATGCAACAGAAGATTGACAGAATGAAACCCGGCGACATTCCATTTCCCGAAATGATAATTGACGGCAAAACTTAAGTGCGTCAGAAAACGGCTGGGGTCATACGAGAAGAGATAATCGGGCCGGCGCAGCGTGCGGATAAACGGATTGTCCAGGATCGCGGTCAGGTCATCCAGCTGAAAAGGGACGCTGAAAGAGTTTGAATACGCCATTCCTCCCAGCATCCCTATCCACAAAACGGGAATAAAATTTTGCCGTTTATTGTTCATTAAGCTTCTGCGCCGCCTGAGAATACCTGGCCGCCTGAACGAAATCGCCTTGATACTGATAGCAGTACGCCATATCGAGATAAATATCCCGCGCCAAAATTTTGTAATACTGATGCGCGATCGGGACCATGGGGATCTTCAAATAATATTCGACGATGCCGGCCGCCTTTTTGTAAGCTTCAATGGCCTTATCGATCTGCTCGTCAAAAAAATACGCCTTGGCCAGCAAGAGATAGATCCGCGCCATCTTTTTCTCGTATCGGACCGTTCGCT
>CAYING010000027.1:0-21213 GCA_964364715.1 uncultured Planctomycetales bacterium
CAGAGGGCCTTCGATCTGCTGCTGTTTGCCGTGCGGTTTGGGCGCTTTGCGAATGATAAAGGTATTCACCGGTTTACCTGCCTGATAACTTAAGACACCGATCGCGCCGACCATCGGGTCCGCCCCCAGCGTCGGGCCGCCGACCGCGGAAAATTGATCGCCCTTGATCATCTCTAAAATGATCTTGGCCGCAAAATACACGCCGGCCGCGTTCAAGGTCACCCGGCGGGCATCGATGTAATAATCGCTCTCCTGTCCGGAAGAAAGAATGATCTTCTCGCGGAAAAAAGCATTTTTATAAAGGATCTGAAAGAATTCTTTCTTATCGTCCTGCAGCGTTGCCGCGGCCATTATTCACTCCTGGGAACTTCAAGTTTACGCTTATTGATCTCCTGGACCAGCAAGATCTTGTATTTGATCGTTTCTTTGAATTTGGCATATTCTTTCGGGATAAGGCCGCCTTTGGCGTAAAAAGTCTTTAACGCTTCCACCTCGACCAGGACATTGATATACGTATCGATCAACTGTTCATCGCTGAGTTTGACGATGCCGGCTTTATCAAGAGGTTCGATACTAAAAAGAAAACTTTGGGCAAAAGCGGATGCGCAGATTATCAAGGCGCACAGCAAAACAGCAAGAATTTTTTTCATAGTTATTCCTCGACTATGTTTATTTTCGAATTGGAAAGTATTATAAATGGATTGATAGCCGGAATCAAGAATTACCTCTCTCACCCTCTCACTCAACCCACTCCCGGGGTGGGGTAAAGTTGACACGCCCAATAAGGCTGTGTTAGGATACACCCCGTGTTGACCGATATTGCTCAAGGATTTTGCGACCTCCTCTATCCCCCGGTGTGCCTGCTCTGCCGGCAAAGCCTTCCCCAGGAAATGCGAAATGACTCTCTGTGCACCCTTTGCCGGGACACGATCGAATTCAATATTCCTCCTTTCTGTTTTAAATGTTCCAGGCATTTAGATCCGAACGGTACCGGCGCTGTGTGCCGGCAATGCCGCGACGCCTCCCATGATTTCGATGAGGCCTGGGCCGCTGTTCTTTATAACCGGGAAATGCGGCACCTGATCCATTTGTTCAAATACGCCGGAAAAACCGGCCTCGCCAAAGAATTCAGCCGCTTCATCGTTTCATTCCTCGAACAGTATTCCATCCGCCTGAACGGTTATGATCTCGTGGTGCCGGTGCCTCTTCATTCCAGCCGTATGCGGGAACGCGGCTATAACCAGGGCGAACTTCTCAGCCGGCAGGTCGCGGAGGCATTCGCCTTGCCCTGCGTGCCCGAAATTCTGCATCGCCGCCGGGCGACTGAGTACCAGGCTCGTTTATCGCCAAAACAACGCTGGACAAACATCGACGGCGCCTTTAGAATAAACTATCCTGAGCGGTTCAAAAACAAGTCTATTCTCGTCGTGGATGACCTCTTGACCACCGGAACGACCGCTTCGGAAATCGCGAAAATCTTGAAACGATCCGGCGCCGGCCGTGTCGGTGTTTTGACACTGGCCATCGCCGACTCCATTGAGCACTGATGAGAATCCTGAGAGCTTATATCCTGCGCGAGTGCATCGTTCCCTTCTTTTTGGCGTTGGGGGTTTTGACCTGCGTTTTTTTACTGGGGAATCTGGTGCAGCTGACCAACATGGTCATCAATAAAGGCGTCAGCCTCACATTGATCGGCAAGGTTTTTCTTCTTTATGTCCCTGTCCTCTTGGGTTACACGCTCCCGATCGCCTGTCTGGTCGGGGTCATTCTGGCCTTCAGCCGTTTGTCGGCGGATAATGAGATCCTCGCGATCCGCGCCCACGGGATCCATCTGCGGCAGCTCATTTTTCCTCTTCTCGTCATCGGCAGCATCTTAAGCCTTCTTCTGATCGTCCTGAACGAGAAAGTGATCCCCTACGCGTATCACGAACAGCGCAAGATCTTAAAGAACCTCGGCTCGCAAAATCCGACCGCTCTTTTAGAGGCCGGGCTTTTTATTCATGCCTTTAAAGGTCAGATCCTTTTCATCCATAAAATTGAAGACAACAATATGTTCAATGTCACGATCTACCAGCCGCAGCCCGACGGCAAACCGACCCGGACCATCATCGCCAAGAAAGGAGAGTTCACTCCGGTGCCGGGCAAGGACCAGATCAAACTGAAACTGCTCGACGGCACATCCGATGAACCGAACCTGAAAGACCCCAGCAGTTTTTATAAATTAAATTTTAAAACCTATTTTATGACGCTGGACCTTTCACAGGGCAGCAAGGAAGTTGAAAAGAAACCGAAGAGCATGACGCTCAAGGAACTTAAGGAAGAAATGAGCCGTCTCAAGGCAATGTCCATCGACACCGCGCGCCTCACGACCGAGTATCACCGCAAGATCGCCTGGTCGTTCTCGGCGCTGTTCTTTATCATGCTGGGCCTGCCGATCGCGGTCATCACGCACAAACGCCAAAAAAGCGCCAATATCCTTTTGGCGGTCATCTGCGCCGCGTCCTATTATCTGCTCTCTCTCGGCGCGGAAGCCTTGAGCATCGAAGGCCTCGTCCCGGCGGCGGTCATTATGTGGGTGCCGAACGTTCTGGCGGGGATCACGGCTATGTATTTGAACTATAAATTATGCACAAATTAAACCATGTCAAAACTCAAAATGTAAAAGTCAAAAGTATGGTGTCGCAGTGCGACCTCAATATTTAACTTTTGACTTTTGACCTTTCACTTTTACCTTTTTAAAATGCGTATTATCGATCGCTACATCACAGGCTCCATCTTCAAAATATTCGTCGGCACTGTCCTGACCTTTTCATTCCTTTATATCTTGATCGATATGGCCGCCAACCTCGATGAATTGCTCGCGAAGAAAGCCGGCGCCTCCATCCTTTTCCAATATTACTCGACATTCTTCCCGGTGATCCTGGTGCAGACCTCCGCGATCGCCTGCCTCATCTCGACGCTGTTTGCCTACAGCACGCTCAACCAGCATAACGAGATCATCGCGCTGAGAACCAGCGGCCTGAATTTCTGGAAAATCACCCGTCCGGCGCTGATCTTTGCCGTGATCGTTTCGGTATTTGTCTTCTGGGTCGGGGAACGGCTCGTCCCGCAGGCGCAAATGGCCGCCGCCCAGATCAAAAACGACAATATGACGACGAGCGCTTCACCGGAGGCCGTCAAACAAAAACACAGACCCAAAATCCGCAACCTGACCTTTTACGGTTTTAAAAACCGGCTGTTCTTTATCGACTTGTTCGATCCGAATACTTATGAGCTGGAAGGGATCACGATCATCGGCTACGACAACGACCAGAATATCCGTGAAAAGATCGTCGCGTACAAAGGTTTTTGGACCGGGATCATTTGGAAGTTTGAAAAATGCCAGATCGCGGAATATGAATCCGACGACATTAAAGCGCCGACGAAGATCAAGGTCTTCGAGGAAAAACTGATGGACATCAAAGAGACCCCGCAGGACTTGATCCGTCAAAAGGTCAACGTGGACTCGATGAACATCCGCCAGCTCAATGAATATATCAATAAATTTTCCAACAGCGGCGCGAAAAAGGCCCTGAACAACCTGCGCGTTGACCTTTATCAAAAGATCGCTTTTCCCTTTGGGAATCTCGCGGTCGTACTGGTCGGGCTTCCCTTTTCGCTGATGATCGGGCGGCGCAAAGCAGTGACCTTTATGTCTTTGGGGGTTGCCATGATGGTAGGATTTTTCTATTACGTCTTAAACGCCGTCGGGCTAGCGCTCGGCAAAGGCGGGTTGTTCCCTCCTCTTATCTCTGCCTGGCTCGCGCCGGCCATCTTTGCCGGATTGGCGATCTATCTCATTAAAACCAAATACTAAATCCGAAGCACTAAACTCTAAACAAATTCAAAACACTAATGATCAAAACTCAAAACAGTTTTCAATTTTGGTGATTTGCATTTTGAATTTGTTTAGAATTTAGAGTTTAGAATTTAGTATTTGTAGACTTTGGGTAGTCTGTTGCCTAAACTGCAGACGATCTCGTAATGGATCGTATCGGCGAGTTTGCTCAATTCATCGGCGGAAATTTCTTGAGATCCCTGACGGCCCAACAGCACGGCTTCATCCCCCAGCTTCACATTCTTAACTTTACTCACATCCACCATGATCTGGTCCATCGTCACCCGGCCCAGCACCCGGCAGCGTTTGCCGGCGACCAGGACATCGGCCTTGTTGGAAAAAACACGCCAATACCCGTCGTTGTATCCGACGGGTAAGGTCGCGACCGTCATATTTTTCTTGGCAATAAAAGTGCGCCCGTAACTGACGCTCCTTCCTTTCGCGATCCGCTTCAAGAAAATGATCCGCGCCTTGACCGTCATCGCCGGGATCAATTTCACTTTGCGTTTGATGCTTTCGCTGGGATACAGGCCGTAGAGCATCAACCCGGCACGGGCGAGGTTCAAAATTTTTCCCGGATAATCCGCCAGGCCCATGCTGTTGGCGGCGTGGACATACGGCACCACACATCCCTTCCGGTCGAGCTTGCGGACAAGTTCGGTCAGCTGTTTGATCTGCTTCTCAGTAAAGGATCGGTCCGTATCTGCCGACGGAAAATGGGTATAGATCCCCTTGATCGAAAGATACGGGAATTTCAAAAGCCCGTTGATAAATTCCAGCGCGTCCTTGTGCCAAATTCCGAGACGTCCCATCCCGGTATCGACCTTGACATGGATATCGACTTTCTTACCCTTAGAGCGGGCGTAATCATTGAGCGACCGGGCAAATTCTTTGGTGCAGACCGTCGGTGTGAGGTTATGGTCAACAATCATCTTGGTGAGCGCGGGTAAAGTACTTTCAAAAAGTAGGACCGGTTTACGGATGCCGGCCTTTCTGAGAGCGACGCCTTCACGGACATCGGAAACGCCGAAAAATTCCACACCGCTTTTCGCAAGGGCCTTCGCCGTCTCCAGCATCCCATGGCCGTAGGCATCAGCCTTAACGACCGCTAAAACTCCGACGAGGACCTGGCCGCGGGCGCGGTGCGTCCGCAAAGATAGGGTCCGGACGTTTTTATAATTTTTAACGATCGCGCGGCGGTCAATTTCCGCCCAAGTCAAGGGGAAGATCTTCATTTTTTATTTTGAACCTGACAATGTTCGGGATACAGATAGTACGGAACCAGAGAATTAACGTCATTATACTCTTTTTTCAGAAATTTTTGCTGAGCTAATTCAGATAAATGCACCGCCTGCGGATGCCAAAACTTTTCTTCGGCCAAAATAATTTTCTTCTTCTTAAAAATTTCATCCTTGAATAAACCGATGGCATCTCCGACAAGGAGGACAGGTGCTGAAATTCTTAAGAGAACTTCCTCGATCGGCTGCAAAAGATATTTCCCCTTACGGACAATCTTCCCTGCTTTCACCGCATAAAAAGCTGCGTATACCAAACTGCGTTTAGCATCGCAGACAATAACAATGTTCCCAACAGTATGAAATTTTAACACCCCCTGCGCTATGACATCAAGGCTTGGCACACCGACGACCGGTTTACCCATGGCAAAGGACAAAGCTTTAACCGTCGAAACCCCGACCCGCAGGCTGGTGAACGACCCCGGGCCTAATCCGATCGCGAAGCCGTCCAATTTTTTGAGCGGGATCTTTGCCTTGGCCAAAACTTTATCGATCGTAGGAATAATGGAATCAGAGAGGATCTTTTCCAGGACAATGTCCTTCTTGGCCAGCACCTTACCGCCGTCCGTCACCGCAACGCTGAACGTCTTTGTGGAAGTATCGATGGATAACAGTCTCATATAAAGTCAAAGGTCAAAACTTAAAAGTCAAACGGACAAGGCAAAAGTCAAAACTTTTGAGTTTTGAGTTGTACTTTTGCCCTTTGACCTTTAACTTTTGACTTTCCTTCTCATAGTTCCCCGGGACTGCGTGATCTTTTGGACAACTTCGACATATTTTTTGCCTTTGGGCGCGAACTTGATCAGCCGGTCGTCCCCGCGTTTATGCGTAAATTCAATGCCCAGATATTCTTTCGGGATCAAGCCGCCCATCTTTTCCGCCCATTCGATCACCGCGAGCCCGTCGCCGTACAGAAATTCTTCATATCCGATATTGGCGATCTCCGACGGATCTTCCATCCGGTAAAGGTCAAAATGGTACAACGGCAATGAACCCGCGTAAGCGTTCATCAAAATGAATGTCGGGCTGTTAACTTTTTTATGATTGATCTTCAAACCTTGCGCGAGGCCTTTGGTGAACGTGGTCTTTCCGCTTCCGAGATCGCCGAAAAGGCACAGGATCAGCCGGCGTCGCAGATACTCGGCTACGTGCGCTCCCAAACGAAGGGTCTCTTTTTCACTTTGTGATAGATATTCGAAGGATTTCATAATTTAAAAATGTTTAAAACCTTTTAAAGGTAATGTTTTCTTTTTCCACTGCCGGTCGACGAGTTGCAGGCCGTTTTTCTTCTCCACGATCTCGCCGATAAAATGAAAACGTTTATCGGCGATCAGTTTCTTTCCAATCGCTGGCGGAACGGTAAAGAGCAATTCAAAATCTTCGCCGTCGTAGAGGGCATTGTTGAGCGCGGCACCCCAATTGCGCGGGATCTTATGTTCATAGATGACTGCGCCGACCTTGCTTTCTTCTAAAATATGGCCCAGATCTGCCGCCAACCCGTCGGAAATATCAATCATGGCGGACGGCTTAAAACTTTTCACCAAATATTGTGATTCCTGAACCCGCGGAGTGAAAGTTAAATGCCGCCCGCTTTTTAACGAACCGCCGAGCGGCCCGGAAACAAAGATCCAATCGCCTTGTTTTGCGCCGCCGCGTGTGACCAACCGGCTCTTGAAAACTTCGCCCAACAAAGCGACATTGATAATAAGTTTATTACTTTTAACCGTATCCCCGCCGACGATCGACACACCGAACTTCCGGCACACATTCCGCATCCCCGCGTAAATATCTTTAATGAATTTAACACTCGTCTGCGGTGAAACACCCAAAGACACGACGGCAAACGTCGGAATCCCGCCCATCGCCGCGATGTCGCTTAAGTTGCAGGCCATGGCTTTGTGCCCGATCTTGGCCGCCGGACTTTTCCGCGTAAAATGTACCCCCCCGACGATCATATCGGTCGTGAACAGCTGAAATTTATCTTTTCCGAAAGGCAATACCGCCGTATCGTCGCCGATGCCGATAATCCCACCCCGGAGGTGCCCCCACCCCGGGGACATCTCCGGGGTGGACAAACCTCGGATCAGTTCGATCAACCCAAATTCCCCGATATCGGATAATCTTTTTGCCATCTAGATCTTGAACGCTTTTTTAATATTTTTCTCAAATGACGGGCGGATGATCCCGTATTCGGTCACGATCCCGGCGATCAAAGAATGATCGGTCACATCAAACGCCGGGTTGAAAACTTTGACGCCGGATGGCGCGATCTGAACATTGCGGAAATGCGTCACCTCGTCGCTCGAACGTTCTTCGATCGGGATCTGCTTGCCGGATTTTATTTTCAGGTCAAAAGTTGAACGCGGCGCAACGATGTACAGCGGAATACCGTGGTGCTTGGCCAAGACCGCGAGGCTGTAGGTGCCGATCTTGTTCGCCGTATCGCCGTTCGACGCGATGCGGTCGGCGCCGGCAAAGACCGCGCTCACCTTTCCCTGCCTCATCACGGCCGCGGCCATATTGTCGCAGATCAAGGTGGTATCGATCTTTTCTTTCAAAAGTTCCCAGGTCGTGAGCCTCGCCCCTTGCAAAAGCGGACGGGTCTCACAGGAAAACACTTTAAATTTCTTGCCCATTTTCTTCGCGCTGTAAAAAACACCCAGCGCGGTCCCGTAATCGACGGTCGCGAGCGCGCCGGCGTTGCAGACGGTCATATAACTTTTGCCTGACTGAACTAATTGCGCGCCGAAATCCCCCATCCGACGGCAGACTTTTCGGTCTTCGTTGTAGATCGCGATCGCTTCTTTGTGCAAAAGTTCTTTAATGTCGGGGATCGAACGGTCGCGATTCTTCTCAGCCACATCCTTCATCCGGTCCAGCATATTGAACAAATTGACCGCGGTCGGACGGGACGAACCGATGTAATCGCACAGCTTGCCAAAAAAATCATAAAATTTAAATTTATCGCTGCCTTTAAATTTCTTCAGCCCCAAAAGGACACCGAACGCGGCCGCGACCCCGATCGCCGGAGCCCCGCGCACCGCCAAGGTTTTGATCGCGTCCCACATCATCCTCTCATCGCGGCAGAAGATGTATTTAAATTCCATCGGAAGTTTGCGCTGGTCAATGATCCGGCCACAGCCGTTAACCCACTTGATCGTTTCAATGGCCATTATTTCTTCTCCAATTCAATTCTAGGAAATAAAGCTTCGTGTAATTTCAACTGGGTTCCTGGCTTCAGTTCTCCCCATGCTAGTCCACTCCCTTCTGCACCTAAAACTTCTAAAACCTTCTTTGTCTTTTCGGGCATCACAGGGCCTAAAGCAACAGCACATATTCTTAAAGCTTCAGCAGCTAAATAAAGAACTGTTCCCGCACCAGCAGGATCTGACTTAACCATCTTCCACGGGGCTCGATGTTCAAGCTCTAAATTCAACATATTAACTATCCCTTGTATGTCTCCAATGCTCTCATCTAGGCCCAATTCATTTATTGATCTTTCAAGACGGTCTTGAAGTCCCCGAGCTAGTGTTATGATGACTTTATCTCCTATTGACTCACTCTGCACTGGAGTAGGGACTTTACCTGCAAAATGCTTATTTATTAGACCACTTACACGATTCAAGAGATTCCCAAAGTCATTAGCCAAATCACGATTATACACACTAATAAATTTATTCTCCGCGAAATCGCTGTCCATTGTCGAAAGCGGCCCGCTCGTCGCCAAAAACCATCGCAGCGCATCCAGCCCGTAACTTTTCACATACTGGCCGATCTTCTCCAGATCAACAAAATTACCGAGCGACTTGCTCATCTTCTGGCCTTCACTGATCCAAAAACTGTGCGCGTACACCATTTTAGGCAAAGGCTTTTTAAGCGCCAAAAGAAGCGCCGGCCAGATCACCGCGTGAAACCACAAAATATCCTTCGCGATCAGATGCACGTCTGCCGGCCAATATTTGATCCGCTCTTTGGTGTCGACGACCGAGAGATAATTGAACAGCGCGTCGACCCAGACGTAAACGCTGTGCTCTTCATCTCCGGGGATCGCGATGCCCCAGCCTTCCGCGCCGGTGCGCGAGACCGGAACATCGTTCAAACCTTCCGCGATCCGGCCCAGGACCTCGTTGCAGCGCTCCGATGGGCGCACGCTGAACGTCTGCCCGTCGACACTTTGCCCTTCCAGAAGTTTACGCAATTTATCCTGATACGCGCTCAGCCTGAAAAAATAATTCTTCTCTTTCTTCCTGACGAGCGGCTTTTTATTGATCGGCGAAATATAGTTATAATCCTTGGCCTTGGTGTCGGAGAGATACTCTTCCTGCCCGGCGTCATACCAGCCTTCGTATTCGCCCAAATACACATCCCCGCTTTTTTGAAGTTCGGAAATATACTGCTGAACCTTCTCCTTGTGGCGGGCCTCGGTCGTGCGGATAAAATCATTATTGGTGATGCCTAATTGCGCGAAGGTCTCTTTAAAGGCGGCGGCATTGCGGTCGGCCCACTCGATCGGGGTGACCTTGTGTTCGGCGGCGGATTCAACAACCTTGGCGGCATGCTCGTCGGTGCCGGTCAAAAAGAAAACATCTTCCCCCAGCATCCGGTGGTAGCGGCTCAAGATATCCGCGATCGTCGTCGTGTAGATATGCCCGAGATGCGGCCGGTCGTTGACATAATAGATCGGTGTGGTGATATAGAACTTACGAGCGCTCATTTAATTTTTTTGGCCTTCGGCGAAGACCATGCGGGAGATCTTGCCTTCACCCATATCCACCGTCACGATGCGCCGGAGGATATTGAGGTCGATCACGCGGCCTTTTCCTTCCGGCGTATTGATCTTGTCGCCGATATGAGGCAGTTCCTTGGCATACTCGCGGTAGACTTGGAATTCATAGGCCATACAGCATTTGATACGGCCGCACACGCCTGAGATCCTCGACGGATTCAATGGCAAGTTCTGGTCCTTGGCCATTTTAATGGATAATTGGTGAAAACCTTTTAAATGGGAAGAACAGCACAGCTCGCGGCCGCACACACCGAACCCGCCGATGATCTTGGCCTTGTCGCGGACGCCGATCTGTTTGAGTTCGATACGGACGCGGAACACACGCGCCAAATCCTTAACGAGCCCGCGGAAATCCACCCGGCCTTCGGAAACGAAAAAGAAAATAACCTTGCTGCTGTCGAAAGAATACTCGGCCTTGACCATCTGCATATCGAGCTTGCGCTCATTGATCTTGCGCAGGCAATTGCTCATCGCGTCCTTAGCCTTGATGCGGTTATTCTCGATCTGTTTAAGATCTCCTTCGGTCGCCTTGCGCAGGACATTGCCTTCGATCGCTTCCGGTTTGGGCCGGCAAACGGCCGCCGCATTTGAAACAACGCGGCCGAATTCCGACCCGCGGTCCATTTCTACGATCACCTGATCCTCACGATGGCATTCCGTTTCATTGGCGTCAAAATAAGTAACCGGCCGATATTCTCCGACCTGGATTTCAACTATTTTACCCATTACGTTCACTCCGTTCCGTAAATCGTGCCTTCATTAAACTCAGAGCGATCTTTACATTCAATTTGTCGTTGAATAACCGCGTCGTTGTCACAACCTGGTCAATGACCGCCTGAATATCGTTGACGTTTAATTTCTGCGCCGCCGACTTAAGGTCATGGACTCTGTCCTGATGGACCAGCCGGGCTTCAGACTGCCCCAACTTCAGCATTAAAAGATCGCGGAACCAGCTCAACAGAACATCCAAAAGCTGTTTGGTCTCTTCGGGGCTGGCCAGAACTTTCTTCAAATAACTCTCGCTGTCGCGGGTGAAAACAAAATTATTGATCGCCTCGTTCTTCTGTTTGACGGCGTCAGCTTCATTCAACTTTTCCGCCCGGAACAGGCAGCCTTCGGCGAACGAAGCCAGGAATCCCGCCGACGAATCCTGCATAGCATAATCTTTAACCAGATAATCCGCAAGCCTCCCGTTCGGCTGCGGCGCGATATAGATCCGGTGGCAGCGTGACTTGATCGTGCTCAAATTTTTCTCCGGCACAGAGGTGGTCAAAAGGATCAGGCTCTCGGCCGAAGGTTCTTCCAAAGTTTTGAGAAGCGCGTTACCGGCTTCGGTGGTCAAATTCTCGCTGTTGCGGATGATAAAAACCTTTTTCTTAGCCTCAAAAGGCCTCATCTGGGTCTGCAGGATCAGATCCCGGATCTGCTCAAGCTTGATCGTCTCGCCTCGTGAACTTTCCAAGATGTGCACGTCCGGATGGCCGTTCGTGTTGATCTTGCGGCAGGGCGGGCATTCGTCGCAGAAACCCAACTCTGAAGAAGAGAAATTCTCGCAGTTGACCAGTTTGGCGACGGCAAAAGCTGTTTCGAATTTCCCCACACCCCACGGCCCGGCCAGAAGATATGCGTGCGCCAACCGCCCGTTTGAGAGCAGTTTCTTAAAACGGTGCAAAATATTTTCGTGTAAAAAGATCACCGACGACATAGATTATTGGTCAATAAAGGTGCAATAATTGATCAATATGTTTTTTAACAACCTGAAAGATCGCTTCGCGTTCGCGGTCCACAACGATCTTTTTGATCCGGCGCGGTTCCTGATGGGCGAGCTTCAGATACCCCTGCCGCACGCGGTTATGGTACTGAAGAGAACGCTGCTCGATCCGGTCTTTGACCGCGCCCTTGCGCGACAGGCCCTTTTTCGTTTCGATATCAAAAAGGAACGTCAAGTCCGGTGCGATCCCTTGTGTGGCGAACTTTCCGACCTGTTTGATAAATTTGATGTCCACTCCGCAGCCGTAGCCTTGATAAACAACCGTCGAATCCAGAAAACGGTCGCACAGGACGATCGTTCCCTTTTTCAGCGCCGGGGCAATGACCTCCGCGACCAGCTGTGAACGCGCCGCCATATACAAAAGTGTTTCGCACTCTTTGGTCATTCCTTCACTCTCCACGTCGAGCAGGATGCGGCGGACCGCCTCGCTGATCTTCACCCCGCCCGGTTCGCGGATGAATAAAACCTTTTTGCCTTGGGCTTGCAGATAATCCGCGGCCATCCTCGACTGCGTGCTTTTGCCGGAACCTTCCGCGCCTTCAAACGTAATGAATTTTCCCTTCATGCCCACCTCTCGCATTAATCTTAGGTAAGATTCGCCGTCAGGCGATCCACCGCCATGTCTGGCCCTGCTTGGTATCTTCGACAATAACGCCTTTGTCCTTCAAAAGATCCCGCAACTCATCGGAACGCTTGAAATCCTTATTCGCCCGGGCCGCCTTACGTTCCTCGACAAGCTTTTTCAAATCCTCATCAAGGTCTTTGTCCGCTTCTTTGGCAAACAATCCGAATATTTCCCGGGCCAAATTTTCCAGCGTGTCGACAGCCTTGTAGATCGTCGGCAGATAATCCGGCCAGCCGCTTTCTTGCGCGATAAATTTATTGATATCATTGATCAACTCAAACAGCGCGGCCAACGCCCGGGGCGTATTGAAATCATCGTCCAGCGCTTCCAGGAATTCGGCCTTGTGCTTTTCAACAAATTCAACCGAAGCGGCCGGTGTGACATCTTTTCCTTTGAGCAATTCATGCGCCTTCCAAAAAAGAACGTCAAATTTCTGCAAGGCCTTCTTCGCGTCTTCCATCTTCTCATCGGTAAAATCGACACTGCTGGCGTAATGGGAGAAGAGAAAAAACATTTTAAGATCATCGACCGTATATTTCTTGAGGATGTCCTGGATGGTAATAAAATTCCCCGAAGATTTGGCCATCTTCTGCGCGTTGACGGTGATCAGCCCGTGATGAATCCAATATTTCGCGAATGGTTTGCCGTACAGGGCCTCGGCCTGGGCGATCTCATTCTCGTGATGAGGAAAAACCAGGTCGCGCCCGCCGGCGTGGATGTCGAGCGTCTCACACTTTAAATGCTTTAGACTCATGCAGGAACATTCAATGTGCCAGCCGGGCCGCCCGTCGCCCCACGGGCTTTTCCAGATCGGTTCGCCGGGTTTGGACTTTTTCCAGAGAGCAAAATCCAGCGGGTCTTTCTTGTGCTCATCTTTTTCGATCCGCACCGAATCCATCATCTTCTCAATGCTCTGGCCGGACAGCTTCCCGTAATCAGCGAATTTTCTGACGTTAAAATACACATCACCGTTGACGTTGTAGGCGAAACCGTTTTTAATGAGCCCCTCAACGTCTTTGATAATGTCCGGAATATTCTCCGTGGCCCGCGGTTCGATATCGGCCCGCGCGACCCCTAAACTATCGAGATCACGGTAATACAAATCGATATTATTCTTCGCAACCTCGTCGCTCGTTTTCTTAAGTTCGTTCGCCTTAGTGATGATCTTGTCGTCGACGTCGGTAATGTTGCGGACAAAGTTCACTTTATAGCCGCGATGCTTCAAATACCGGCGGATCACGTCAAAGACATACAAACTGCGCGCGTGGCCGATATGGCATTGGTCATAGACCGTGACCCCGCAGGTGTACATATTGACGGTGTTTCCTTTGAGGGGGATGAATTCTTCTTTGCGTTTGTTAAGGGAATTATAAATCTGGACGGGCATACAACTACTTATCTTTCAATTTATCTTCGAGCGTTTTGATCCGTTTTAAAAGTTCCACCATATTCTGCATAATAGGATCGGAAACATGGACATGGTCCATCGTCAGATCGATCTTTTTGCCGTCCTGTTTGGTGATGTGGCCCGGAACACCGACGACCGTGGAATTCGGCGGCACACTTCTTAAGACGACCGCGTTGGCTCCGACATAAGAATTGGAGCCGATCGTAATATTGCCCAAAACTTTCGCTCCGGTCCCGACGACCACATTATCGCCGATCGTCGGATGGCGTTTACCTGTTTCCTTGCCTGTCCCACCGAGCGTTACGCCCTGAAATAAGGTCACATTATTGCCGATAATGCTCGTTTCGCCGACCACAACTCCCATCCCGTGGTCGATAAAAAGCCCCGTGCCGATCTGTGCCCCCGGGTGGATCTCGATCCCGGTAAGAAAACGGACCAGCTGAGAGATCCAGCGCGGCAGGATGGGGATCTTCATTTTCCACAAAATATGGGTGATCCGGTGCGCAATGATCGCGTGGACGCCGGGGTATAAAAGCAATATCTCAAGCGGCCCCTTGGCAGCCGGATCACGTTCTTTGGCTGCCGTGACCTCATCCTTAAAGATCAACGCCATCCCGAAAAGAATTACGGCAAATGTAAAAAGTATTCCCCACAAACCCATCGTGTCTCCCTGCCCCGCCATAGGCGACGAGCGGGGCTGAATGATCGAACGAAAACGTTTTTATTATACCCGACTCTCCCCAATTAATCTACGGAGAAATGGAGATCACCTCTCCGTCCTCATCAAACTCCACAACCCGTATCAGTTCCCCTTGCTGATCATAGTGTTCACGCAAAAAATGTCCGTTCTCCTTGGTTTTCTCTTCAATGCGGTCGACACCCGCTTCCAAATTAAATTCGCCGGCCAATTTACCGTCCTTATCATAGAGCCGGTAACGGATGATGTCCCCTTCTGCATAAAGGGATTCACTCACAAGGCGTCCCTGTAGATCAAAGGACTTGCGCGGGCCGTTCTCCATCCCGTATTTCATCGTCCAGCTAAATTTTATGCCGCCCTCAGGATAATAAAACCTGTATTCACCTTCCTGTGTCCCGTTCAAAAAGTACGCCTTGGACTTCAAATTGCCATTCGCATAATATTCTTTCACAAAACCATTCAGCCTGCCGTCCGCATAATTCTTTTCCTCCTGGATCTTCCCATCCGAGGAATAATAACGTGAAGGCCCGGTCAACTGCCCCTGTCTTAACGTCGCCTCATAACGCAATCGTCCGTCGGGGAAATGTTCTTTGGAAATTCCATCTTCTTTCCCCGACCGGTATTCTTTTTGCTGATAGATCTTGCCCGTATCATAGAATGAGGCCCAGGCCCCCTCTTCCTTATTGTCTTTAAAAAAGACCTGAAGTTTCAGTTTGCCGTTCTCATAATATTCTTTAAAAGGTCCATTCTTTATACCGTTCAGATATTGGGTAGAAATCCGCATGACTCCCGTTGGGTAAAATTCTTCACACAGGCCGGAAAATTTTTCCAAACGGTATTCGCACCTTGTTTTGGGCTTACCGGTTTCGTAATGCTCCTTGTACAGACCGTTGCGCTGATCATCCGTATATGCCGCGTCTATTTTTAATGTCCCGTCCTCGTAATAATCCCGGCAGACGCCGTTGCGTTTACCGCCGCGATAGGTGTACCAGAGCTGCAATTTCCCTGTCGAAGAATATTCTTTACGCGAACCTTCCAGGCGCCCTTCCTTATAGCTGACCTCTTCCCTAATCGCTCCATCAGGAAAATAATTCTTAGCAAAAAGCTGGTCATGGCCAATACTGTGAGTTTCGGTTTCCAGCTTTCCGGCGGAGCTGCGAACCTTCCCGAAACTTTCAACAATATCATTGCCTCGGTAAATGATCAGGTACTCATACTTTCGCCCTTCTTGATCGCTGTACTCCATTTTTTGCTCTCGCAGGGGAACTTCTTTCTGCATCACCGCCGCAGGGGAGGGAACTTTGTCTTTCGGATAAGCAGACTTCGGCCAGCCGGCAAAGGTGTCCGAAGAGAAGTTTAAAATAAAAATAAGGCCAACGGCAAAAAGAATGACCGCGCGGCGGAATATTGAAAATGATCTATTCCTTTTTTTCGAGGGTAACGATCGCATACGCCGCCATACCTTCTTTATTGCCGACGAACCCCAGGCCTTCCTGGGTCGTCGCCTTGATATTGACATCTTCGTTCTTTAATTTCAGGGCCGCGGCAATATTGGCCATCATGCGGGGTTTAAAATCTTTAAGGTGAGGTTCTTGGACAAGAATGACCGTATCAACGTTAACAATTTTATAACCTGCCTTCCTGACGATCTGATACACTTCGGCAAGCAGCTTCAGGCTGGAAATATTTTTGTATTTCGGATCGGTATTTGGAAAATGCTCTCCGATATCTCCCTTGCCCGCCGCGCCCAAGAGCGCGTCACAGACCGCGTGAAGAAGCACATCCGCGTCGGAATGCCCGTCGAGCCCGCAATGATGCGGGATCTCCACCCCGCCCAAAACAAGTCTGCGCCCCTTGACCAGACGATGAACATCATAACCCAAACCGGTTTTGACCGTCATCTTAACCCTCCGCGGTTCTTCTTCATAAACTCCCGCGCGATCAGCCGATCTTCCGGAGTCGTGATCTTAATATTTTTATAATCCCCTGCCACAACTTTGACCGGAACCTTCATCAACTCGGCCAGCATCGCGTCATCCGTGACTTCTTTGTGAAAGAATTTCTGATGGGCCTTGACCAGAATTTCCCGGCGGAATATCTGAGGCGTCTGCACGTCCACGAGAGTTTCACGTTTGAGCGTTTTCTTCACCAGGCCGGTCTTCGGATTGATCTCTTTGATGGTGGGTTTGACCGGGACAGCGGTGGTCACGGCATCCGCCCGTTTCAGCGCGGACAACCCGCGATTGATCACGTCACGGGAAACAAGCGGACGCACACCGTCGTGGACGAGAACAACCTGTGTATCGTTATCTAAAAACTTTAGTCCGTTATAAACCGATCGCTGCCTGGTCTTGCCGCCGGGGACAACCGCAGCGACTTTCTTGAGGCGGAACTTCCTTATCCATCGGGAGAAATCCGCCAAATAATCTGGATGGCCGACCACGATCACACTGTCCACGGCAGAATGTTTCTCAAAAATTTCGAGCGTGTGAATAAAGACCGGCTTTTTATTCAACAAAACAAGGGCCTTGGGCTGAGCGGCCTTGAATCTTTTTCCCAAGCCGGCCGTCGGCATGATCACTTGGACTTTCATCCCAATTTTCCTCATATTATCCCATTAATCGTTAGAAAAAATTGGGATAAGTACTTGTTACATCTAAAATTATTCAAGGAAAACAAGTACATAGAAAATCTCACTTAAGTTTGGCGAAGATCATACGGCCTGCCTGCGTCTGCAGGACAGAGGTAACGACCACGCTCACTTTTTGCCCGATCGCTTTACGGCCATCCGCGACAACGACCATCGTTCCTTCTTCAGTATATCCGACAGCTTGATTCGCCTCTTTTCCTTCTTTGACCAGCTTAATTTCAAGTTCCTCTTCGCTCAAAACGACCGACTTCATCGCCTGCAAGAGGTCGTTGATATTCAGCGTCTCGACCCCTTCGATCGAAGCGACCCGGCTGAGATTATGGTCGAGCGTACAAATCCTCGCCCCGAGGATCTTGGCGAATTTGATCAATTTGGCATCGACCGCATTTTCTTCCGGCGCGTCCTCTTCATTGATGATCACATCGATGTCAGGGTCCTTCTGCATCCCCCGCAAAACTTCCATCCCCCGGCGGCCTTTTTGACGCTTGAGATCATCCTGGGAGTCCGATAGCCTCTGCAGTTCCTGCAGAACAAAACGCGGAACGACCAAACGCCCGGAAAGGAAATTTGTTTTATAAACATCCGCGATACGCCCGTCGATAAGGGCGCTCGTATCCAGAAGGATGAATTCATCCTTAACGTCTTGCCGTTTAAAACGAACATACGGGATAATGATACTGAATTCATCCTTACCGCGCAGAGCCATCACCGCGCCCATATAAGAAAAAATCAGCGTCAGGATGACCCTCGTCAGCGAATGCGTATATTCCCCTAAAGGGATAATGGAAATGATGTTCGAAATCAGATTCGCCATGACCAGCCCCAAAAGCAGCCCGAAGACCATGCTGGATAATCCGCGCACCGAGACCCGCCGCAGGCTCGACTCGACGAGGATCAGCAATATCCCGAACAGCCCGCCGACGCCTAAGCCGAACACAGCCTGGTCATTGATCGAACCGATAGAGGCCCCCACCACAACGGTAATGATAAAAAAGAAACCGCGAATAAAAAGTAAAGTCATTTATGCCTCCATCGCCTGCTTGACAGTTTCCACCGGAATAATTTCGATCGAATTTTTCTTTAACTCCGACTGCTGGACTAAATTATTTTTTGGAACAATACACCGCTTAAATCCGAGCTTTTGCGCTTCATTGATCCTGACCGCGATCTGGCTGACGCTCCGCACTTCCGCGGAAAGGCCGACCTCCCCCAGGAAGATCGTATCGTACGCGATCACTTTATCCCGCAGGGCCGAAGCAATCGCGACCGACACCCCTAAATCCGCCGCCGGATCAACGACCTTTATCCCCCCGACGACATTTAAAAAAATATCTTTGTCCATCAAGTTCAATCCGATGCGTTTTTCCAGGACAGCGACCAAAAGCGCCAGGCGGTTGGCGTCAAACCCTTGCGCCTTGTGACGGACCATCCCGAAACTGGAACGGCTCACCAGCCCCTGGATCTCGACCAAAAGCGGCCGCGTCCCCTCGAGAACAGGCACCACGACCGAACCCGAAGAATTCTGCGGACGTTCGGATAAAAAAATCTGTGACGGGTTAGAGACCTCGGCCAAACCGCCCGCGGTCATTTCAAAGACGCCGATCTCGTTCGTTGAACCGAATCTATTTTTGATCGTCCTTAAGATCCGGTACGCCGAATAACGTTCTCCCTCAAAATACAGAACCGTATCCACGATATGTTCCAGCACCCGCGGCCCGGCGAGCATTCCATCCTTGGTCACATGCCCGATGAGGAACAACGCCAGGCCTTGCGACTTAGCCATTTGAGTTAAAATTCCAGCGCATTCGCGGACCTGGCTGACACTGCCGGGGCTGGAACTGATATCAGGGTTAAAGATCACCTGGATCGAGTCGATGATCACAACGCTAGGCTTTAATTCATGGATATAACCGCTGATGACCGTCAGGTCGATCTGGTTGACGATATAAAGCGATTCCTGGCGTTTGGAACTGATCCGGTCGGCGCGCATTTTGGTCTGGGCGATAGACTCCTCGCCGCTGATGTAAAGGACTTTTGCCCCTAACTGGCTTAACGCGACCGCCGCCTGCAGCGAAAGCGTTGACTTGCCGATCCCCGGATCACCGCCGATCAAAATCACCGAACCGGGAACGATCCCTCCGCCGAGAACGCGGTCAAATTCCACGACACCGGTCGCCAGCCTCTGCTCTGACTGGGAAGCAACATCCGAAAGCAAGACCGGCATATCTTTACTGACGACCGAAGACAAACGGCTCCCGGATGATTTGGCAGGGATCGCCTCCTCGACATAAGAATTCCAGGCGTCGCATTCGGAACATTTTCCGACCCAGCGCGGCGACTGCGCGCCGCAGTTTTGGCAGACAAATAAAGTTTTAGTCTTCATAAATAAGCGTGTGTTTTATGGAGCGCAAGCGTCCGCCAGAGGCGCCTGCCTGCCGGACAGGCAGGGATCCTCTGGCGGAAACATAAATCACTGCGCGAATTTCTTCGATTTATACAGTAATTCTCAGCGGGTCTTTGCCGATCACTATATCATTTTCCCTCAAGAATTGTTCCCTATTCTTTCCCGGGATGATCTCGATGCTTATCTTAAAATTTAACGCTGCGTTCAATGCCCAGCATATCGCCAGACTGCTCCCGATCCGGCCGGTCCAAGGCATCATTCTTTTTTCTCAAATATTTCAACTCGGTCTTGCCTGCGTCCTTTTCCTTTTGGATCCTTTTAAACGTCCATTCCAATTTTGTATTATCGCTGGTGACCAAAGGCGCCTGGCTCAACGCCAGGATCTGCTTATCCAGGGTATCCCGCTGTGCGAGGTTCAAACTTCCGTCAACCGAGAAGGTCAGCCCTTCCGTCGTGCTCACGCTGGAATTAAACAAATGCACGACCGGATAGATCCCCTCAGCAAAGATGACAATATTATCGAAATTCAATTCATCCACATATCCCCCGTAAGAAGCGAATTCCCCCCCGAGACGCAGATTCGTGACATCCCCGCCGATCTTCATTTCGCCGCTCACCAGGCCTTCGGCCGCGACATCCGGCCGGCCGGCCCAAAAATTGATAAAATCCGCCAAAGAAACTTCTTTGATCTTCAGGTCAATGTCCAGCTCCGGCGGCTGACGGAGCGTGACGGTCCCGCTGCCGGTGATATTCCCCACCGAAAACGAAACAAACCTCATCCCCTCTTTGCGGATATCGATCTCGGCGATCATTTCTCCGACCGGCTTATAGTTCAGCAAGGTGTAGCGGCTCCGCATCCGGCCGATAAAAAATTTTCCTCCCTCGTCTTCTTGGACGGTCAGAGAACCTTCCAAGATCGTTGAAATATCAAAGAACGGGGCATCCAAATGCTCGACATTCACGGTACAGGAAAAATTCTTGTCGGTATTCTGGGCGAACTGGGCGTTAATGCGGCTTGTGTCGCTTAAAAAAACGGCAAAATCCATTCGCTTGTTTTCAAAATCAATTTTACCTTCAAAAGGAACACTCGTCTGGGCAGCAGACAGGGTCGGGGAGAATATTCCTATCGCTAGAAAAAGAATAATAACCTTGCGCATGATCCCCTGGCAGATCTTGTTAATGAGATTATGGGGAAAATTTCCGGCTCCGGGCCGTAGATCATTTTGACGGAACGAGTTGTTCGTTGAACGACAGCGCGTCGTCCTTACGTTCAACCTTGATCTTGCTTCCTTCTTTAAAATTTCCGGAAATGATGTCCTCCGACAGCGGATCCTCCAGATAACGCTGAATGGTGCGCTTTAAGGGCCGCGCCCCGAACACCGGATCAAAACCCTTTTCAACCAAAAGGTCGATCGCTTCTTTGGAAAGCTCGATGGAAATGTTCTTGTCCTTCAACCGGCTGACCACTTCCTTAATCTCCAGTCCAACGATACTGTAGAGATGCTCCTTGCTCAAAGAACGGAAGACAATGATATCGTCGATGCGGTTCAGGAATTCCGGCTTGAATGTCCTTTTAACTTCTTCCATCAAACGGCCGCGCATTTCTCCATAGGTCGCATCCTCTTTGGGCGAAATAAATCCCAAAGATCCGCTGTTGCGCAGCATATCCGCCCCGACGTTGGAGGTCATCAAGATGATGG
>CAYING010000028.1:0-20796 GCA_964364715.1 uncultured Planctomycetales bacterium
GCGGGGAGTGGATTTAAACCACCGACCTGTCGGGTATGAACCGAATGCTCTATCAGCTGAGCTACCCCGCCAAAATTCCCTAAGCTGGTTAGATGATTTGGCGAGCTGTCCCTGTGGGACCCCGCCCAATGTTGTCAAATGAAACCCGATTCTAATGGAAACACGTCAAAATTTCAAGTGATTTTCTTGAGTGATCAGAGATAGAAAATGACCGCCAGGAGGGAAAATATGACCAGCCCGGAAACCAGGTAAAAATCGTTAAAATATAAGAAATCCTTTATTTTTTCGGCAGGGGTATATTGGAGCTGGGTGGTTTCCTGGGCGATCGAACCGGCGCTGCGGATATTCATGACTTCAGAACGTTTTAGCCTTAAGAATTGTCCGGCAATTTTGTAGGCCTGAAGTTTTCCCTCGTCAACGAGGTCCATGATTTTTTTCTCAGAAACACTGAGAAGCTGAGCTGTTTCGCGGACAGTGATGTATTGTGCGGTGGTCATAAAAAGTTAAAAGTCAAAACTCAAAAGTAAAAAGTCAAAAGTAAAAATGGAGGTCGCGTAGCGACTCATCACTTTTAACTTTTGCCTTTTGAGTTTTGACTTTTCAGATTATTTAATTCTTTCTGAAGCGGCCCATTCGTCGATACGGCGGCGTTCAAATGTCCAGGTGTTGCCGCTTCGGGTCGCGGGGATCTTTCCGGAATCAACGAGTTCCAAAATGGCCGGAGTATCGACCTCCAGGTATTTTGCCAGTTCGTCGATATTAAGGAATTCTTCCACCATCTGGCATTGCCCCTGAAAAATGGCCCCTTCGACGATGTTGAGTTTAGGTGTAGAAATATTTCCGTGCAGGATACCGGTCGGCATCAGGACCAGCATTTTTTTGGCGATCACATCACCCTTGACGCGTCCGGCCACGACGATATTTTCACCGGTGATGTGCGCTTCGACTGTCGCGGTGTTGCCGATTGTCAGTGTCCCGCGGGTGTCGAGGGTGCCGGTAAAATTCCCGCTGATCTTAAGGTTAACCGGGTCATTGAATGAGAGAGTCCCCTGCATCTGCGCGCTAATCTCGATCGTCTTTTCAACAACCGGCTCAATTTCTTTTCTTCCCCTGAGGCCCATATCCCCCCTCCTTTTGATAGGTAACACGGTATTAATGAATATCTCTGAATTTTTCCGCGATCTTGCGTTCCATAGTTCTTACGGCCGTTAAGACAAAAAAGACAGCGAATGAAACAATGAGCGCCGCGCTGTAAAACCCTGACCCCACCGCCATGCCGATCCCCGAAACGACCCAAAGCGTCGCTGCTGTTGTCAATCCGGAAATATGCTGAGTGCCGCCGCGTATGATGGTACCGGCGCATAAGAAACCGATGCCGGTAACGATGTTTGAAATGATACGAGTAGGATCAACGATGGTAACGTTCTTATATATATCAAAAATAAAATATGAAGTCAACACGATAAGCGCCGATCCGACACCCACGAGGATGTGCGTGCGCAACCCTGCTCCCTTGTTGCGGACTTCCCTTTCCGCTCCGATGATGCCGCATAAGAGCATGGTCAGAATGATTTTAAAGGCGATTTCGATCGGCGTATTTTGCACAGCGATTCCTCCCTGCCCCGCCGCAGGCCCCGCCATAGGCGGGGCAGGCTGGGCTTTTTTGAAAGTTGATAAGCGAGCCCGGCGATCATGGCAGCGTTATCCAGGCAAAGCTGCATCGGCGGAAAATACACATCGAGCTTGTTTTCTTCCGCAGCGCGCGATAGTTTTGTCCGCAGCGCGGAATTGGCCGCTACACCGCCGCCGATGAGCAATGTTTTGATGCGTTTTTTGCGGCAGGCGTCGATGCACTTTTTGACCAGGACATTCGTAATGCTGTCTTGAAAAGCAAAGGCGACGTTCGGGAGTGAAAAATCAGTGTCTTTTTCGTGGTTCTTCTTGTAATACAGGACAGCTGTTTTGATTCCGCTGAAGCTGAAGTCATATGAATCCGGGAACTCGGCACAGGAAAATTTTATTCTGCTCGGTGAGCCTGTTTTGGCGATACGATCAATGACCGGGCCGCCGGGATATTCCAAACCCAACAGACGCGCGACTTTATCAAAAGCCTCTCCGGCCGCATCGTCGCGTGTTTGGCCGAGTAACTGATAATTCTTGAAACTTTTAATATAGAATAAACTGGAATGGCCGCCGGAAACGACTAAACCTAAGGCTGGAAGTTTTGGCATTGGTTTATCAACCGTTAAGCAATTTGCATATAAGTGGGCTTGGATATGATCAACCTCGATCAAAGTTTTATTTTGCGCGTAGCTTAACGCCCGGGCGTAACTCACACCGACAAGCAGCGATCCGATCAACCCGGGATGGGATGTTACGGCAACGGCATCAATGTTTTTCATGCCGAGCCCGGCTTTGTGCAAAGCTTCCGACACGGCCGGGTTGATGCATTCCAATTGACGGCGGGAAGCGATCTCAGGAATGATACCGCCGTATTTTCGATGCTCCTTGAGGCTGGACGTGACAATGTTGGACAATACCACACGGCCGTTCCGGACTACGGCCGCGGAAGTTTCGTCACAGGATGTTTCGATGCCGAGGATATTCATCAACCGGCAGAACCGAATTTTTTATACACCTTGATGCCTTTAAGAACGCTGATCGCGGTTTGGATCTGATTGTCATCCAGGAGTTTCTTCTGGATGTCAGTTTCCTGCTGAGTTTGCTTTGCATCTTCGGGTTTTTCAGATTGGGTGACTTCAACATTCCCGAAAACTTCTTCAATTTTTCCGCGCTGCTCGTCCTCTTTGGTCGGTTCCCGGGGAACGATCTTCTTGACGAGGATGTCCGGTTCGATCCCTTTGCCGTGGATCGAGATACCCGATGGTGTAAAATATTTGCTGGTGGTTAACCGCAATCCGGAGCCGTCCGGCAATGGGATAACGGATTGAACCGAACCCTTCCCGAAGGACTTGGTTCCGACGATAACCGCCCGCTGATTGTCTTTTAACGCCCCGGCCAAAATTTCACTTCCCGATGCGCTTCCTTCATTCAGGAGGATAACGACCGGCCAATCAATTAAATGCTCTGTATTCTCTGATCGGGTGACGATATCCTGCGACGGACGGCGGCCTTTGGTGGAAACGATGATTTCCCCCGCCGGCAGGAATTCCTCCGTGATCGCAATCGCGACGTTCAATAGCCCGCCCGGATTATTTCGTAAATCAAGGACGAGGCTATCCGCCCCTTTTTCCTTAAGTTGGTCGAGCGCTTTGCGGAATTCTTTGTGGCTGTCTTCCCGGAACTCGGTCAGGCGCACATAGCCGATCTTGTCGGTAAGAATGGATGTGTCTTTGACATCTTGGATCTGGATGATCTCGCGGACGATGGTGAATTCCTTGATCTTCATATCTTCATCATTGCGCAAGATGGTCACTTTAATTTCGGTGCCGGGTTTTCCACGCAACAGTTTGACCGCGTCGCTTAAGCTCATATCCCGGGTCAGTTTATCATCGATTTTGACGATGTGGTCTCCGGCTTTTAATCCAACGCGCCAAGCTGGAGTGTCTTCGATCGGAGTAATGATTGTGAGCAGCCCGTCGCGGATGGAAATTTCGATCCCTAAACCGCCGAATTTTCCTTGAGTTTCAGTTTTTAATTCTTTGTAATCGTCGGGATCAAGAAACTGGCTGTGCGGATCAAGTGATGAGAGCATGCCCTTTAGGGACCCGTAAATGAGGTCTTTTGGCGCCTGTTCATCCACATACTCGGATTGGATCGTCGTCAACGCATAGCTGAACAGTTCGATTTTGGAATAAAGGTCGTCCTTGCCTTTGGCTGGTGCGGCTGTCTTCTCAGCAGATTGGGGTTGGGCATTGATCTCGGCCTGGGAAAATATGCCGAGGCTGAACGTGACAGCAAGAACGATACTTAACAATGAAAGTTTTGTCCACTTGTGCATATTTAGAGCCTCCTCTTAAGGATTTCGCCAAACTTTTTTGGATTGCCTTTACCTTGGCTTTTTTTCATAGCTTGTCCGACCAGAAATCCGGCCGCGCTGTCTTTGCCTTGTTTGATCTGTTCAACAACACTGGGGTTTTCTTTTAACACTTCGTCGATGATCTTTTCAAGAGCGCTGTCGTCCGAAACTTGGGCCAACCCTTTTTCTTGAATAACATCATTGGTACATTTGCCGCTTTCGATGACGTGTTTTAATGTTTCCTTCGCGCTTAAATTATTCAGCACACCCGCATCAAGTTTTTGAATGATCGTAACGAGGTCTTGCGGCCTGAGCGGTAATTGCGGAATTTTGACCTTACGGTTATTTAATTCCTGCAAAACCGGGCCGATGAGCCAGTTGCAGATTTTCTTGATCTCTTTGGAATGTTTGGCGCATTCTTCAAAAAAACCTGCCAGCTCCGGGTCATGGATAATGATCTCGCCGTCATAGGTTGAAACGCCGTATTGCTTTTGTAAGCGCTGGAGTTTTTCGGCCGGTAATTCCGGCAGTGATTTGCGGACATCTTCAATGGCTTGTTTTTCAATAGTGAACGGCACAAGGTCCGGTTCAGGAAAATACCGGTAGTCATGCGCTTCCTCTTTGCTGCGCATCGGGACCGTGATCGCTTTTTCATCGTTCCAGAGGAGTGTTTCCTGGGTGATCCTTTCGCCGGCTAAAATCAATTTTTCCTGACGGGCGGCTTCGAAGTCCAGAGCAGTTTTAACTGCACGGAATGAGTTCATATTCTTTAGTTCGGTTTTGATGCCGAGTTTGGTCTCGCCTTTGGGCCGGATGGAAATGTTCGCATCGCAGCGCAGGCTTCCCTTTTCCATGTCGCAGTCGGAAACGCTCAAATATTGAAGCGTTAATTTTAATAACGTTAAATAATCGTAGGCCTCTTGCGAGGACCGCAGGTCCGGTTCAGTCACAATTTCGATCAGCGGCGTTCCGGTACGGTTGTAATCGACCAAACTGCAGTTCGCTTCGTGGATGAGTTTGCCGGCGTCCTCCTCGAGATGAGCGCGTTTGATGGCGATGCGTTTGGAGCCTCCTGCAACCGGGATCATCAAAAATCCGTGGCTCGCGATCGGCAGATCGAATTGTGATATCTGATAACCTTTAGGCAAATCCGGATAATAATAATTTTTGCGGTCAAATTTTACATATGGATTGACCTGGCAGTTGAACGCCAGCGCGACCTTGACTGCATACGAAAGCGCGGTACGGTTCAAAACCGGAAGCGTTCCGGGTAGACCTAAACAGACCGGGCAGGTCAAGCTGTTCGGCGCCGCGCCAAAGGTGTTAGCGCAGCCGCAAAAGATCTTGGTCTTTGTGCTGAGCTGTAAATGAACTTCCAGCCCGATAACAATTTCAAATTCCTGTTTAACGGTATTCATCAGGCCTTTATCTTTACTTTAGTTTTATGCCACGGTGTATTTTGTTCATATGTATAGGCGATTCGGAACATCGTTTCCTCAGCAAAAGGTTTGGTGATGAGCTGCAGTCCGATGGGAAGCCCGTTCTTGGCAAAACCGCACGGGAGCGACATCGCCGGGACTCCGGCCAAATTTACGGAGATCGTATAAATATCTGACAAATACATCGACAGCGGATCGTTGGCTTTCTCCCCTATTCTAAATGCGGTGGTCGGCGCGGTCGGCGTCAAGATCGCATCAAATTCGCTGAAGACCTTATCAAAATCATTTTTAATGAGTGTGCGCACCTTTTGTCCGCGGAGATAATAGGCGTCATAGTAACCGGACGAAAGTGAATAGGTTCCCAGCATAATACGTCTTTTCGCTTCAGAACCTAATCCGGTATCGCGGGTCTCTTCATACATATCAATGAGCGCGCTTTTGCGCTGCGCCGCCGGATAAGCGCGCCGGCCGTATTGAACCCCGTCATAACGGGCCAAATTGGAGCTGGCCTCGGCGGTTGCGATAATGTAATACGTCGCGACCGCGTATTCGGTGTGCGGCAAAGAAATTTCTTTAAATTCCGCGCCGGCTTTTTTGAGAACTTCGATAGATTCCAAAATAGATTTTTTAACTTCCGGGTCCATTCCATCGATGAAATATTCCTTCGGGATACCGATGCGCAAACCTTCAACGTCTTTCACCAGCGAGCGCGTATAATCCGGCACCGGCACATCCGCGGAGGTGGAATCTTTTCCGTCATATCCGGCAATGATCTTTAAAAGTAGCGCGGCATCGGTGACATCCTTGGTGATCGGCCCGATCTGGTCCAAACTGGAGGCGAACGCGATCAACCCATAACGGGATACGCGGCCGTAGGTCGGTTTGACCCCAACGACTCCGCAAAACGCGGCCGGCTGTCGGATTGAACCGCCGGTGTCAGATCCGAGCGCCCAAATGGTTTCGTGCGCGGCAACGGCGGCGGCTGATCCCCCGCTCGATCCACCGGGAACACAGTTAATATCCCATGGATTACGGCTGGGGCCGTGGCAGGAATTTTCTGTGGAAGAACCGAAAGCGAACTCATCCATATTGGTTTGTCCGATAAATGAGGCGCCGCTGTGGCGCAGGCGTTCGATAACCGCCGCGTCATACGGCGGATGAAATCCTTTTAAAATCTTAGAGCAGCACGTTGTTTCGATTCCGTTAATACAAATATTGTCTTTAATGGCGATCGGGATGGAAAGATTATTGCCGGCAAGCGAAGGTTTATTGTTGACCCGCACATACGCCTTGACGGATTTGTCAAAGGCATTGATCGCGTCCAGGACAGAGGAATGAACCGCCTCAGGCGATGTTTTTTTCTCCTTGAGAAGATCGGTAAGTTCGTGGGCGGTTAATTCGTTTAAGTTCATTCGATGACCTTGGGGACTTTGAAGGATCCGTTCTGTTTCTCGACGGCAACGCTTAAGGCCTTGTCCTGCGGTAAGGAAGAAATGACTGTGTCTTCCCGGAATACATTTTTGATCGGCAAAACGTGGCTGGTCGGCTGAACATTGCTGACATCGAGTTTGTTCAACTTTTCGATGTAATGCAGAATGCCCTCGAGGTTCTTGGTGAGCCGCTCTGCTTCGTCGTCCGCGAGATAGATCCGGGAGAGATCAGCAATGTATTTGACGTCTTTTGGGGTGATCATATTGACCAATAAATAATATAATTAAATTTTTATATATATTAACATTTCAAAATTAAGATAACAAGGCAAATTCAATTATATTAACTTCGCTTTGAGGTCTTCAGGGATCTGGGTGGGTTTAAAGTCTTTGTTCAGGGCGACCAGGCTGACTTCCGCTTCCACAATGAGCCGGTTGGTCCCTTTTTCAACGATTTTTTGGTCAAAGATGAGTTGTGCGGCCGTGGAATTTTTCAACGTTGCATCACATAAGAGGATATCGCCGTACCGTGCCGGGCTTTTGTAGGTGATCGTGCATTTTCTTACCGCGTAAAGCATCCCGCGCTCTTTAAAGGCGGCAACGCTCGCTCCCTTTTTTTCAAGGAACTCGGTACGCGCCTCTTCCAGATATTTCAAATAGTTGCCGTAATAAACGACTCCGCCGGCATCGGTGTCGTGATAATAGATTCGTTTTTCCATAATAGTTCCTGTTGTAACATCTTCTCCAGTCGCTGTCAAGCTCCTGGATTATATTAAAAATATATGGAAAACACCTTGCGCTTGGATTTTCTGCGTGTTATATTTCAGTTGAAAATGAAAAGCCACGGGAACTCTTGTAAAAGAAGTTTCGGTGGCTTTTTGTCTAATAAGACCTGGGAGGGTCGTCAAAATGAGAAAACACATCGGCGAATCACCAGTTGATAATGACGAGAGACGGTATTTCCCGCGCTGGGAGGTTAATAATCGTATTTGTTACCGTTTGGAGCCCGAAAGTTTTTCACACGAATGCCGCAGCCGTGACTTAAACTGTTGCGGGGCTTGCCTTTTGACCAAGCAATCTCTTCCGCCCGACCAGAAATTAAAGATGACCGTGTATTTGGCGGAGGATGTCTGTGTGCATGTTGAAGGCAAGGTTTTATGGAGTAAACCGCAGAAAAACGAGCAGTATTTGATTGGGGTAAATTTTCTGGAAACCAGTAAAAAAATTCAGGATCTGATCCTGAATCATGCCTTTGAGATCAATAAAAATGACCTGGTCAGGCATTGGTTTCAAGGCTGGAACGGCGAGACGTCGTCCGATTCGCCAGCGCAATAAAATCTTCAAGTTTTAAATTTTCCGCCCGCACCTTTTCTCTCAGATCAAGTTCTTTTAACATTTCCTGCAATTTTTCAGTTTCGATCAGCCCGGATAATGCGTTGGTGAGGATTTTACGCCTTTGCTGAAAGGCGTGCCGGATGATCTGAAATAACCAATGCTCGTCCTGAGCTTTGTTGGAGCGTTTGAGCGGAGTGAGTTTCAGGAAACAAGAATCCACTTTTGGGATTGGCCGGAACGCGGTGTTTTTGATTTTGAACAGGATTTTCGGTTCCGCGTAATATTGCACAAAACAGCTGAATACCCCGAATTCTTTTGTCCCCGGGCCGGCCGCCAGCCGACGGCCTAATTCATATTGTATCGTTAAGTAGAAAATACTGAATTTATCCGGATGAAGCAGAATTTTATCAATGATCGGGGTGGAAATATAATACGGGAGATTGCCGATGATTTTTAAATGATCCGGCAGAGATTCCACCGGATATTTTAGAAAATCGGCATGAATGATCTCGGTTGATGTCCCTTGAAATTCGGTGTGCAGTTCCTGAGCGAGAGTTTTATCGGTTTCAATAGCGATCAATTTTTTCACTCTTGGCGCAAGTTCCCGCGTTAAAGCTCCTCCTCCCGGCCCGATCTCCAGGACAATATCATCTTCGGATAAATCACAGGCAGCGATGATTTTTCGCTTGACGTTAGGATCAGCGAGAAAATTTTGTCCGAGTTGTTTTTTAGTGGTGAAGGATTTTGCCGAATGCGGCAAATGAAACGTAGCGCGTTTGGCCGGTTTTTTCATGAATTGTGCGCGAGCCGGGCAGCTAATTTTATGGCCTCGATCATCGAGGCCGGGTTGGCTTTATTTTTGCCGGCAATGTCGAAGGCTGTCCCGTGGGCCGGCGAGGTGCGGATAAAGGGTAACCCGACGGTCAAGTTCACGACTTTGGAAAAATAAAGAGTTTTGATCGGGATCAGGCCTTGGTCATGGTACATGGCCACGACGGCATCGTAAGCGTGATGAATGTCGCTGGAAAATAACGTATCCGCGGCGAAGGGGCCGATCGCGTTCATCCCTTTTTTTCTTGCCTGTTGTATCGCCGGGATAATGGTTTTAATCTCTTCATTCCCCAGAGTTCCCCCTTCTCCCGCGTGCGGATTCAGTCCGCAAACCGCGATAGCCGGCTTTTTAATTCTAAAATATTTTTTGAGAGCGAGGTCCATCAGCTCGATCGTTTCAAGGATATTTCCCCGGTTGATCGCAGCGGGGACATCTTTGAGAGGCAGGTGGCGCGTGACGATCATTGTTTTTAGTTTTTGGGAGACAAACATCATGGCGAATTTTTTGCAGCCAAAGGCATCAGCCAAATATTCGGTATGGCCGACAAAATCAACACCTAAAGAACATATCCCTTCTTTAGAGAGCGGCGCCGTGACCAGGGCATCGATCTTTTTTGCCTTTAATAACTGGACGGCGTGATCGACGGCATTTAATGATGCCTGAGCAGATCTTTTATTCGGCCGGCCAGGGGTGATGCCGGAGATCTTCTCGTTGAGAACGCGAAGTTCGGTGCCGGGAAGCCGCGGCAACGCCTTAAGAGCTTTGGCGGTCGCCTCCGGGCCGATGCCGGCAGGGTCGCCGGTGGTGATCCCGATGATTTTTTTATTTGATCTCGACATAAGCCTGGCTGCGCAGTTTTTCCATCCATTGCTGGTAGCGCTCTTTGAACTTCTGCATGAATAAAAGGTTTTGAATTTCTTTCTTTGCCTGCTCCAGCGGAACGGTTTCTTCGGGAAGTTTACCTTTGAGCTTGAGGATGAAGATCCCTTGTTCTGTTTCTATCAGTCCGGAAGTTCCATCGACCTGCAATTGGAACGCGATGGTATCAATTTCCGGCATCATCTGGCCTTTGGCAATGACCCCTAGCGAAGGGTTGACGGAATATTCTTTAGCCACTTCGGTAAAGTCTTTTTCCTCTTTAAGAAGTTTTGACGCTTCCTGGGCCTTGGCGAGGGCTTCACTTTGATTATCTTTGATCGGAATAAAGATCGAATCCAGATTCACGCGGGCCGGCCGGATGAATTGCCGCGGATTCTTCTGATAATACTCGGTAATTTCCTGGGGGTTGACGAAGATCTTGGAACGGACTTCAAGATTAATGAAGTAATGAACCATCATCTGTTCCTTGACTTTATTGCGGAATTCTCCGACGGTCGAACCGTCGGCCATCAAGGCATCGACAAATTCTTTCTCCGAAACATATTTTTTCCTGATCTCGTCGATTTTTTCATCGATAGCCGATTCTCTGATCGCAAGCCCTTTTTTGCGGGCTGCATCCAGGACGATCTTGTCGTCAACGATCTGAAAGATCCCTTTCTCTTCCAGATTGGTCAGCGTAGTTTTAATTTCTTCCGGCGATTTTCCGTCCGCTTTCATTTGACGAAAAATGGACCCGATATAATCGCGCAGGTCTTTTAAAGTGATGACGTCGTCATTGACGATCGCGATGATCCCATCATCCAGCGCCCAGCTTGGCGGTGCTCCCAGAACGATTCCCAGAACCGCAAAAGTGATAAATTTTTTTTTAAGGATGGAGAGCATTATGGATTTCCTTTTCTGTTTTTTTAAGATGTTCAATGGATTCCTTTAAAAGACGGCAGTACAGATCAAAACCGATCATTGTGATCGTTCCATGCTGTTCCTGCCCCAACAAATTTCCTGATCCTCGGATCTGAAGGTCTTCATAGGCGATCTGGAAACCGGCGCCCAATCCGCTGTGCTTTTCCAGCGCCGTCAATCTGGTTTTGGCGATGGTCGATAACGTCTTGCCCGGCGGAATAATAAAATACGCGTAGGCGTGCGTCGTGAACCGCCCTACTCTGCCGCGCAATTGATGCAATTCCGCCAGCCCGAAACGGTCCGCCCGGTTCACGATCAGGGTATTAGCGTTGGGCACATCGATGCCTGACTCAATGATCGAGGTACAGACCAAAATATCGATTTCATTGCTTAAGAATTTTAGCATAATTTCTTCCAGAAGTTTAGGCGGCATTTGTCCGTGAGCGATCGCTATTCGAACATGCTGCTCTACCAACCGCTTGATGATCGTTCCGACCCGGTCGATATCTTCCACCCGGTTGTGCAGAAAAAAAACTTGCCCCTTTCTGCGTAATTCTTTGAGCAGGGCTTCTTTGATGATGTCCTCGTCAAATTCAACAATGTGTGTCGCGACCGGCAGGCGGTTCTGCGGCGGAGTTGAAATGACCGACATATCCTTGGCGCCGGACAAGGCCATGTAAAGTGTGCGCGGGATCGGTGTCGCTGTCAAGGTCAGGACATCGCACAAAAGCCGAAGGTGTTTAAGTTTTTCTTTAGCCTTGACGCCGAAACGCTGCTCTTCATCAATGACGATAAGGCCGAGGTCTTTAAAATGGATGTCCTTCGAGAGCAGGCGGTGTGTCCCTATCACCACATCCACTCTTCCTTCCGACAGGTCGCGGATGATGGTTTTTTGTTCGCCTTTGGTACGGAAACGGCTGAGCATCGCGACCTTGACCGGAAAATCTTTCATCCGTTGTGTGAAGTTATAATAATGCTGCTCCGCGAGAATCGTTGTCGGGACAAGGACGGCGGCTTGCTTATTGTCCATGACCGCTTTGAAGATCGCCCGCAGCGCGACTTCGGTTTTACCATAACCCACATCGCCGCAGATCAGCCGGTCCATCGGCGCAGGGGCTTCCATATCCGTTTTGGCATCCTGGGTCGATTTAGTTTGATCCGGCGTTTCTTGATAAGGGAACGCCTGTTCAAATTCTTTCTGCCAGGGAGTGTCTTTGGAAAATCGATAACCCTGCAAAGTCGCGCGGACCGCCTGGGTATGGAGAAGTTCGGCGGCAAAACGCCGGATCCGGTTTTGAATGGCGGCGCGCACCCGCTTCCATTCCCCGCTGCCGAGTTTATACAATCGCGGCGGTTTTTTGGTAAAGCTCACATACTTTTGGACAAGATGAATATCGTGCTTGGGAACAAAAAGCCGGTCCCCTCCCTGATATTCGATGATCAGGTGGTCCTTCTCAGGGCCGGGAACTTGAAGTTCTTTAATGCCTAAGAATTTTCCGATACCGTGATTATTGTGGACAACATAATCGCCTTCATTGATATCGATGAAGTTTTCCAGAGGAAGATCAGCGCTGAAGGTTTGAGCGCCGGGCTTTTTGACTGGAAGGATGATGACGATCTTATGCTGCCAGATCGATTTGCCGTGCGCGTTGAGGGTCGCGATCGCGTGTATCTTGTCGAAGTCGAGGTCGATTCTTAAAGCGGAATCAAAACCCATCGGAAAGATCTCGATGATCTCTCCGCGCTGGGCAAATTCTCCGGCTTGGCTGGCCTTGTTGACCCGGATATAGTGGAACGCGGCCAAGCCTTTGAGGATTTCTTCAAGTTCAATATGCTGCCCGACGAAGAATTTGAGAGATCGGAACATATTTAAAAGTCAAAAGTTCAAAGTCAAAGGTTAAAAGTAAGGTGTCGCTTCGCGACTTTAAATTTTTGACTTTTGACCTTTCACTTTTAACTTTTCTTGTGCCAGGCCAAGACCAGCGGGGACGCGATGAAGATCGTAGAATAGCTTCCGCAAATAAAGCCGATCAGTAAGCACAGCGCAAAAGAATTTAAAACTTCACCGCCGAACAAGTATAAGGAAATGACGACCAGGAGAGTAACTGAAGTTGTCAAGATCGTCCGGCTGAAGGTTTGATTGAGGCTTAAGTTGATGATCTCGGCAAGATTCCCCCTCTTCGTCTTGGCCATATTTTCGCGGACACGGTCATAGATGACGATCGTGTCATTGATCGAATACCCGGCGATGGTCAAAAGAGCGGTCACGACCAAGAGGTCGATCTGCCGTCCCATCATGACCAGGATTCCGGCGCCCAAAAATACGTCGTGCAGAAGCGCGATGACGCCGGCAGCCGCGAAATCCATATGTTTGAACCGGAATGCAACATAGATCAGGATCCCTCCCAAGGCGCAGATGATCGCCAGGAGCGCCCTCTCCCGTAAGGCTTTTCCAACGATAGGGCCGACCTTTTCAATCCGTAAAACTTCAAACGAGTTGTCCGATATTTTACTTTTTAAAACGTCGACAACTTTGTCATAAGTATCATCGCTGGAGCGTAGGAGCAAAGTTTCCGGGCTTTTTTCGAATTGCTGGATAATGACATCGTTGAGCTTAGCTTCTTTAAAATGGCCGCGTAACGCATCAACATCCACCGGTTGGGCAAATCGGTATTCCTGGATCTGGCCTCCGGCAAAATCAATGCCGTACATACTGTCCTTCTTCTGAATCATCGTTATCACGCTGGCGATGACGAGCCCGATCGATAGGGCGTAAAAGAAATGCCGTTTCGATATAAAATTGATTTTAGTATTATGAAAGAATTGCAGCATCGGCAAAGATTTAAGGGCATTAAAATTTAAGAGAAGATGAAAGATGGCTTTCGTTACGACCAGCGCGGTGAACAAGCTGGTCAAAAGACCGATCGTTAAGGTAACCGCAAAACCCTTGATCGGGCCGGAACCGAATTGGAACAGCATGAACGCGGCGATCAGCGTCGTGACGTTGGAATCAAAAATGGCGCTGAAGGCTTTATTGTATCCGCTGTTGATGGCCGCGGCGATCGGACGGCCGTTGGCGATCTCTTCACGGATACGCTCGTTTATAAGCACATTGGCATCCACCGCCATCCCTAAAGTCAAAATGATGCCGGCGATACCGGGTAAGGTTAACGTGACCGGAGCTTCCGGAAGCATGGCGCGCAAGAATCCCATGGCGCCCAAGACGAGGAAAATGTTTAATGCCAACGCAATGTTCGCGACAAAACCGGACTTTAAATAATAAAACACCATAAATATAAATACTGCGGCTGCACCGTAAATTGTGGCGTTGACTCCGTCGCGGATGGAATCTTTTCCCAACAAAGGCCCGATGGTGCGTTCTTCTTCGATGACCATCGGTGCTGGCAAAGCGCCGGAACGGAGCTGCAAGGCCAGTTGCGAGGCTTCCGCGAATGAGAATTGGCCGGTGATCTCCCCTGTCCCGGTCAGGATCGGTTCGCGGATATTGGGAGCGGAAAGGATGGCACCGTCGACAACGATCGCTAAACGTTCGCCGACCTGTTCTTTGGTCAGTTCGGCAAATTGCTTGGTTCCTTCGCTGTTCAATGAGAATGAAATGTTCGGCTGTCCGAATTGGTCAAATCCGACGCGGGCATCGGTGATCATTTCGCCTTTGACGGCGACTTGACCGGACAACAAAACAGGGTCTTTGTCATCTTTGACATTTTCTAAGGTGTAGCCTTCCGGGACTTTCCCCTGAATAGCTTCGGTGAAAAGGGCCGGGTTGGAATTGATCATCCGGAACTCCAAAAGCGCGACCTTGCCGATCATGGCCAAAGCGTCTTCGCGTTTTGTGATGCCGGGCAATTGCACCAGGATCTGATTTTCTCCTTGGCGCTGGATCAGGGTTTCCCCTACCCCGATGCTGTCGATACGGTTGCGTAAAATTTCAATAGCGCGTAAAACAGCGTCTTCCCTTTGATTCGCGGCAACTTTAGCGGTCTCCACTTTTAAGATAAGGTGCATCCCGCCTTTGAGGTCAAGGCCGAGATTGATCTTTTTTTCCAAAGGAAACGCAAAAAAAGCGGCTGCGGCGATGATCGCCGATATGAGAAGGATGCGGTTTCTTAAGCTTTTGGTCATGATGTCCCTCGGGTTGTCTTTTTAAGATTTTTTGACTGAAGTGACGGCTTCTTTATCCACTTCTACTTTAACATTATCATCGATGCGGACCATAACGGTCGTGTCTTTGACATTGACGACGGTTCCGTGGATACCGCCGGCGGTAACGACCTGATCGTTTTTTTTAAGTTCATCGATCATTTTTTTCTGATTTTTTTGTTTATCTTTCTGCGGTTTGATCAGAAGGAAGTAAAAGATCAGAAAAATAAGGATCCCCGGAACAAATTGGAGGATCGGATTGGCGGTTTGATCGGGTGTCATGATCAGTCCTCTCGGTTCACTGAAATTAAAGGATTAGGATTTTTTTGCTTTTTTGACCAATGATTTGACCGTGTCGCTCAATTGAGCGCCTTTGCCGACCCAGGTATTGATCTTTTCCAAATTGATCGACAAAGCGGCCGGTTTCTTGGCCGGATCGTAATAACCTAAGATGTCCAAACTGTTTGCCTGGCGTGCGGTATTTTTCGGCATGGCCACAATGCGGTAATTGTAGCGCTTTTTCGATGTCTTGCCTGCTTTTTGCAATCGGATGACGACTTCCATTATTTTATTTCTCCTCTTCTTGTTTTTTCCCACCCCGGGAGTGGGGACACCCTCGGGGCGGGTTTATTTATCCCGCCTTCCCACAACACCCCAGGCTTTAGCCCGGGGATGGGAAAGCGGCGGGATTCCGCCCCGCGAGGGGCAGGCAAAGGAACCGCGGGCTTTAGCCCGCGGGGGCTCCATGGGCTTGTTCGACAGCCATAATTTGAGCTTTAGCTTTGTTGACCGTTTCCAGATATTCCTTTTCAGGATCGGAATCAGCCACAATACCTGCCCCGGCCTGCACATAGGCCGTTTGTTTCGAAACCACTATTGTACGGATTGTTATGCAAGTGTCAAGGTTTCCGGAAAAGCTTAA
The DNA here is from genome assembly GCA_964364715.1 of uncultured Planctomycetales bacterium. GTDB lineage: Bacteria > Omnitrophota > Gorgyraeia > Zapsychrales > GWA2-47-8 > CAYING01. The sequence continues at coordinate 15,878 of CAYING010000028.1, forward strand.
GTATCCGATGCATCCGGCGTAAGGACCCCTTGAAACTCCTTCCATATCCTCAATGATCTCCATGGCGCGGATCTTGGGGGCTCCGGACACTGTTCCGGCAGGGAACGCGGCCTGTAAAACGTCCAGAGAATCTTTGTCTTTGCGTAATTTTCCAACCACATTGCTGACGATATGCATAACGTGAGAGTATTTTTCAACGATCATGAACTCCGAAACTTTAACGGTCCCTTCTTTCGCAACGCGGCCCAAGTCGTTGCGGCCCAGATCGACCAGCATGATGTGTTCGGCCTTCTCTTTAGGGTCGTTTAAGAGCTCTTTAGCTAAGGCCGCATCCTCTTGATCGTCTTTTCCCCGTCGGCGGGTGCCGGCGATCGGGCGTGTTTCAACAATGCCGTCTTCGCAGCGGATCAAAAGTTCTGGAGACGATCCGGCGATCTTCACACCGTTGAAATTAAGATAATACATATAAGGCGAAGGGTTCAAGACGCGCAGAGAGCGGTAAATATTGAACGGGTCAGTGTGAATATCAATGCCGAATCGTTGAGACAAGACAACTTGGATAATGTCGCCTTCCTTGATGTGTTTTTTAGCCTCAATCACATTTTTTTCGAATTGGGCTTTGGTTAAATTGGAGCGGACGTGAAGTTTTTTAGTTTTCCTCGAATTCCGGTCAGACGATTTTGAGTTGAGCGGCCGGCTCAGTTCTTTCTCAGTTTCGCTGATTTTTTTGATCGCCTTGTTGTATTTCGCTAATTTCGTCCGATTAGAATCGCCCTTATTGATCTCCGCACAAGACACGATTTTTAAGTTATGATTCCGGTGGTCAAAGATCACGAGGTCTTTGGCTAAGACAAAGATCATGTCTGGAATTTTGAGATCATCTTTGGTCTTGCGCGGCAGGCGTTCAAAAAAACGCACCACATCGTATCCGATATACCCGACCAGCCCCCCGCAGAAGCGCGGTAAGTTCGTTGCCGGCACGAATTTATATTTCGACATCACCTGGCGGATAAAAGTGAGCGGAGTGTCGGTCACAGTGTGCATTTCAGTTTTTTCTTTTCCGTTAGCGATGCGGCTGATTTTGACCTGCGTGCCTTTGCTCTGCAGAATCAGTTCCGGATTCTTCGCGACAAAAGAAAAACGGGCGATCTTCTCTTCCCCTTCGACCGATTCCAGAAGAAATGAATATTTGGCGCCTTTAGAGATCTTCAAATAGGCAGAGACCGGCGTTTCAATGTCCACGGGAACTTCCTTGAAGACCGGAATGAGGTTACCCTTGCGGGCTAAACTTAGGAATTCTTTTTGTGACGGGAAAATGCTCATTTTATCTTTCGGTAAAAACAGCTGCGTTTGTAGGTGTGACAGGCGCCCCCGATTTGTCTTACTTGAATAAGCAAACAGTCGCAGTCGCAGTCATACGCGATACTTTTGACAAATTGAAAATGCCCCGACGTCAAACCTTTGACCCAATATTCCTGACGGGAACGCGACCAGAAACAGGTCTTGCCCAATTTGATCGTGCGCTTGATCGATTCCAGATTCATGAACGCGAGCATTAAAACTTCTTTGTTTTTGTAATCTTGAATGATCGCCGGGATCAGGCCGTCGTTGCTTAATTGCAGTTTGTTTAAAGTACGCGCGGTGATTTTAATCGTTTCTAATTTGGATTTACTCATAGCCTGACCTTTACGGATCTTTCGGTTAAATAATTTTTTACATCCTGGATCTTCATCTCGCCATAGTGAAAGACGGACGCGGCCAGCGCCGCATCAGCTGGTGTTTCGCTCAAAACAGTGTAAAAATCTTCGAGCTTTCCTGCCCCGCCGGAAGCGATGACCGGAATATGGACATTTTGGGCAATGGTTTTTGTGAGAGGAATATCAAAGCCGTTTTTTGTGCCGTCGCGGTCCATACTGGTTAAAAGAATTTCGCCGGCGCCGAGCCGTTCGGCCTCGATGGCCCACTCTACAGCGTCTTTACCTGTCGGTGTTCGTCCGCCGTGCGTAAAGACTTCCCACGAGATCCCCTTTTTGCGGGCGTCGATCGCGACGACAATACATTGACTGCCGAATCGTTCCGCCGCTTGTTTAATAAATTCCGGATTTCTGGCCGCGGCGGTATTGATGGAAATTTTGTCCGCGCCGGCTTTTAAAAGATCACGGATATCGTCCAGCGTGTTGATCCCTCCTCCGACGGTCAGCGGCATAAAAACTTTTTCTGCGGTGCGGCGGACGATGTCTAAAAAGATCGGCCGTTCCTCAAAACTCGCCGTGATGTCCAGAAAAATAATTTCATCCGCTTTGTTTTTTTCATAAGCCTCGGCGATCTGCACCGGATCTCCGGCGTCGCGCAGCTGGACGAAATTCACGCCCTTGACGACGCGTCCGTCCTTAACGTCCAAACATGGGATGATGCGTTTAGTTAGCATTATTTTGCTTTGCCTGCCTGCCGGCCGGCAGGGTGCAGAGTTGCACAGCCTCTTTTAAATTCAATTTTCCTTCATAGATCGCTTTGCCGGTGATCGCGCCGATCAAGTTCTTTGCCTTCAAGTCCAAAAGTTTCTGAATATCATTTAAGCCTGAAATCCCGCCGGAAGCGATGACATCGATTTTAACAGCGTTCAGAATTTCTTTTAATCCTTCGATATTCGGTCCGCTCAGCATGCCGTCTTTGGCGATGTCGGTGTAGATAATAGTTTTTACTCCTAAAGATTCCAATTGTTTTGCCACGTCAGTTGCAATAAGTGAAGAATTAACCACCCACCCTCTTGTCGCGACAAAGCCGCCAGAACAGTCTAAACTAATTGCAATTTTCTTATCCCATTTGGTTAGAATTTTTTGAAGAAAGTCGCCATTGTCGAGAATATCTTCAATAACTTTTGTCCCAAGCACAACTCGAGTAATACTGTTTTCTAAGAGATAATTAATTGCGACTTCATCTCTGAGTCCACCTCCGACTTGAATCGGAATTTTTATAGCTTTTCGAACCCGTAAGATGGTTTTACTGTTTGTTATCTCGCCGGTTTTGGCGCCGTCCAAGTCCACTACGTGCAGCCACTGAGCGCCTTCCTTTTCCCAATGTCTGGCGACTTCGACCGGGTCGTCGGAATACTGCGTGACCGCGTCGAATTTTCCCTGCGCGAGCCGCACGACTTTTCCATCTTTAAGATCAATAGCGGGAATGACGATCATAATTAGTTCCTAACCGGCAGTTCAACAAAGTTTTTCAGGATCTTCAGGCCGGTGGACTGGCTTTTTTCCGGATGGAATTGGACGCCGAAGACATTTTTATTCCAGATCGCGGAAACGAATTCAATACCGTAATCGGTCGTTGTCGCGGCGACGGACATATCCGCGGGCCGCACAAAATACGAATGGCAAAAGTAAACGTTGGCCAGTTCTTCCACGCCGGGAAATAACGGGCATTGCGAATTCTTGATATGCAGTTGGTTCCACCCCATATGCGGTACTTTCAGTTTTTGAAAGCGGTCCACGTTTCCCTTGATGACGTTTAATCCGGCGACGTCGCCGCCTTCCGAGCTTTTTTCAAATAGCAACTGCAGACCCAAACAGATTCCTAAAAACGGTTTACCGGATTCGATAGATTCTTTGATGACGGAAATCAGGCCTAAGGTTTTCAATTTTTCCATCGCCGGGAGCATGGCGCCGACCCCGGGCAGGATCACCTTGTCCGCTTTTTGAATTTCCATCGGGTCTTGAGAAATGACAGTTTGCGCGCCGACTTTTTCCAAAGCCTTTTGCACGCTGCGTAAATTTCCCATTCCGTAGTCGATGATGGCAATCAATCGATAATTCCTTTGGTTGAAGGCACAGTTTTCCGACGGGAATCGATCGTTGTTGCTTGATCGAGCGCGAGGCCTAAAGATTTGAAAACCGTTTCCATAATCGTATGAAGATCAGCGGAAGCCAACGGGTTATTTATGGTGACTATTATATTGGCACCAATATTTTTGGCAAAAGATTCAAGAAAGTGTTCAAGATGCTTAAATGTATAGCCGTTTTCATCTTTAAAGGCAGGCATTGCATCCTGTACATAATTCATTTTGAAATGTCCCCGCCCGCTGATGTCGATCACGCTATGTCCCAATGCATCTTCCATGGGCGCAAAACCGGAACCGAAGCGTTTGATCCCCTTTTTATCCTTCAGGGCATCTTTGAATGCTTTACCTAAAATAATGCCGATATCCTCACTCGTGTGGTGAAGGTCGATGTGCGTGTCCCCTTTGACCTCGAGGGCCAGGTCAAAGAAACCATGAAAGGTGAACAACTCCAACATGTGCGTGATGATCCCGATCGGTGTTTTGATCTTGGATTTTCCGCAGCCGTCGATGTTCAATTCCCCGCGGCTCTGGGTTTCCGTCGAGATACGCTGAATTTTTGCCTTACGTGCTTTGGTCGCCATAATTATTCCTTTCCAAACCGGACGTGAATGGAGTCCGCGTGTTTTTTAAGCCCTTCAAGATTAGCGATTTTGTCGATCGGTTCGCGTAATTTTTCGAGCGCGCGCTTTGAATACGAGATCACGTGCGTTTTTTTAACGAAGTCGCAGATACCGATGCCGGATGAAAATTTAGCTGTTCCCAGCGTCGGTAAAACGTGGCTTGGCCCCGCGGCATAATCGCCCAGAGCGGTTGGGCTGTACGGCCCCAGGAAAACAGCGCCGGCATTTTTAATGTGTTTCGCGATTGCGAGCGGATTATTGGTCAATATCTGTAAATGCTCCGGCGCGATACGGTTGGCGATCGCGACTGCCTCGTCGATATTTTTGGCCAAGATCCCGACACCTTTTGCAACACGCTTCTTGACCTCTTTCAATAATTCGCGTGAGGTCGTGACCAAAATAGCCAGCCCGCCCAAATGATACAACAGCGCTTCCAAAACCGCCACTACAAAGTCCAC
>CAYING010000029.1:0-20098 GCA_964364715.1 uncultured Planctomycetales bacterium
TTGAAACCGAACATTCAAAAAGAATATTATGCCGCCGTAACCGTAGACCCTTCCCGGAATGATGTCGTCTTGATCGCCTCTTCCGCCGGCGGTGTTGATATTGAAGAGACCGCCCAGAAAAATCCTCAAGCCATTCATAAATTTTATCTGCAGGGGAAACGCGAGGTCGACCTTGCCCGTTTCAAATCGTTCGCCTCTGCCGTTTTCCCGGATAAAAATGCCCAAGACGTCGGGACAAAAATGTTCCAAAGCCTGGTTAAACTTTTTTATGATTACGATTGCTCACTGGCGGAAGTTAATCCGCTGGTCGTCGATAAAAGCGGAAATTGGTACGCCGCGGATGCCAAGATAAATTTTGATGATAACGCGCTTTTTCGCCATCCCGACCTTCCGGCGATGGTGGACATGCAGTACGAGGACCCGGATGAATTGGAAGCCAAGGCCGCCGGACTAAGCTTTGTGAAACTCGACGGCAGCGTCGGGTGCATCGTGAACGGCGCGGGCCTGGCGATGGCGACGCTGGATGTGACGAAACTTTTAGGCGGCGACCCGGCCAATTTTCTGGACGTCGGCGGGAGTTCCAATCCGCAAAAAGTCCTGATCGCGTTAAAAATAATTTTAGGCAACAAGAAAGTTAAATCTATATTGATCAATATTTTTGGCGGCATCACCCGCTGCGATGATATTGCCCTTGGCATTATTGAAGCGAGAAAGCAATTGACCATGACGGTGCCGATGGTCGTGCGTTTGACCGGCACTAACGAAAAGGAAGCAAAGGAAATTTTAGCAAAAGAAAACATTAACACCTATTCTTCGATGCGGGAAGCCGTGAAGAAAGCCGTGGAGCTGTCCAGGACATGAGCATCCTTATCGACCATAATACACGTTTGATCGTTCAGGGCATCACCGGCCGCGACGGGTCCTTTCATGCCCAGAAGATGAAGGAATACGGCACGAATGTCGTCGGCGGCGTCACGCCGGGAAAGGGCGGGCAGGATGTTTCCGGTATTCCGGTCTTTAATTCAGTCGCCGAGGCCGGAGAAAAGACCAAGGCCAATACGGCGGTCATTTATGTGCCGGCGAAATTCGCCAAAGACGCGATGCTGGAAGATATCCGTGCCGGGATCGAATTGATCATTTGTATCACGGAAGGCGTTCCGGTCCTGGACATGGTCGAAGTAAAAAAAGTTCTGCGCACAAGCAAATCCCGCTTGATCGGCCCGAATTGCCCGGGGCTTATTTCTCCCGGAAAGTCCAAGGTCGGGATTATGCCGGGGCACATTCATAAAACAGGGCCTATCGGTGTGGTCTCACGAAGCGGAACGCTGACTTATGAAGTTGTCTATAATTTGACCTTGAATAATATGGGGCAAACAACCTGCCTCGGCTTAGGGGGAGATCCGATCATCGGAACTAGGTTCACCGACGCCCTGGAACTTTTTTCGAAGGATCCTGAGACCAAAGGGATCGTCATGGTCGGTGAGATCGGCGGAGGCGACGAACAGCTTGCGGCCGAATTCATCAAGAAGAACGTCAAAAAACCCGTCGTCGGTTTTATCGCCGGGCGCACCGCCCCCAAGGGCAAGCGTATGGGGCATGCCGGCGCCATCATTTCTTCCGGAGACAGCACGGCCGAGGCCAAGATCGAAGTCCTGCGCGGCGCCGGCGTCACCGTGGTCGACTTTCCAGACGAAATTCCTTCCGCGCTGGCAAAACTTCTCAAATAATCATCTAAAGCTTGATTTTTATTTCATGCGACGATACCGCTTCCCAGGGACAATATGAAAGTAAAAAAGATTAAAAATTTATTCCTTTCTTCCATCCACCAGAATGCCGGCAAGACGACGATGGCCTTGGGGTTGTACAGGGTTTTTAAGGACCGCAAGCTTAAGACCGCGTTTATGAAACCGGTCGGCCAGCAGTTTGTCCATGTCGGCGAGCATGATATTGACAAAGATTCTTACCTGATCGGGGAGATCTATCATTTCCGCAAGAATATCAAGAATATGAGCCCGATCACCATCGGCCGCGGGTTCACGGAAAAATATATTTTTGAACCCAAGAATGAAGAATTGCGCACAAAGATCCTGCAGTCGTTCAACAGCCTGACCCGCGGCAAAGACGCGATCATTATCGAGGGGACCGGGCACGCTGGAGTCGGTTCGGTGATCGATCTGTCCAACGCGGATGTGGCCAGCATGCTCGGTTCAAAAGTGATCATTGTCAGCGAAGGGGGCATCGGTAAGAGCATCGACGAGATCATGCTCAACAAGGCCCTGTTCGACCTTAAGCAGGTCGAGGTTTTAGGGGTCATCGTCAATAAAGTTTTATCGGAAAAATTCGACAAGATCAAAAAAACCGTTGAGCAGGGGCTGAAAAATAAGGGCTTGAAACTTCTTGGCGTGATCCCGTTCGATCCGCTTCTGCAGGCGCCGACGATCGAACAGCTGATCAATTTGCTGGGGGTGAAATTGCTGTGCGGCGAGGAAAATATCCACCGCCGGGTCAAACACACGATCGTTGCGGCCATGGAACCGCACAACATGATGAATTATTTGAAGGAAGGCACGCTGGTTTTGATCTCCGGCGACCGGATCGATAATATCATGGCGGCGGTGAATTCACATTTGATCAGCAATGACCAGAAGAAATTGATCTCCGGGATCATTTTGACCGGGGACATGGCCCCGGCGCCCAAGGTCGCGGAGATGCTCAAGCAGATCCGTATGCCTGTTTTACTCGCCCAATCCGATACGTACACGGTCGCGGTTAAGCTGGAACATTTGATTTTCAAGATCCAGAAGACCGACAAGGATAAGATCAGTGAGGCGACAGACATCGTCAAGAAACACATTAATGTCGATATGATCCTGGAAAATATTTAGAAGCCAAAAGTGAAATGTCAAAAGTCAAAAGGTATAGATCCGTATACATTCTCGATGCCGCTCGGACTCCTATCGGCAGTCCGTTCCGCGGGTTAAAAGATTTGACCGCGGCACAGTTGGGCGCGGTTGTTTTAGCTGAGATCGTCCGTCGGACAAAGATCAATAAGACGGATATTAATGAAATTATTTTGGGAAATACGGTCGGCGCCGGGACCGGGCAGAACGCGGCCCGTCAGGCAGCGGTTTTGGCCGGGATCCCGGTCACTGTGCCGGCGTATACAGTGAATAATGTGTGCGGCGCCGGCCTGCAGGCGGTATTTTCGGCAGCCCAGGCAATCGAAGCAGGGCGGGCGGATCTTGTTTTAGCCGGCGGCGCGGAAAGCGCGACGCATTGTCCGCTTTTGCTCCCTCAAGAGGCTAAGGAAAATTTTCAAAAGAAACTCATACGGGACAGTTTGTCGACGGATGGTTTATGGTGTAATCTGTCGGGTAAGCGGATGGGGGAATTGGCGGAATATTTGGCCGGCAAGGCAAAGATTTCCCGCGAAGAGCAGGATCAATTTTCTCTGCAAAGCCATCAAAAAGCCGTCGAAGCCCAGATTAAGGGAAAATTTGATTCGGAAATTGTCGGGATTAAGACCGGTGCCGGAACGATTAAAATAGATGAGCGGCCGCGAAAAAATTTAAAACCTTTGAGCTTGTCGGCCTTACCGGGCGCATTTGTCAAGGATGGCACGGTTACGGCCGGAAATTCTTCGGTCCCCAGCGACGGGGCATCGGCGCTCGCCTTGGTTTCCGAAGAGTTTGCCCGCAAGAATAAACTATCACCGCTAGCGAAGGTTTTGGGCTACGTTTCGGTTGCGGTTGATCCGGTGGATGTCTTTGCCGCTACGGTCCCGGCGGTCCAAGCTGTTCTGCGTCAGGCCGGACTTACCGTGCGGGATATCGACGTTTGGGAGATCGGCGAGGCCTTTGCCGTCCAGGCGTGTTATGCCAGGGATAAATTGAAGATCCCCGCCGAAAAGATCAATATATACGGCGGCGACATCGCCCTCGGCCATCCCTTGGGAGCGGCCGGCGCCAGGATCCTGACGACGCTTGTGAGCGCCCTTGTGAATGAAGGAAAACGGCGCGGATTGGCCGGTATTTGCCTGGGCGGCGGGGGCTGCCTGGCGATCGTGATCGAAAAAACAAAATAAATTTTCTGTTGATTTAGAAAAATGCCTATGTTAATATTCAGACTCCATCACGATTCTAATATATTTTTGGGTTGCAATTTTTAAGCTGATCTTATACGATCAGTTTCTTTTTTTAAAAAGGTCGAAATGAGCGTCATCCAGATCCGAAAAGGCAAGGATATCAAGCTTAAGGGCTATGCCCAGAAGAAGATCGTTGAGATCGCCCTGCCGAAGAATGTCGCTCTCCAGCCCCCGGATTTCCGCGGTATCAAGGCCAAAGTCGTTGCCAAACCAGACACTTTCGTACAGGTCGGGACTCCGGTCCTCGAGGACAAAAATCATCCTGAGATCAAGATCGTTTCTCCGGTCAGCGGCAAGGTCGTAGCGGTCAACCGCGGCAATCAGCGCGTCCTTCTGCAGGTCGTTATTGAAACCGACGGTAAGCAAGACGCTGTTTCCTTCCGCGCGTTCAGCCCCCAAGATATCGAGAATGAATCCCGCCAAACTATTATAAAACACCTTTTGGACACCGGCCTGTGGCCGCATTTGCGCCAGCGTCCGTTCTCTAAGATCGCCCATTCGACCGACACGCCTAAATCTATTTTTGTCCAGGCCATGAACACGGAACCGCTGGCCGTGGACGTCGACTTTGTTCTGAATGACAGAGAAGAGGAATTTCAGGCCGGACTCAATGTCCTGAAGAAACTTACTTCAGGAAAAGTTCATGTTTGTACCGCTCCCAACGCCCAATCCAAAGCTTTAACCGAGTCCAAGGGTGTTGAAATACATCAGTTTGCGGGCCCTCACCCGGCCGGCAATGTGAGCACGCATATTCATTTCATTGACCCGATTAAAAAGGGCGATATTGTGTGGTATCTGCGCGCGGAAGATGCGGCGCGTATCGGTTCAGTGTTCTTAAAAGGAAAATATTCCCCGGAACGGATCGTGGCTTTGACCGGCGAAGGCGCGGTAAAACGTATTTATGCGAAGACCGTAATTGGCGTTCCGATCGAACATTTGCTGGACGGGAATACGCCGGCCGGTGTCCGGTATATTTCCGGAAGCGTTTTGAGCGGGACCAATGCCGGCGCCAAAGGGTTCCTTTCGTTTTATGATACCCAGATCAGCGTGATCCCGGAAGGCGGCGAGCGGAAATTCCTGGGCTGGATGTCCCCGGGATTTCACGAATACAGCTTCTCCAAGACGTTCATTTCCTCTTTTATAGGCGGCGCTGAAAGAGAAGTTTCCTTAAACACGGATAAAAACGGCAGCGACCGGGCCATTGTGTTTAATCATATTTATGACCAGTATGTTCCGATCGACATTATGACCAACTTTTTGGTGCGGGCCGTGATCGGCGGGGATATTGAAGAGGCGGAAAAGATGGGGATCCTGGAATGCGATGAAGAAGATTTTGCCTTGTGTACCTTTGCCTGCCCGTCAAAATTCGATGTGGGCGCGGTGATCCGTCAAGGATTGGATGTTATTGAAAAAGAAGGTTGATCGATGAAGTTTTTAGAAAAAACACTGCAGTCTATTGAAAAGAATTTCGAAAAGGGAAAGCCGTTAGCGAAATTGTATCCTTTATTCGAAGCGATCGATGCTTTCTTGCTGACCCCTGGGAAGACCGCGTCGAAAGCCCCGCATGTGCGCGATGCCATTGATCTGAAGCGGGCGATGAGCTTTGTTGTTCTGGCGCTGATCCCGGCGACGCTGATGGGGATTTATAACACAGGTTATCAAATGCTTTTGGCGAAAGGCGTGACCATTGATGCGCTTCAATGTTGGCTTTTGGGGGCGTCGAAAGTTTTGCCGATCATTTTTGTTTCTTATGCGGCGGGAGGTTTTTGGGAGGTCTTATTCGCGGTTTTAAGAAAGCATGAGATCAATGAAGGGTTTTTGGTCACCGGGATTCTGTACGCCTTGATCTTGCCGCCGACGATGCCGTTGTGGCAGGTTGCGGTGGGTATTTCGTTCGGGGTTGTGTTCGGAAAAGAGATCTTCGGAGGGACCGGGATGAACGTATTTAATCCGGCCTTGGTTGCGCGCGCGTTTGTCTTCTTTGCTTATCCGGCGCAGATCTCCGGATCCAATGTGTGGGTCGCAGTGGATGGCTTTACCCGGGCAACACCGTTAGCGGTCGCGGCGGCTGCACCGAAAGGGTCGCCGGTCATTGAGGCCTTGCAGAGCGCGGGCTACAACTTTCACAATATGTTTATTGGGTTCATTCCGGGATCGATCGGGGAAACATCGGCCTTGGCGTGTTTGATCGGCCTTGTTTTTCTTTTAGTGACGCAGGTGGCCAGTTGGAGAACGGTCGCGGGCTGCGTGTTAGGTTTGTTGGCGATGAGCGGCTTTTTCTACGCTATTCAGGGGCCGGATAAGTTGGCTTTCTTCGCTCTTCCCCCGCATTGGCATTTGGTCATGGGCGGGTTCGCTTTCGGCGCGGTGTTTATGGCGACTGACCCGGTGTCCTGCGCGGCGACGGATACAGGGCGATGGATCTACGGATTCTTGATCGGGGTTTTGACGGTTTTGATCCGGGTTGTGAATCCAGCTTATCCCGAAGGGGTAATGTTGGCGATCTTGTTCATGAATATGTTCGCGCCGCTGATCGATTATTTTGTGGTTGAACAGCACAAGAAGAACCGTTTAAAGAAAATTAAAGCAGCGTAGAGGGTTGTTGTGGATAAACAAAGCAATGCCTATACATTTACCTTTGCCGTGATCGTCTGCGTGGTCTCGGGCGTGATGCTTTCCGCGTTCAGCGAAGGCTTGCGCAAGCAGCAGGAACTTAACGCCGAGCTTGATGTTAAGAAAAATATTTTAAAGGCGGTTGTCTTAAAAGACCCGATCGCATCCAAGACCCCTATTCTAGAGGTCTTAAAAATTTATACTGATAAAATTACAGAAATTGTGGTGGATGATAATGGCGCTGTTGTCGAAGGAAAGAAGCCGGAGCAGCTGACGGACAAGGATAATAATTTGCACCCCGTTTACTTATATAAGGAAGGTGATCAGGTTTTGGCGTATGCGATTCCGGTCGTCGGGCAAGGGTTGTGGTCGACGATGTACGGCTATTTGGCCTTGGAATCCGATGGGGTGACGATCCGCGGGATCACTTTTTACAAGCACGGAGAAACCCCCGGCTTGGGCGGCGAGATCGAGAAGGAATGGTTTCAGGCGAATTTTAAGGGGAAAACCATTTATTCTCTGAAAGATCAAAAACTCACCCCGATCGTGGTCGCCAGGGGGAAGGCCGCAGGCCAGTTTAAAGGTGAGGAATCCAATTATCATGTCGATGGGATCACGGCCGCCACATTGACCGGCGCGGGCGTGACGGATATGATGAATAAATGGCTGCATATTTATGAGCCTTATTTTGCGAAGATACGAAAAGGTTAAGCCCCGCCACGGCGGAGCAGGGAGGGAGGAGCAATGTCAGAAGCCTTATTGTCGAAGAAGAATAAAAAGATCATCAAGGACGGTTTGTGGGATTCGAATCCGATCACATTCCAGATCTTGGGTATTTGCTCCGCATTGGCGGTAACGACCCAGCTGAAGGCGGCTTTATTTATGGCGTTTGGTTTGACGATCGTCACCGCGATGTCAAATGTCGTGATCTCGCTTATGCGGAATTATATTCCATCCAAGATCCGGATCATCGTTCAGTTGACCGTTGTGTCGGCGCTGGTCATTTCGATCGATCAGATCTTGAAGGCGTATTTTTTTGATATCAGCAAACAGCTCAGCGTGTTCGTCGGGTTGATTATCACGAATTGTATCGTTATGGGCCGTTTGGAAGCTTTTGCCATGAGCAATCCGCCGTGGAAATCTTTTCTAGACGGGCTTGGCAACGGTTTAGGCTACAGTGCCGCCTTGATCCTTATCGGAACGATCCGTGAGATCTTCGGCTCCGGGACGCTGCTCGGGTTTCATGTTATTCCGCAATCTTTTTACGCTGCCGGTTATGTGAACAACGGGATGATGGTGTTGGCCCCGGGGGCTTTCTTTTTGCTGGGAGTAATCGTTTGGATTCAAAGATCGATCTCGGGATATGCGGAAAGCAGTTAAGCCCCGCCACGGCGGGGCAGGGAGGATGGATTATGGACGGCATTCATTATGTAAATTTGGCCCTAAAAAGTATTTTTGTTGAGAATATTCTCTTGGCTTTCTTTTTGGGAAATTGTTCATATATTGCTTGCTCGAAGAAGATCGAAACGGCTGTCGGCCTCGGTGTGGCGGTTGTTTTTGTTATGGTGATCTGTACGCCGGCGTGCTGGGCGGTCAAGAATTTTCTTTTGGCGAAAGGCGCTCTCTCCTGGGCGGGCCTGCCGAATGTTAATTTAAGTTTTTTGATCTTTATCTCGTTCATTGCTGTTATCGCGGCGATGACGCAGATCGTGGAAATGCTGGTGGAAAAACTCAGCCCGGCCTTGTATAGCGCGCTGGGGATTTTCTTGCCATTGATCGCGGTTAACTGCGCAATCCTAGGCGCGGCCTTGTTCGTCGATCAGAGAAATTATAATTTCCTGGAATCCGTGATCTTTGGTTTGGGCGGCGGGATCGGCTGGGCGCTAGCGATCATTGCCATGGCGGCGATCCGCCGGAAGTTGTGGTATTCGAATATCCCGGCGCCGTTACGCGGTTTAGGGATGACCATGCTTTTGTCCGGGTTGATGTCGATGGGTTTTATGTGTTTTGCCGGGATCAGATTGTAAAATACAGGAAATAATCGTATGCCATTATATCTTTACGTTATTTTAAGTACGGTTGTCTTTACTGGTATCATTGTTTTGCTGGTCGCCATTTTGGCACTTGTTGAGAAAAATGTCGTCAAGGCCGGCGATTGCAAGATCTATGTGAATGATGATCCGGAGCCTCTCTTGGTCCCGGCCGGGAAAAGCCTTTTGAGTACACTTTCTAATCAGAAGGTTTTTTTACCCTCAGCCTGCGGCGGCGGCGGAACTTGCGCGATGTGCAAATGCCAGGTTTTGGAAGGCGGCGGCAACATTCTGGCGACGGAAACCGGACAGATCCCGCGCCGGGAGCAGAAAGAACATTACCGTTTGGCCTGCCAGGTCAAGGTCAGAAACGATATGAAGATCCGCATCCCGGATGAAGTTTTTCATATTAAAAAATTTGATTGCACGGTCAGATCCAATAATAACGTCGCTACTTTTATCAAAGAACTTGTCCTGGAATTGCCGGCGAATGAGCACGTCGATTTCAAAGCCGGCGGTTATATCCAGATCGATATTCCGGAATATAGGGACATACAGTTTAAGGATTTTGATATCGAAAAAAGATTTCATCCGGATTGGGATAAATTCAATCTGTGGTCTTTGAAGGCCAGCAATGATGAGCCGGTCTTTCGTGCCTACTCGATGGCCAGCCATCCCGGTGAAAAGGGTATCATCATGCTCAATGTTCGTATCGCCACACCTCCTCCGAATGATATGACACTTCCAGCCGGTAAAGCGTCTTCTTTTATATTTAATTTGAAACCGGGCGATAAAGTGGTGATCAGCGGGCCTTATGGTGAGTTTTTTATTCGGGATACCAAACGCGAAATGGTCTATATCGGCGGCGGGGCCGGTATGGCGCCGCTGCGCAGCCATTTATTCCATCTATTTCATACGCTGAAAACCCACGACCGTAAAGTTTCCTATTGGTATGGGGCCCGTTCAAAACGCGAGATGTTCTATACGGAAGATTTTGAGAATATTGAAAAGAATTTCTCGAATTTTAAATATAATGTTGCTTTATCCGCCGCTCTTCCGGAAGATAATTGGACAGGCCTCAAAGGTTTTATTCACGAAGTTCTTTATGAGCAGTATTTGAAGAATCACGAGGAACCGGAAGAGATTGAATATTATCTGTGCGGCCCGCCCATGATGATCTCCGCGGTGCAGAAGATGCTTGCATCTTTAGGGGTACCAAAAGAAATGATCTCGTTTGATTCGTTTGGTTAAGAAATGGGGAGTCGGTAAGTGCCGGCTCCCTGTTTTTATTGGTGTTCGCAGTCTTTTGGGGGAGATTTTAGCGGTTCGTTCTTACAGGTGCAGTCGTCTCCTAAGGAGCAACCCCTTTTGAGGTCTCTTTTTCGCAGGAGTCCGACGGCCATTCCGGCAAAACAGGCGGAAAGAATTATAATGGCAATCATGGATGACATAGGTATAGTATAGGGAGTGATTTTTAGTTTTGCAACGTTAAATCTTCACGATCTTCACGATGACGATGAAAAACCAGCCGGTCAAAAATAAAAAATTGAACATTAGCACGAGCCAGGAAACAAAGATCCTGCGCCGTATTGTCGACATTACCAGTTCCGAGCTTGATCTGGACCTTGTTTTGGCGGAGATCGTCAAGATCGTGACCGAGGTGGTTAGCGCGGATTCTGTGTTCATCTATCTCGTGGATGATAAGCATGAGAACCTCGTTCTTTTGGCTTCGAAAACTCCGCACTCCAAAGAGCTTGGCAAGATCAATTTAAAGATCGGCGAAGGCATCACCGGATGGGTCGCCAAGGAAAGCAAGCCCGTTGCGATCAAGAAGAACGCTTATCAGGATCCGCGTTTTATAAGCTTCGATGTCCTGCCGGAAGACCGTTATGAAGCGTTTTTATCGGCGCCGATCGTTTATAAAAATAAAACCATCGGCGTTGTTAATGTTCAGCACAAGAAGCCGCATGATTATTCTCCCAGCACGATCAACCTGATGAACACGATCGCCAAGCAGGTCGGCGGCGTCATCGAGAGCGGGCGGATGTATTCCGAAACCAAAAAGAAGGCCATCCAGTTCGACAGCCTGGTCAAGGTCAGCCAGACGATCACCTCGCAAAGGTATTTAGATGAAATTCTTAACCTCATTGTCGTTGTCACCGCCGAGATGCTTAATTCCAAGATATGTTCGATCATGCTTCTCGATGAAAAGGGCGAAGAGCTTGTCATCAAGGCCACCCAAAGCTTGAGCGAAGAATATAAGAAAAAGCCGAACGTTACGGTCAAGGGCAGCATTAGCGGGGAAGTGGTGACCTCAAAAAGGCCGCTTACGATTTATGATGTCCGGCAAGAACAACGTTATAAATACCGCGATCTTGCGGTCAAAGAGGAATTGACCTCGATGCTGTCGGTGCCGATGATCGTCAAGGACCGCACGATCGGCATTATCAATGTTTATACGAAAACGCCGCATCATTTTTCGCAGGATGAGATCGATGTTCTGCAGATGGTCGCGAATCAGGCTGCCGTTGCCGTTGAGAACACGAAACTGATGGAAGAAGCGCTCCGCGCGAAAGAGGCTCTGGAGACACGGAAGCTCGTCGAGCGCGCCAAAGGCATTTTAATGAAGATGAACAGCCTCTCGGAAGATTCCGCGCACAAACTGATCCATAAAAAAAGCATGGACTCCTGCCGCTCGATGAAAGATATTGCCGAATCGATCATTTTGATGGATGAGTTATCAGGCAATAAAAGACAATAAAAAGAAACCTTTGACGCCTGAACGGGGAATGCAGCAAAAAGAATAATTTGGATGTTTTAACAAAACATCCACTGAATTCGGCAAAGTATATTAATACTAAAAAAAGGAGGTGTGTTATGGGAGGCTTAAAGAATAAGGAATTATTGGGGGATAGCCGGGTGAAGGAAGAAATCGAGCGGCATCGTTGGCTCGAAAGCGAAAAGGCAGGTGCAGACATCGGTTTTGATAAGGCAGCCGCGGATTGGCTCACTCGTTTTTCCGATGGCTGGATCAAGGTGAACCTTAAAAAAGGCAAGGCTCCTGGCAAAACTGCCAAGCGTAGTTGATCAATAAAACGTCCATTGAATTTTGGAAGCTCTCCGCTATTTTATCCATCACGGCCTCCGTTTTATCTTCAACTTTTATTTGTGTTTCTTCTTGCTTTGAGAGGCAGCCACGAATACAATCAATTATGAAATGTGACTTCGCTTTAATCGAGGGCAAACCATATGAGTTGTTTTTTGTTTTAGAGAGGAGGAGCAAATGGAACAGGAAATAGTTGCTTTATCCCGGGAGTTGGAATTAGATAAACAAAAAGTAACAGCTGATGTTGAGAAAGTCATTGCAGCGATAAAACAAAGTGAAGAGCGAATGCAAACTGTCGAAAAGGACCTTAGCGAAACACAACATGCACTGGAAGAGACGAGGACAAGGGGCCAACAGTTGGAAAATGATCTGCAAGAAAAAAACCGGTATATCCAAAAGATAGAAGAAGACTTTAGGAAACATAGACAGTTCTGCGATGAATCGCAATGGTATTTGGGGGAAGAAAAAGCCAGGAGGGAACAGCTTGCGGAGGGTTTGAAATATTCGGCTGCCAGATGCCAGGATTTAGAAGCCCAGATTGACCAGCTACGGACACAAGAACAAGCAGCACAAAAGGAACTCCAAGACATGCGATGGCAATGGGGGGAAGGAAAGGCCAGGCGGGAACAATTAGAAAATGCCCTGCAAGATATGGCTGCGCATAATCAAGACATAGAATCTCAACTTAATCAGCTAAAAACACAATTACAAGAAGTACAATCGGAACCCCAAGAAACACAATTGGATTTTATCAGAAGACAGGCAAGGCAAGCACAGCTCGTCAGCTAGGTAAAATATAAATACAAAAGTCGTGAATTTGCCTGTGGAAGGAAAATAATATTTTTCGGCAATCTTTCCGTAACTGGAAATAAAACCGGAAATAAAATCGATCGATAAATAAAAGATTTGACAAAGTTTTTTATTGGTTGTATAGTTGCATTGTCGCCGGGACATTGAAGCCCCGCGAAAGATTGTAAGACATTGATGTCCGACTTGGCCGAGGCAGGCGCGAGTCGGATTTTTTATTTGTATGAGCATTGAGGCTCTCTCGGAAAACAGCGATGTTTTTCCCGGGGGGCTTTTTCCATTAATAAATGGAAAGGAGGGTGAAAAAGATGGACAATTTATCAAATTTGTTTGAAGGTTTGGGGAAAATGGCGGGATTCTTTCTTCTCTCGGCTTTTGTGTATGAATTATGTGTTTCAGGTTATCTTTTGGCGCATTTTTAAAAAAATCTTGACACCGCATAGGTGCGATTGTATACTCTCACATTATCTGAAGGCAGCGACGTCTTCAGAAAAGATTTTAAAAGGGCATAGAAGTCCTCCAGGAAATGCGGCGACGCATCTCTTGGGGGATTTTTTTTGGGCAGTGAGGTCCAAAAGGCTCACAGTTGAAAGTTGTTGAACATTCTGAAGTTTAAGCTTAATGCGAAGGGAGAAAAGTTATGGATATTAATACAGGCGATACGGCATGGGTGCTGATCTCATCGGCGCTCGTTATGCTCATGACCCCGGGGTTGGCGTTTTTTTACGGCGGTATGGTCCGTCGTAAGAATATCCTGGGTGTTTTAATGCAGTGTTTTATGATCTTGTGCGTATTGAGCTTGCAGTGGGTCCTTTTCGGATACAGCCTTGCCTTCGGGCCCGGGAATCCGTTTATCGGAGGATTGGATTGGTTCGGCTTGAATGGTGTCGGCCTGGAGCCGTATGCTGATTATTCCGCGACCATTCCGCATCAGGCATTTATGATCTTCCAGGCGATGTTCGCGATCATCACGCCGGCTTTGATCATCGGTGCGTTTGCGGAAAGAATGAAGTTTTCCGCGTTTATCGTGTTCAGCCTTTTATGGGCTACCTTAGTGTATGCTCCGATCTGTCATATGGTTTGGGCGGTCGGCGGCTGGGTAAGAGGAATGGGCGCCTTGGATTTTGCCGGCGGAACGGTCGTTCACATTAATGCCGGTATTGCCGCTATCGTGATGGCTATGGTCCTGGGACCGAGAGTCGGATATGAGCGAAAAGCAACTCCGCTGCACAATATTCCGTTCACTGTTCTGGGCGCGGCCTTATTGTGGTTCGGCTGGTTCGGTTTCAACGCTGGAAGCGCTTTAGGTGCCAATGGTTTGGCCGTTAACGCGTTTGTCACGACCAATACGGCTGCTGCGGCGGCAGGTTTGAGCTGGGCGTTCTTGGAATGGAAGTTCAGCGGTAAACCGACAATGTTCGGTGTGGTCACGGGCGTGGTCGCCGGGCTCGTCGCTATTACGCCGGCAGCCGGGTTTGTGAATGTGATCGGCGCCATCATCATCGGCCTCTTGGTCAGCGTGTTCTGCTTCATCATGGTCGGCGTTGTGAAACCGAAATTAGGTTATGACGATTCTCTGGACGCTTTCGGTGTTCACGGGATCGGCGGTACGTGGGGCGCTATCGCTACCGGGCTTTTCTGCACGAAAACCGTTAACTCGGCCGGTGCGGACGGATTTTTCTACGGTAATCCTGCTCAGGTGATGATCCAGATCAAGGCGGTTGTCATCACGATTGTGTACTCCTTGGTCGTAACGTTCATCATCGCCAAAGTGGTTGATCTGGTCATGGGTTTAAGAGTCGCCAATGAAGAAGAAATCATGGGGCTCGACTTGACCCAGCATCACGAACGGGCATATACCATTTTGGATTAATCCGGAAAAATCTTAAATAAGGGAGAGCACATATGAAACTTATAGTAGCAATTATACAGCCGCATAGATTGGATGAAGTGAAGAAAGCACTTTATGACGCGGACGTGAATCTGATCACCGTCAGTGAAGTGTTAGGGCACGGGCGTCAAAAAGGTGTCGATGAGTTTTATCGCGGATCCAAAGAATCCGGCAACCTTTTGCGCAAGATCCGTTTGGATATCGCCGTCAACGATAATTTCGTTGACCCGACGATCAAGGCGATCATCAAGGGCGCGCGAACCGGCAAGATCGGTGATGGAAAGATTTTTGTGACCGATCTTCCGCGCTGTATCCGCATCCGCACCGGCGATGAAGGCCCTCAGGCGATCGGTTAAGTTCGTAAGTTGTTGTATTGAAGATGTTTTGAGGTCTGCTTAAACGCGTTAGTACTGCGTTCCCTAAATTTTATATTGAGCGGAACGCAGTACCGCGTATTTCAAAGTGGTTGACGCGTTTTTGAAACATTGTTAGAATAGCGCATTCATTTTAAGGAAGTTGGTTAAGTTCAAATCAATTGTTTTTTTGGGGGGGGGAGAGCATTATGGCAAAGTCATCAGGATTAAAAGAAATCCAGCCGATGGAGGGGATTATGAATGAGTTGTCAGATGTCAAGGGGGTTCAGACGATCGCGGATATCTACGGGCAGAATGTCTTCAGCCTGAAAGTCATGCGCAATTATTTGTCGGAAAAAGCTTATAAGTCAATCAGCACGACCATCACGGAAGGCGGCCGTTTAAATCCGGACATCGCCGACGAAGTGGCTGACGCGATGAAGACTTGGGCGCTTTCCAAGGGCGCCACTCATTTTACGCACTGGTTTCAGCCGTTAACCGGCGCCACTGCCGAGAAGCACGATTCTTTTATTGAGCCCGATGGAGAAGGCGGAGTTGTTCTTAAATTTTCAGGAAAGGAGTTGATCCAGGGAGAGCCTGATGCTTCCAGTTTCCCGTCAGGCGGATTAAGGGCAACTTTTGAAGCTCGCGGTTATACCGCTTGGGACCCAACCAGTCCGGCTTTTATTAAGGAAGGTCATCAAGGAGCAACACTTTGTATCCCAACTATTTTTTGCGGATGGCATGGTGAGGCTTTAGATAAAAAGACGCCTTTGCTGCGTTCCATGAAGGCACTTTCTCAGCAGCTCTGCCGTTTGGCAAATTTGTTTGGGATTGACACTCAAGGGAAAAGGGCCTATGTGACATTAGGCGGCGAGCAAGAGTATTTCTTGATTGATCGAAAATTTTATTTACAAAGAATCGATCTCATCCAAACGGGAAGAACGCTCTTTGGTAAAGCGCCTGCCAAGCATCAGCAGATGGCGGATCATTATTTTGGGGCAATCAAAAGCCGTGTTCTTGCCTACATGGAAGATTTGGACCGGGAACTTTGGAAATTAGGGATCCCGGCGAAGACTCGCCATAATGAAGTATCTCCGGCTCAATTTGAAATTGCTCCGGTTTTTGAAGAACTCAACCTCGCGGTCGATCATGATATGATGAGAATGGAAGTCATGCGACAGGTCGCCGAAAGACACGGCCTTGTCTGCCTTTTGCATGAAAAACCGTTTGCCGGCGTCAATGGTTCCGGAAAACATAATAATTGGTCTATTGTCGGTCCAGATGGAAAAAACTGGTTGTATCCCGGGAAAAATCCGCACGACAACGCGAAGTTTTTAACCATGCTGTGTGCCGTTATCAAAGCGGTTGACACCTACGCGGGTGTTTTGCGGTCTTCGGTCGCTTCCGCTGCTAATGATCATCGTCTTGGTTCTCACGAAGCCCCTCCGGCCATTATTTCCATTTTCCTCGGCGATCAACTGACGGATGTTATTGAGCAGATTGAAAAAGGCGGGGCGAAGAGTTCTCAACAAGGCGGGACGATTGAAATTGGAGTGGATTCTTTACCAAGTCTGCCGCGCGATGCGACTGACCGCAACCGAACGTCCCCGTTCGCTTTTACCGGCGCTAAATTCGAATTCCGTGCGGTTGGTTCCGGCATGAGCGTTTCCGGATCGAATATTGTCCTGAATACTATCGTGGCTGATGCCTTGGATGAAATCTGCACGAAATTGGAAGCGGATGTAAAGGATAAAAAAGATTTTAATGAATCTTTGCAAAAGGTTTTGCAAGGCATTATCAAAAAGCACAAACGAATTTTATACAACGGCGACAACTATACCGAAGCCTGGGTTGCCGAAGCCAAAAAGCGAGGACTTCCGAATTTGATAACGACACCTGAGGCGTTGAGCGTCATGAAGGAAGAATCCACAATTAAATTATTTGAAAGGCGCGGGGTTCTTTCGAAACGGGAATTAAATTCTCGTTTTGAAGTTTATAGCGAGACTTACGAGTCAACCATCAAATATGAAGCTAACTGCGCGATTAATGTCGCTAAAACAATGATTATTCCTGCCTGTTTGAAGTATCAGGATGAACTGTCCGAAACAATCAAATCGGTCGAAGGAATAAGCAAAGCGAACAAAATCAAATCCGCCCGCGCGTTACTCAGTAATGTCTGTAAAGAGACAGACAAGGCCTTGGTTACGATAGAAAAACTCGAATCAGTGGCTGAAGGTAAATCAACCGCGAAGACAGTAGCGACCATGGAAGAATTGCGTGAGGCGGTCGACGCTTTGGAAGGTTTGGTCTCGTCTAAACTGTGGCCATTGCCGTC
Source organism: uncultured Planctomycetales bacterium (assembly GCA_964364715.1). Classification (GTDB taxonomy): domain Bacteria; phylum Omnitrophota; class Gorgyraeia; order Zapsychrales; family GWA2-47-8; genus CAYING01. Next base: position 17,283 of record CAYING010000029.1, read on the forward strand.
TTACACGGAAATGTTATTTGTCATGTAAGTAAGCGTCATCAGTTCTCAGCTATCAGTCGTCCCTGCTGCCGGCAGGGATGACCGATAGTTTTTCTTTTCTATGATCCTTATCATCAAACATATCGAGATCGAAGGCCCGGGAACGATTGAAGATTACCTTTTGAAGAAGGGTTATGATCTTATGACGGTCGATCTGCATAAGGGAGATAGTCTGCCGAATGATCTCGTCGGTGTTGAGGCGATCGTTTCGCTCGGCGGGCCGATGAATGTTTATGAAGAGGATAAGTATCCGTTTCTTAAGGACGAAGATGCTTTTCTTAAGAAAGCGATCAAGGAAGAAATACCGACGTTGGGAATTTGTTTAGGGTCACAGCTGATCGCCAAGGCCTCCGGCGCGAAAGTCGTGAAATCACCGGTCAAAGAAGTGGGCTGGTTTAAAATAGATCTGCAAAAAAGCGCTCAATCAGACTCGTTGTTCAAAGGTCTGGATAAAAAAGTCGATGTGTATCATTGGCACGAGGATATGTGGGAATTGCCGAAAGGCGCGGCATTATTGGCGAGCGCAGCGAGCGCTTCGGGCTGTCCGCACCAGGCGTTTAAGGTCGGCAAATACGCGTACGGCGTTCAATTTCACGTCGAGATAACGGACAAGATCATCGCGGATTGGTGCAGGGCGTATTTCAGCAGTTCAGACCAGGAAAAACAGAAGAAGGCTAAGGAAATGGTTGAGGCTTACCCGCGAAAGAGAAAGTCTTTGGGATCAAGCTGCAATATCATTTACGGAAATTTTGTGCAAATGATCGAAGCACGCAAAAAGCAGTTGAATTTGGCGGCAAAATAGTCAAAAATTTTTAACTTAATGTGCCTAATAATTAGGCAGAATGGAATTATGTTACGCATCGCGTTAGCCCAGATCAATACAACCGTCGGAGATTTTGCAGAGAACGCCGGTAAGATCATCCAGTGTATCCGCCGCGCCCGCGAGGTGTGTGTGGATGTCGTAGTCTTCCCGGAATTGGCCGTCAGCGGTTATCCGCCGGAAGACCTGCTTTTAAAAGAGCGCTTTGTGGATGAGAACATCCGGGCTCTGCGCGCCATTGTTTCTGCTGCGCGCAACATCACCGCCGTCATCGGGTTCGTCGATAAGAATTCACAGGGAAAAATCTTTAACGCCGCCGCGGTCATACATGACCGGCATTTAAAGGGAGTTTATCACAAGAGTGAACTTCCAAACTACGGCGTTTTTGATGAGAAAAGGTATTTTTCCTCCGGCGGACAGAACAAGATTTTTAATCTGAACCAGTCATTGTTCGGTGTCAGTATCTGTGAGGATATCTGGGTGACGAAAGGGCCGTGCGGCGGCCAGATCCGTGCCGGCGCAAAACTTTTGATCAATATTTCTTCTTCGCCGTACCATTTTGCCAAAGATAAAACACGTGAGGAAGTTTTGCGCGGTTGGGCGAAAAGGAATAAAGTGTATGTCGCGTATGCCAATCTCGTCGGCGGCCAGGACGAACTGGTGTTCGACGGACGGAGTATGATCCTTGACCCGCAGGGGAAACTGATCGCCGCCGGGCGGCAGTTTGCCGAAGACCTGGTGATCGCGGATCTGGACGTTCCGGCCGCGAGAAAAAATGTCCGCAGTAAAGGACTTAAGATCGTGAAGGTTTCCAGCGAGCTCAAACACGACAGTCGATTAAAGATTCCCGGCCGGATTGCCAGGCGGCTGGGGTCAGCCGAAGAAATTTACCGTGCCCTGATTTTGGGAACGCGGGATTATATTTTGAAAAACGGTTTTAAAAAAGTCGTTATCGGTTTAAGCGGCGGGATCGATTCTTCTTTGGTCGCGGTCATCGCACGGGAAGCTATCGGCCGGGAAAATGTGATCGGGGTTTCGATGCCGTCCCCGTTCACCTCCAAAGAGACAAAGTCGGACGCCAAGTCTTTAGCTAAGAATTTAGGAATACGGTTTCTGGAAATTCCCATTAAAGATATCTTCAGCACCTATTTGTTTATCTTGCGGAATATTTTTGCCGGTCAGAGGATGGACACCACGGAAGAGAACCTTCAAGCCAGGATCCGCGGGAATATCCTGATGGCGCTTTCCAATAAATTCGGCTGGCTGGTCCTTACGACCGGGAATAAGAGTGAATTCGCGGTCGGGTATTGTACTCTGTATGGAGATATGTCCGGCGGTTTTGCGGTGATAAAAGATGTCCCAAAGACGGAAGTCTATGAGATCACTAGGTTTATAAACAAAACCCAGGGCAGGATCATCCCCGAAAGTGTTGTGAAGCGCCCTCCTACGGCAGAGCTTCGTGCGAATCAGAAGGATCAGGATACGCTTCCTCCGTATGATATTTTGGATGATATTTTGAAAGATTATGTGGAAAAGCACCGGTCCGTGGATAAAATTGCCCGTCGCAATTACAGCTGGCAGGTGGTGAACCAGGTGGCCAAGATGGTGGACCGAAGCGAGTATAAGCGCCGGCAATCACCGCCCGGGATCAAGATCACGCCGCGGGCGTTCGGGAAGGACTGGCGGCTTCCCATTACGAATAAATATAGGGAGTTTTAGGCAGCCGCACCTCTCGGAATGGGGATTGTGGTTGGCGGCTTCCCATTACTAATAAATATCGGGAATTTTGATGGTCAAATGCCAAAAGTCAAACGTCAAAAGTAATGTCCTAAAATATGTAACTGCTTGTGACATTGTGACTTTTTGACCTGGTGAATTTATAAGATTTCATATAGAAATAAATGTAACCCCAAAATGGTAATGTCCTAATTGACCAAAATGAAAATGTCCTAGTCTG
>CAYING010000030.1:0-20027 GCA_964364715.1 uncultured Planctomycetales bacterium
CGCCGGCCATATTGGAACCGACCGGGATCGCCCAGATCGCGAGCTGATCCCACGGAAGAAGATACCCGGTGAAACTTAAAAGCATCGTCAAAACCAACAACACGACACCGACCATCCAATTGAACTCCCGCGGCGGTTTATACGATCCGGTCATAAACACCCGGAACATGTGCAGCCATACCGTAATGACCATCAAATGCGCGCCCCAGCGGTGAATTTCACGCATGATCCCTAAAGGAACCTGCTCGCGCAGATCAATGATATCTCCGTAAGCATATTCCACAGTCGGACGGTAATAAAACATTAAGAGAATGCCGGTCACGGTCAAAACGAGAAAAATAAAAAAAGATAACCCGCCCATGCACCAAGTATATTTAACTTTAACGGCGTGCTTGGGTAATCGTACAGGATGCAAATGCAGGAACACATTGTTCAGAACAATCATCATCCGTTGACGGCGGGTGCGCGGCACGCCGGTGCGGAAGATCGCGCGCCAGACTTGCGTGTCCTGCACTTTATCAAACCAGCCGGGTGAATTCTTTGGATCGGCCATATCTTCTCCCTGCCCCGCCTGCGATGGGGCTTAAACTACCAAATACGATTCAGGGTCATTCCATTCCCCTTTTTCCTGTTGAAATTTTTTGGTCTTATCCACTAATATCTGTCCATCATCCGTCAGTGTGATTTTAAATCGTTCCAGCGGTCTCGGAGCCGGGCCTTCAAAATTTATCCCGGTTTTGTAAAATCCGCTCCCATGACAGGGACATTTATATTTTGTCTCATTCGGCAGCCAGTTCGGCGTGCAGCCCAAATGAGTGCAGACCGTAGATAAAACATAAATTTTTTCCGTGTCACGGACGATCCAGACCGCGTGCTTATCCTTCCAATGCTCTGAAACTTCATTGATCGGATATTCGTCCGGATAACCGGCTAAAAAACTTTGCTTTGGTTCAAACAGAACATTCGGAAATAAAAAGCGGATAAAAATACTGCCGTAGCCGCCCAGCACAACTGCGAACGCTGCCCAACCGACGGTCAACCATTTCACAAAAGTCCTTCGGTCCATCGTATCAGGCGATTCGGCCGGCTGACCGGGAAGAATCCGGGTGATCGGTTTTGCCGCGATCTGCTGCGACTGCTGCATTTGCTCCGGAGTCGGCTTCGGAGGAACAGCGGGATCCGGGTTGGGCTGTGCCGGCTGTGACGGAACAGCGGTTGGCGGGACCGGAGGAACTGCGTCAGATTTATCTTTTGGAACAGGTTGCGGATTTTCGGCGGACATATAAATTATTTCTTAAAATATTCTAAAGCGGCTGCCCGGACTTTCATATTCTTATCCGAATCAGCCAAGGTCTTCAGTTTTCCATTAAATTCAGTAAGTTGAAGCGTTTTAACTGCGTCGATGGCGGCCAGCAGCAAGTGGGTCTGCTCTCGCGCATCAACTTCCGGGAATTTCGCCAAATACTCCCGGTCGAGCAGTTTGGCGATGATCTGCCGACCCGACGGGTCATTGAACTTCGCTAACGATAAAGCTGAGCCCCATTGTACATTGGGTTCCGGGTCGTTCAAAGTATTTTTTAAAATTTCTTTTGAACTCAAATCCTCAATATTCCCGAGAGATACGACAACCATAGAACGTATCCGCGGATCCGGATGTGAAACAAATTTTGCCAAAATCGGGGCCGCCCTTTTATCACGCAGCATCCCCAGCGCGTAAAGAACGGCAGGTAAATTTTCCTCTTTTTCCTGCCCGATGTGCTCAGCCAGCGGCGCAAAAAATTCGCTCTTCCCTGTCCGGCCCATGGCCAAGGCTAAATATTGACGGACGCGGTTATCATCCGCCGCGGACTTTTGATAAGCCTTAATGAGTTCAGCGGTGAACCGTTCCTCCTTGGGAATAAGATCCGGATTAGCCAGAATTTTCGAGAGTTCAAACGCCGCCTGCCACCGCTTGGTTTCTCCGCCGGTCTTTATGTCTTCCAAAAAATCATAAACGGTCTGGCGTTCACTGGTCAACAAATGAACGGCGGCGAACAAAAGAATGCAGAACACCGCGATCAAAAACGGGATCACAAAGAACGAATGAATAATAATCCCGAAGAATGATTTTTCCGGATTTTCCTGTGCGGATTGCTCTGGGGCTGACATTGACAATTATTTTAACCGGCTTAAATTTTCTTTTGCTTCTTGATGACTTTGAGCGGGGAGCGCATGATCGATGATCGCGACCGAGCGGCCATCCTTGTTCACCTCGAAAACCCCTGAATCAACAGCCCAAAATAATTTCTGATCGGCACTCTTGACCTCCAACACCCCGGTCTTGAGCGCGCTGACCATCGGGGCGTGCTTGGATAATACCCCGAAATCCCCCAACTCACCGGGCGCTGTCACCGAAACAACTTCGCCTTGAAATAATTTTCCTTCGGGAGTGATCAATGTGAACGGAAAGGTCGCCATGATTATTCCTGCATTTTCTTTGCGTTTTCCAAAACTTCGCTGATCCCGCCCGTCATATAAAATGCCTGCTCGGGAACAGCGTCGTGTTTTCCTTCCAATATCTCGCGAAACGAACGGATCGTATCATCTAACGCAACATACCGGCCCGCACGGCCGGTGAATTGTTCCGCGACATGGAACGGCTGCGATAAGAATTTCTGGATCTTTCGGGCCCGGTCCACCACGCGCCGGTCTTCGTCGCTCAATTCATCCATCCCCAGGATCGCGATAATGTCTTGGAGCTCTTTATATTTTTGAAGAACTTCCTGAACGCCCCGGGCCGCACGACAGTGCTCCTCACCAACGACCAGAGGGGTCAAGATCGTCGAGGTCGAAGACAAAGGATCCACCGCCGGATAGATACCCAACTCGGCGATCGAACGCGACAACTCGGTCGTAGCGTCTAAATGCGCGAACGTCGCTGCCGGAGCCGGATCCGTATAGTCATCAGCCGGGACATAGATCGCCTGGATCGATGTGATCGACCCTGTTTTGGTCGACGTGATTCTCTCTTGCAACTCCCCCATATCCGTTCCTAATGTCGGCTGATAGCCGACGGCAGATGGGATCCGCCCCAGCAAAACGGAAACTTCAGACCCGGCCTGCGTGAAGCGGAAAATGTTATCGATGAACAAAAGCACATCCTGATGCATATCGTCACGAAAATATTCCGCGACCGTCAAGGCCGACAGCGCGACGCGGGCACGAGCTCCGGGCGGTTCGTTCATTTGGCCATAAATGAGCGAAGTTTTATCAATAACTCCGGTCTCTTTCATTTCTCGGTACAGCGCGGTTCCTTCGCGGGTGCGTTCCCCGACCCCGGCAAAAACGGAATATCCGCCGTGGGCCTTTGCGATATTATTGATAAGTTCCTGAATGATAACGGTTTTACCGACACCGGCCCCGCCGAACAGGCCGATCTTCCCACCCTTGCGGTACGGTGCCAACAGGTCTATGACCTTGATCCCGGTCACTAAAATATCGGTGGTCGTATTCTGCTCATCCAGCGCCGGCGCTTTGCGATGGATAGGAAGGTATTTGGTTGGGATTATCTCACCTGCTTCGTCGATCGGTTCTCCCAAAAGATTAAGCACTCGCCCCAGCGTTTCCTTCCCGACCGGCATCATCATCCCCTGGCCGGTGCTGACCGCTTCCATCCCCCGCACCAAACCATCGGTCACATCCATCGCGATCGTCCGCACCATATTGTTGCCTAAATGCTGGGCGACCTCTAAAGTGAGATTCCCAGGCTTGTCATTGATACTCGGATTGCTTACCTTCAGCGCCGTAAAGATCGGCGGAAGGTCACCTTCAGGAAAAATGACATCCACGACCGCGCCTAAAACTTGCGCGACCTTGCCTTGAATATGTTTGGAACTTTTTGTCGTCATATACTCTCCATTTATCACACTCCGGGGGTGGAACCATTTTTTATTTTAACGCTTCCGCCCCGGAAACAATCTCGAGCAGCTCTTTAGTGATCGCGGCTTGCCGTGCACGGTTACGTAACAATGTGTATTTATCAATTAAATCTGTGGCGCTCTGGGTCGCCTGGTCCATCGCGCTCATCCGCGCTCCGTGTTCACCGGCGGAATTCTCCAACAGCGCATAAAAGATGCGGAAGTAAAAATATTTCGGAATGAGAAAATCCAGGAGGGTCATTTGTGAAGGCTCCAGAATATAATCGGCCTCCAAGACTTTCCCCCCTTTGATCAAATTTTCCGGTTCGATCGGCAGGAGCTTTTCGATCTGCGGTGTTTGAAATAACGGATTGTTAAAACGATTGTACGCCAAATAAATTTCCTGATATTCCCCGGAAACAAATGTCAGCATCAACTCTTTTCCAATCAGCTCGGCATTGCTGAACAGCGGTTTGTGCGTGACGCCTGCATAATGTGTTTTGATCGGCAGCCGGCTTTTAAAAAACATCCATCCGCGCTTTCCGCAAAAGCTCAGATCGATCCGGGACAACTGCTCTTTTTTAGTCTTCTGCCATTGAAAAACCTGCCAACATAAATTATTGTTAAACCCGCCGCACAACCCCTTGTCCGACGTGATGACAAGCACAAGCACATTTTTTACATGAGGAACCGGAGTTAAAAGAACATGCGAAGCGTCTTCGACCGACGCCGCCAGACGCGCGATAAGCCCGGTGAGCTCGGTGGCGTAAACTTTTGCCTTGGATTGAGCGCTCTGCACTTGCCGCAATTTACTGGCCGAGACAAGTTTCATCGTCTTGGTCACTTTCTTGGTATTGACCAAACTCTGCAATTTTGTTTTGTACTCTTTGAGGCTGGGCATAGGCTGGGTTTAAACCGGGCGGAAGACCCTTTTAAAATCGGTCAAAATCTTGTTCATTTCCGCTTTCACCGGTTCGGTCATGGCCTTTTCTTTATTCAGCAGGCGGACAACATCGGTATAGGAAGATTCCAACGCTTCAATAAATTTATGTTCAAATTCACCGACCTTATTACTCGGCAAATCGTCCAGATAACCGTTAACCCCGGCAAAGATGATCGCGACCTGATGGGCGACCGGAAGGGTTTGATGCACGCCTTGTTTCATCACTTCCATCAGACGTTTACCGCGGTCCAGCTGTTTTCGCGTCGCGACATCCAGATCCGTCGCGAATTGGGAAAACGCGGCTAATTCACGGAACTGTGCCAAGTCCAAACGGAGCGTTCCGGCTGTCTGTTTCATAGCCTTAATTTGCGCATCGCCGCCGACACGTGAGACCGAAAGCCCCGGGTTGATCGCCGGCCGCTGCCCGGCATTGAATAAATTCGTTTCTAAAAATATCTGTCCGTCCGTGATCGAAATAACGTTCGTCGGGATATACGCCGATACGTCCCCGGCCTGTGTTTCGATGATCGGCAATGCCGTTAAGCTGCCCCCGCCTTTGGCCGCGCTCATTTTGGCCGCGCGCTCCAATAAACGGCTGTGCAGATAAAAAATATCCCCCGGATACGCTTCGCGCCCCGGTGGACGGCGCAAAAGTAAAGATAGTTGACGGTAAGCCTGAGCCTGCTTGGTCAAGTCATCATAAATGATCAAGGCATGCCGGCCGCTGTCGCGGTAATATTACGCCATCGTGGTCGCGGAATAAGGGGCTAAAAACTGCATAGGCGCCGGGTCCGACGCGGTTGCGGCGACGATCGTCGTATATTCCATCGCGCCGTATTTTTTCAAAGTCTCATAAACTTCCACAACCGTGGAGCGCTTCTGCCCGATCGCCACATAAAAACAGTGCACGTTCTCCGAACGCTGATTAATGATCGTGTCGATCGCCAAAGTCGTTTTCCCGGTCTTTCGGTCGCCGATGATCAGCTCACGCTGGCCGCGGCCGATCGGTGTTAACGCATCAATGACCTTAATGCCGGTCTGCAGCGGCTCCTTAACATCTTGACGGTCAATAATTCCCGGGGCTTTAATTTCGATCTTGCGGGAATCCTTTGATTCGATCGGCGCCTTACCATCGATGGCCACACCCAGCGCATCGACGATCCGTCCGCTCAAAGCTTCGCCCACCGGAACAGCAGCGATCGTTTTGGTCCGCTTGACCGTATCCCCCTCTTTAACCACTGTATCTTCACCAAAAATCGCCACACCGACGTTATCTTCTTCCAAATTCATGACCATCCCGCGGACCCCGCCGGAAAATTCGACCAATTCGCCGGACATAACTTCCGAAAGGCCATGCACACGGGCGATCCCGTCCGCGACCATCACCACCGTTCCGACCTCATAAACTTGAGTTTTAAGCGGATAATCCGCCAACTGTTTCTTTAAAATCTGAGAAATTTCTGCCGGTTTTAAATCCATAATGTTCCCTTTTTATGCATTCATAACAATGCGTTTAAAATTTGCGAGCTGGGTCTGCAGCGTAAGGTCAAAGATAATATCCTTGATCTTGACCTTAAAACCCCCCAGCACCTGCGGATCAACTTTTTGATGCGGATGGATCGTTTTGTTGTAAATTCTTTTCAACTTTTCGGAAATGGAAGAAACCTGCTGCTCGGATAAATGGACCGGGCTCACAATGTCAACGCGGAGGATATTCGATGCCTCCAAAAACAGCACATCAAAAGAATGACATATTTCCAATAAATAATTCAGCCGGTCATGGTGCGCCAAAAACGACAAAAATTTATAAGTCAATTCGGAGACCCGCTTCTCAAATAAATCCTGGATCACATTTTTTTGAACAAAAACCGGTATGCTGGTCGTGCCGATAAATGCCTGCAATTCTTCCGATTCCCGGATGACCGATGCGACGGCGGTCATATCCCGGTGAACCCCGCTCAGATGATCCGTCTCTTGGGCCAGATCAAATAAGGCCGCGGCATACCGGCGCGAAACTTGATTATTCTTTGTATTCATCCGGATAAAAATCCTCAATAAGTCTGTCGATCAATTTCTGATGTTTTTTGTCATCCAACTCTTCCTGCAAAATTTTTTCCGCCAGGCCGACCGCGGCCGCGACACTCTCCTCCCTCAGGCTCACACGGGCTTTGTCCACCTGGGCACGCAATTCTTGCTGGGCATTGGTCAACAAAATCTGAGCCTTTTCCCGCGCTTTGTGCTCCGTATTTTTCGCGGCTTCCACCGCGGCTTTACGTGAACGTTCAACAATATCACGCGCTTGATTATCCGCCTCGGCGATCCGCGATGCGCGGGCTTGATTGATCTCGGTTAATTTTTCTTCTGCCTGACGGGCGTCATCCAAAGCCTTCCGGATCTTTGCTTCGCGGGCATCAAGAGCGCTGAGGATAGGCTTCCAAGCGAATTTATACAGGATCGCCAAAAGTAAAAAGAAAGTCACCCAGGTGAGGATGAGCATCTGCACTTCGGGAGCAATAATGTTGGGCTCATGCTGAGCTTGAGTGCCCGAGACATCGGCCTCACTTGCCACGACAATCGCTTCAGTAGATGAATTTGCCATAATAGACCTGGAATAATTTAGAGTTGAATTATTTTACTGCCAAAAAACAAATAACGGCGGCAAAAAGCGCGACGCCTTCGATAAGAGCCGCAGCGATCAACATCGCGGTTTGAATTTTACCGGTTGCTTCGGGCTGACGGGCAATCCCTTCCATTGCTGAGCTGGCTAAACGACCGATACCAAGACCGGCCCCAATGGCGACTAAACCCGCGCCAATTGCGGCAAATGTTCCATGAAATCCCATTGTTTCCATTGTTCTGTCCTTTCTTAAGTGCGTTAATTTAAAGTGCTGTATTATACTGACCTAAATCCACCCTGTAAAGTTTTGAAAAAAATCTTTAATGCTCCGGATGATACATCTGTCCGATAAACATTGCGGAAAGCAGTGTAAAAATATACGCCTGCAAAAACGCCACAAACAATTCTAAAATGTGAATAAAGACCGCCAGGGCAATAGCCGGCAATACCGCCACCGCACCTAAAAGGACGACCAGGCCTAGCAAAGCAAATATAACAATATGCCCGGCCAGCATATTGGCGAAGAGACGGATCGTCAACGCAATGGCTTTGATGAACAACCCAAGGAACTCAATGGGAATGATCAAAATTAAAATAGGTGCCGGGACCCCGGATGGTTTTAACGCGTGAAAAAAACCGCTGAATCCGTTTTTGTAAATTGCGCCGCCGATCATAAAACACAGGGTTATCAACGCTAACGCAGCGGTAACATTGATATTAGCGGTAGGAGTTGAGAAGGCCGGGACCAGCCCCATTAAATTAAGCCCTAAGATGAAAAAAAAGAACGTACAGAACAACGGCGTCATCTTCCTGCCGTCTTCTTCACCAAGACATGCCGTACAAATTTTATCCCGAATAAAGACCACCACTGCTTCCAGAGCATTGGTTATCCCCGTCGGCGCCCCGGGCCCTTTTTTATAAATAATGCAAAAAAGAAAAATCAAAAATGCCGCGCAAATAAGAAGCATCAAACCATGCAGCGTCAAAAATTCCGGCAGATGAATGGGCGGCAAAAACGGCAATTGCCATTCATTGGAATTCAATACATGGTGCATAATATATTGATCTAAATTGAATTCACTCATCTATTTCTTTTCATCGTCTTTTTGTATCTGTTTTATCGCTTTCCAAAGCTCATATCCGCCGTAAAAAAACCCCATAAAGATCCCGCCCAAGGTAAACGCTTGCCCTCCTCCCCCGCGCTTTTCATCGATGGTGTAACCTAAAAATGCAAATAACGCCATTCCAACGGCAAAGTTTAATCCCAAAGTTGCGGCAAGAAATATCGTACGCGACTTGAGATCTAAATTAGATTTTTGCATAACGGAACACGCAAAAAACCGTAAAAGCAATACAAACGGCCAAAAGCATGCCTGACGGCATTACCTTTTGAGTTTTTAAATATCGCATTAAAAATGTTACGGCCAAAACACCTGCCAAGACCGCGAGCGCCAAGAACTTATTTTTCTCGGCCAACGAACTATAATAGGCCGATAGAACCAACGCCCCGCTGGTCAATCCGGCGATGAGCGATACTTTACTGCCGGCCTTCCAGCCGAAAAATCCGCCTAACAGCATAAAAATACCGAATCCGGTGACAATGATTTTATCCAGCATATACAACGTCCTCCTTGTTATCCGCGTTAGGATTATATTGCGGTAAAATTGTTTCAACGGTGTCGGCAAGAGCGCGAATAAAGCCCGGGTGTGTTTCCAGAGCCTTGGTCATACGATAATCTTTTATTCCCATCTTCTCGGCTATTTTACGGTATTCCATATCGATCTCACAGGTGGTCTCGATGTGATCGCTGACGAACGAGATCGGAACAATTAAAATTTTCTTAATGCCTCGTTTTGCCAACGCTCGCAAAACACTTTCCGTGCTCGGCTGAAGCCATTGCAGCGGGCCGACCGCGCTTTGGTAAGCGAGCACCCAGGAATGCCGCCGATTTAAACGGGATACAATACTGCCCGCTGTTTGGGCAATCTGAAACGGATAGGGGTCGCCTTCATTCAGGGAATATTTCGGCAAACCATGGGCTGAAAACATAAGATAAAAATCATTCAGGGATTCATTCGGTTTTAAGCTTTCATAAATCCGGTCAATAAATCCCTGGATATATCCTTCCTGCAAATGATACTGCGGGGATTCGAGAAACTTCAACTCAGGATAAAATTTTCCAGCTGCTTTCTTTAGATAAAACAAATTCGATCCGGTGGTCGCTGCGGAATAATGCGGATACAAACTCAAAGGGAAAATGTATTTTTTGCCTCTTTTCTTCAAGTCTTTGATTATATCGTCCGGAAATGGCGGGCTGTAATTAAATGAATAGCTCACATCCCAATCTCTTCCCCGTTCACGGAATTCCTTTCGAAGGGCCCCGGCCTGAGCTTCGGTGGATGGATAGATAGGGCTTCCTCCTCCGATCAATTTATACCGTTCCTGAGATTCCCTTCCGCGCAACGTGACCAACAGCCATGAAAAAAAGGGCTGTAAGATCCCGGAAAGCGGGAAACGGATTAAAAGTGAATCATTAAATAATTTTCGCTGAAAATCCGGGACATCCGCGTTGGTCTTCGGGCCGCCCATGTTCAAAAGAACAACTTCAATATCTTTGTCTTCAATTTTTTCCTTGGGAGAACTCAAAATTAACTGCTCAGGAATCTGTTCTTTCCGTTCATTTTCTTTACGGGTTATTTTTTTATGCTTCCAGCGGCTCCCGATAATTTGTCCAAAGATCGCCGCAGTGATACCAACCGGGATGAACCATGGAGAAACTTTCGAACTGATGCGCAGATAAATCAAAGCCGGGATCGAAGCATGGATCCAAAAAAACCACGGCATGGAAAATTTAGGGAACCGCTCACGGATATAACCGCAAGGGATGTTGATAAGAAAAGCGAACAAGGCGGTCAGTAAATAATTCATTGGACAGGCACGCTGAATTCGGATGAGGCCGCACGGATCTTGGCCAATTTTTGATAATATTCCCTGAGTTTTATTTCCACAATCTCCTCAACCGCGCCTGAGCCTTTTCAAATGAACTCTTCACCTGGCCGAGGATCTGCTTTTCGCCGATCACCAAAGAATCCAACCCAGCTGTAACACGCAAGAGATGCCGGACCGCTTCCCGTTCAGTGTGAATATAAAAATATTTTTTGAGTTCATTTGAATAGTTTTGCTTTTTGATGCCGGCGACCAGCAACAGCCGGGTTATTTTTGAGTTTAGCCAAAAGCAGGTCTTGCTCTGTGGAAGTCAGGAAAAACTTTTCACGGATATCGATGGGGGCGGTTTTATGATTTATACCGACTACGAACGAGGTCATCCCAATTTTCCTTTATAACCCAAAATCATTAGATGAAATTGGGATAAGTACCTTGTTACCTCTTTAAATGGAGGAAAACAAGTACATGGATCCCCCGCGGGCTAAAGCCCGCGGTTCCTTTCTGCCTGCCCCTCACGGGGCGGAATCCCGCCGCTTTCCCATCCCGGGCTGAAGCCTGGGGTGTTATGGGAAGGCGGGATAAACGTTAAAATTTAATAGTTTTCGGTTCAAAGTTGGAAACAATATAGCATTAAATCCGAATGAATTCCAGTATTATAGGCAGATTTTCCCTAATCCTTATAGGGGTCAAATTCCTCTTCCCCGGCCATCGCAACGCCGATCGGTTTCAGGGTATGGAGTATGCGGATTGAGTCTTTATGGGCAGCTAAAACATCCGGAAGCCGCTTATAGCAGTGCGGGGATTCATCCGTCCCTGCTCCGCGCAGTTCAACGCCTTTATCACGCACCCACTTCAGCATCATATTTTTCGTGATCTGGCCGCCGGTCCGGCTGCCGCGCCAGCGCTTTTTTCCGGCTGCCTGGGTCCTGGACATCACCCGGCCTGCTCCATGAATGGTTGAGTTCAAAGACTTGCTTCCTTCCCTTGAGGAAATACCTTCGATAATGACGGAAATATCGCCCATGCTCCCGCCCACAAATCCTTTTTGTCCCGGGAAGGCCGGTGTCGCTCCTTTTCGCACGACCCAAAGTTTTTCACCGTTATGTTCCTCTTCCCAGGCGAAATTATGATGATTGTGAACCTCTTCCGCGATGTTGGCTTTTAAAATTTTAGCCGCGCGGCTGCACACCCAATCCCGGCCCGCATACGCATAACGCCCGGCCAGTTTCATACATCGGACATAATCTTGTCCCAAATTGCTGTTTGCGCTCAAAATTACCGGATCAACGAACATTCCATCTTTGCCTCCCCCGGCATGGATGAAATGAGTTGCGATCTTATGCCCGAATCCCCGTGAACCAAAATGTACTCCAACCCACACACGATCCTGTTCGTCAGTAAATATATCAATATAATGATTACCGCTGCCGACCGTTCCAAGTTGTTCTTGAGCTAACTTTTTCAAACTCTTCACCGGATCAATTTTCCAGGCCGCATCTTCAAATAGCGGATGATCCACCTTTTCCTTGTTCTTCATTCCCACGCCAAATGAAATAATGGAATAAATATCATCCATGATTGTTTTGATGTGCCGATGAACCTCTGCCGCCGGAATATCCAACCGCACAGCCTTATTTCCGCAGGCGATATCAAAACCGACTCCCGAAGGGCTAACCTTGTCCTTATACGCCACCACTCCGCCGATCGGTACCGCATATCCCTGATGATGGTCCGCCATCAGGGCGCAATATTCAGCGTCCTTGGCGCAATTGGCGAGCTGGTCCACCGCTTCGGGGATCGGCACGCCCCAAACCGGGATATTTTTAATCATTTGATACGTCATATTTTGCTTAACCTCCGGCAACGGGCGGGATAAAAACGACGGTGTCGCCGGATTTGATTTCCGTGTTCCATCCGCAAAACTCTTCATTGATGGCAACTTTAATAATGCTGGTTGGCAAACGCAGGGTATATTTTTTTTGTAATTCAGAATAAAATTGAATGGCGGTATTGGCGGAAGTCTCAACATCCTCTTCTTTCAGCCCTCGTTGCTCCCGAAGAATGGCATAATAGTGCACATGAATGGTTTTAGACATACTTTATTAGGTCTTCCGGTGTATTGATATTTTTCAAACTTTTTGGGTCATCTTGGATAATGAGTTCAGTTTTGGAATTGATCATGATCTTGCGTGGACAACAAATTTTTTGCTTAACGAAATTCAGGATATTCTGATGATCCGCCGGCTCATAAATCGCGCACAACGGTTCAGGCATCCCGTCGCTGGTGCTGATATAGGCTGTCGCGAATTTGGCCGGGTTCTGATGTTTGATCAATTTCTCCAAAGTGCTCTTGGTCACGAACGGCAGGTCACAGCCTAAGATGATCCAGGGAACCCTCGGGAATTCTTCCATCGCCGAGAGAATTCCGGCCAGCGGGCCGATCTCGGAATAGGCCGGTTTATCATGGATTTGAGGAAAACCTTTCCGCCCGGGCAGATCAGTTTGATCCGGACGGCAGGACACAAATACCTTGGCGCAAAATTCGGACAGCAGATCGCAGGCATACTCGGCCTGCGTCTTTTCATTGATCTTGAGCAATGCCTTATCCTGCCCCATGCGTTTACTTTTCCCGCCGGTCAAAACAAGGCCGTAAAATTTTTTGTGCGTGATCACCATAGAAAGATCTTTATTGTGCTTTCCCTCATAAAATTATTAACACCGGATGGAAATTCGGCAAATCCGTCCGCGTCAGCTAAGGCGGCATAATCTCCGGATCCAGAATAATTGGCTACCGGATGAGCCTGTAATTTTCCCTCTTGGCCGGAACTTAACCGAACCGGGAGAAAATACGCAAGATCAGTTTTTACCGCAAAATTTTCCGCCAAACTCGCCCAAGCGTGAAGGGATTTTGAAACGCCAGACGCTTTTTTGAGATACGGCAGCACATACCGGCAAGCGCACATCTGCGTTGACACCGGATTACCGGGCAAGGCAAAAACAGGCTTACCATCCGTTGTCTTCCCGAACCAAAACGGCTTGCCGGGTTTTTGCGCGACCCTGTGGAATAAAACTTTTACCTTAAGGTCTTTTAAAACGAGCGGGACATAATCAAATTTCCCCATCGACACTCCGCCGCTCAAGATCACCACGTCAAAATCCTTTAACACTTTCCGCGACTGTACCGTGAGTTGTTTGATATTATCTTTAATGTGAAACATTTTCGCGTTGGAATAACCTGTCTTTGTCAAAATGGCCTTCAGCGCATGCGAATTTGATTTCCGTGTTTGATAAAATTGAACGGATTTACCGACATCGACAAGTTCATCACCTGTCGAGATAATGGCAATCGCCGGCGAGCGGGATACTTTTACTTTATATTTTCCGGCCGAGGCGAGAATTCCGATATGCTGCGGGCCGATCACTGTCCCTTTTTTTAAAAAGAGATCCCCCTTTCCCGCATCAGAGCCTTGCGGCCGGATATGGTCGCCCCGGCGCGCTTCCCACCCCGGCGCGATCGTTGCAATTTTACCTTCAACGGAGATCCGTTCAACCGGGACTACAGCATCCAGCCCTTTAGGAACGACCGCGCCGGTCATGATTTCGACACAGCCGTCATGGCATTTAATTTTTAAAGGTTTTTTTCCGGCCGGCTGGATCCCCTCGACTAAAAAACTTTTTATCCCCCGCTGCCATGCCTTTGACGAGACCGCAATACCGTCAGCAAGGGATTTATCGAACGGCGGCTGGTCGCGGTCAGCGTAGATATCTTCCCGCAAAACCATTCCCAAACATTCGTCCAGCGCAACGGACACAACCGGAAATAGTTTTACCTTTTCCAAAATAATTTTTTCGGCGGCATTAACGGAAATCATTTTAGAGCCTCAATGAATGGCCGCGGCGGCATTGGCCGTGCAGTCATTTAAGGAAACGCCGTTCAAATAATTAGCGACCAGATGCAAACCGTGGAACTTTTTTAATTCGTCTTCAATCGTGAGTTTTAAGGACGGATACTGTGTATTATACTGCGGGATTGCCTCGGGCCATACTTTAATGATCTGATCTGCCGGGGGATCCTGGATCTTCAAGGTATCAACGATTTCCCCGCGCGCGAGCGCATATAATTCGTCGTGGCTCAAGTTGATAATGTCCGGATGCCGGGCGCCGCCGATCATCACGCGGAATAAAAAATGATCTTGGTCACACCGCTCCGGAAAAATATTACTGCAAAAAAGCACACCTAAAACCTTTTTCCCTTCGCTTGATGGGATGAGATATCCGAATCCTTCAGGGAACCGATCGAACTGCTGTTTCCGGTAGACCAGACCGACCACCGCGATCGGGGCATACGTGATCTGTTCCAAAGCATGGGAAAGTTTCGGAGCAAAATTCGCGACAAACTTTGCGGCCTTATACGCCGGCGCGCCGATAAAGACTTCCTGAGCAAAATATTGGGTCTTTGTTGTCTCAACTGAAAAACTTTCAGCCAGCCGATGAATCACCGTTACTTCCTCATACAGATGGATCGAATCGTGATAACGCTTATATAAAGCATCGGTTAATTGGGACATCCCGCCGCGAAATGATGTTAAATGCCCCGCCGGTTGTCCGGACGGAGCGGAGCTTTTATTTTCTAAGCTTTTTTGCTTCTTCAGGGCGATCATCCCCTTGATCAATGAGCCATAGGTCTGCTCGATCTCATAGATCCGCGGGAACGCTGATTTGAGGTCCATATTCCGCGCATCTCCGCCAAAGATACCGCTGACCATCGGGTCCAGAAAAAGCCGGCTGAAATTCTCGCCAATACGCCTCTTGCCAAAGTCATAAACGGTTTCATTCGGGGTTGTGCCCTTCGGGACAAAAAATTCTAATGGAAAACGAATCTTATCATAAAGCGAAAACGGCTTGAATTTAAACATACCGGCAGGATTATGCGGCAGTTTGTGCAGTTTATTTTTTAAGCAAATGTAACGGATCGCGGACTGATGATGCGCCGGGAGAAGATCTCCGTCGATGCCTAATTCTTGGGCGAGTTGAAGCGTACTCTTTTTGGAGTCGAGAAAACCGTTAGGGCCTTCTTCAAAAAGGCAGTGCGGGTATTTTTTGGTGCGGGCTGTTCCGCCGGCATAGCCGTTTTTTTCCAAGAGCCGGACCTGGATGTGCGGGTCGGCGGCATACTTTTTCTTTAAATTATGCAGGACACTGAGCCCGCTGATGCCGCCGCCGATGACTAAGATCTGTTTATTCATCCCATTTAAATCCGTGTACGACTTGCGCCGCAAACCGCAGTTTCTCCATCTGCATATCCGGAAGGACGCCGTGGCTCAAGTTAAAAATATATTTCCGGTAATATTTTTTGGCGGTTTCAAGAAGTTTTAAAATCTCTTTTTCCAAAACATCATAGTCCGCGTATAAAAGTTCATTATGCAAATTCCCCTGCACTCCCTTCTGCGATTTTTGTAAAGCGGGAGTTTTAGCCAGGTTGATCTTTTCACAGACCGACAAGACATCCGCCCCTGATTTGACCATAAGGTCCGTCACATGAGCGGAATTTTTTAAGTAGTAAATCGACGGCAGCGCAATGGCATCAAAAATCTCTTTCACGCAGGGCAAGTTCCATTGTTTAAACTCCTGATGCGGCAGGATGCCTCCCCAGGTGTCAAATAATTGAAAGGCGTTAACCCCGGCCTTTTTCTGCATCTTCAAATAGGTAATTGTATTTACAGTGAGCAGCGACATTAATTTTGCGAATGCCTTGGGCTGAGCCTGCGCAAACTGCAGCGTCTTGTGAAAACCGTCCGTCGACCGTCCTTCCAGCAGATAACAAGCGACCGTAAACGGAGCGCCGGCAAAACCGACCAGCGGAACATCTTTGGGTAAACGCGGGAGCGTAAGTTTGATCGTTTTTTCAATATTGGAAAGGTCATCGCAGCGATGAATTTGTTTAAGATCACTAATGGTAGTGATCGGATTCTCAATGACCGGGCCCTGTTGCGGGTCAAAATGGATTTTAAAACCCATTTCCGACGGTAACGTGAGAATATCGGCAAAGAGGATCGCGGCGTCGACATTCAAAAGCCCGATCGGCTGGCAGGTCACCTGAGAAGCGATCTCAGGATCGTTAAACATTTCGTTCAGGGAATGTTTTTTGCGGATGTCTTGATAGGCCGGCAAATACCGCCCGGCTTGACGCATAAACCAGACCGGAACGCGTTTATTTGTGCCCTGAAAGGCCTTGAGGAAAATTGAATCACTCATCAAATGGTCTTTGAAAATCTTTTATGGCCGTCGGCCTGGCGCAGATACCAGTCGAATCCCATACACACATTACGGATAAAGATCTTTCCCAATTCAGTCGCCCGAATAATGTTCCCATTGATGGCAACAAGGCCATCGCTCACACACTGCTTTAAATGCTCTGTCTCTTCCTGGAAGTATGAGTCAAATTTTTTATCAAACTGTTCTGAAAAAACATTCTTATCCACTTTAAACCGGCACATCAGCGAGTTAATGACCCAGCGCCGGATAATGTCATCCTCGCTCAAGATCTTTCCCCGCTCGATCGGAATTTCATTTCTGTTCAGCGCGGCAAAATAGTCAGGAAGTGTCTTATGGTTTTGAAAATAACAATTCTCCAGAAAACCGATCGACGAAAGCCCCATGCCGATATATTCATCCGCCGGCTTGACCGTGTAGCCCATAAAATTACGGTAGAGCGTACCCGCGCGGAATGATTTTGCCAGCTCATCATCGGACAAAGCAAAATGGTCCATCGCGATCGACTCGTACCCGCCGTTTAAAAATTGTTCACGGGAAGTCAGAAAGATCTCGATTTTTTGATCGCTGCTGGGGAGTTTTGTTTCATCGATCCTGCTTTGATGGGCCTTCAGCCACGGCACATACGCAAAACTGTAAAACGCGATCCGGTCGGGGCGAAGGCCGATAACCTGCTCAACAGTTTTTCGCATCGTCTCCGGTGTTTGATACGGCAGGCCGTAGATCAGATCGAAATTAACGGAATTGAATTTCAACTCGCGGCACCAATCATAAAACTCTTTTACGATCGCAAACGGCTGGCGGCGGTTCACATTTTCCTGGACTTGAGCGTCAAAATCCTGGATCCCCATGGAAACGCGGTTAAAGCCTAACTGCCTAAGTTTCGCCACCTTAGATTTATCAATTGTCCGGGGATCGATCTCGATCGCAATCTCGCCGTCATATTCAATGTCAAAAACATCCGCGAACCGTTTGAACAGCCGTTCAATCTGGGCCTCGGTTAAAAACGTCGGCGTTCCCCCGCCCCAGTGAAGCTGTTTAATTTTTCTCCTGCGGCCGATCCACTGTTCCACCAATTCAAGCTCGCGAAGCAAATAATCAATGTACTGGTCACCATGTTTTTCATCATGCGGGCGTATGATGACATTGCATCCGCAAAAACTGCACAGCGTCCGGCAAAATGGGATATGAAGGTACAGCGATAATGATTTATCCGTCAGGTTAAAATCGGTCAGCTTATCCTGATAGATCGCCTCGGTGACATCGGGTGACCATTCCGGCGCGGTCGGGTAACTCGTATACCGCGGCCCCGGCTTTTCATATTTTAAAAGCAATTCTTTGGTGATGTTAACTGGCATAGATTAAAAATGTTGGCGGGTTAAAATTACTTTTTTATCCGTGCGGAAAAATACTCCTTATTCATTCGGGCGATATTGGAAACGCTGATCTCTTTCGGACAGGCGGCTTCGCATTCATATTCGTTGGAACAATTCCCAAAACCTTCTTGATCCATCTGTTCGACCATTTTAAGCACTCGGGCCTTTTTTTCAACTTCGCCTTGCGGCAGTAATGCCAAATGACTGACCTTAGCTCCGACGAAAAGCATAGCTGATGCGTTAGGACAGGCTGCCACACACGCGCCGCATCCGATGCACGCGGCAGCGTCCATGGCCTTTTCCGCGTCATCCTTCGGGACCGGCAAGGCGCTCACATCCGGCGCCGCCCCGGTTTTAATGGACGTGTATCCACCGACTTTGATGATGCGGTCGAACGCTGAACGGTCGACGACTAAATCTTTAACGATCTTAAAGGCCTCGGAACGCCACGGCTCGATCACGATCGTCTGATCATTTTTAAAATGACGCATATGCAGTTGGCATAAAGTCGTCGCACGCAAAGGCCCGTGCGGCTGGCCGTTTACGACCGCTCCGCAGGTTCCGCAAATCCCTTCCCGGCAGTCGTGGTCAAAGGCGACCGGTTCTTTCCCGTCTTTTAAAAGCTGCTCGTTCAGGACATCCAGCATTTCTAAAAATGACATCGCTGTATCTATGTCTTTCAACGGATAGATTTCAAATCGCCCTTTGGCTTTCGGATTCTTTTGACGCCAAATCTTTAATTTTACATTGATTTTTTTCTGCATGCTATTTGTAATTCCTCTGGGCAATTTTAACTTCCTGAAAAACCAATGCTTCTTTATGCAGAGTCGGTTCTTTGCCGACGCCGTTGAATTGCCAGGCCGCGACATACGAAAAATTCGCGTCGTCCCGCAAGGCCTCGCCTTCTTTGGTCTGAAATTCTTCCCGGAAGTGGCCGCCGCAGGATTCTTTCCGGTGAAGCGCGTCGGTCACCAGCAATTCCGCGAATTCCAGATAATCCGCCACCCGACCGGCTTTTTCCAGAGACTGATTCAATTCCTCACCGGTTCCGGCGACCTTAATATCCTGCCAAAATTCTTCCCGGATCTTCGGGATCTCGGCCAAGGCTTCGGTTAATCCTTTTTCCGTACGGCCCATTCCGCATTTATCCCACAAAAGCCGCCCGAGCTTTTTATGAAAATCATCTGCCGTGCGCTTCCCGTTCGCCGACAAAAGACGCTGAATTTTCTGTGCCTCTTTCGCCTCGGCTTCCTTGAAGGCAGGATAATTCATAATTGTTTTATCCACCGGCTTGCACCCGGCAATATATTCGCCGATCGTATACGGTAAAATAAAATACCCGTCCGCCAAACCCTGCATCAAGGCGCTCGCGCCCAAACGATTGGCGCCGTGATCGGAAAAATTGGCTTCCCCAATGACGAACAATCCCGGTACGTTGCTCATCAAATTATAATCGACCCACAACCCGCCCATCGCGTAATGCGGTGCGGGATAGATCATCATCGGCTCGCTGTAGGGATCAACGCCGGAAATCTTTTCGTACATATCAAAAAGATTTTCATACCGTTCCTTGATCGTATCTTTGCCGAGGCGCTTGATCGCATCCGCAAAATCCAGATAAACGGCAAGGCCTGTTTCCCCCACGCCCCGTCCTTGGTCGCACTGTTCCTTGGCACTGCGGGAGGCAATATCGCGCGGCACTAAATTCCCGAAACTGGGATATTTTCGTTCCAAGAAATAATCACGTTCGGATTCCTGGATCTGCGAAGGACGGCGCGTGTCGCCTTTTTTCTGCGGCACCCAGACCCGGCCGTCATTGCGCAAACTTTCACTCATTAAAGTCAATTTCGATTGATAATCACCGTGGACCGGAATGCAGGTCGGATGAATTTGCGTATAACATGGATTCGCCAAATACGCGCCTTTTTTATGCGCCCGCCAGATCGCAGTGACGTTGCAGGCTTTCGCATTGGTT
>CAYING010000031.1:0-19539 GCA_964364715.1 uncultured Planctomycetales bacterium
GAACGCAGTACTGTACCGTGTTCTCCTGAATATAATTTAGGGTACACGGTACTAGCGAAGTCAAGAATTTCAGACGCGACCAGGAAAAGATCGTGGTCATCGGTTTAATTCCAGCCTTTTGACATTCCGCGATAAACCAACGATGCGCGTCGTCATCCAAGTCCATCGGCTTTAATCGTGCGTACTCCGGTTTATATGGACGCTGGATCGTCTTGGCCTTAGCGCTGTCCTTGATCCCCGTTTCAAACTGCGGACGTTGAGTAAGATCCTCGGCCAACATCGACTGGATCTTAATGATATCCGCCCCGGCATCCTTGGCCGCAGTGATCATCTCTTTAAGGACCGTGCGGTCGCCGTTGTGATTTTGACAGGCCTCAGCGATGATCGTGACTTTTTTTATCTTCTCAGTCATCAATTCAAAATCTCCCGGATCTTGTTAACCGTTTGTTCCAATCCGTTGAAATCCAATTTCTTTAATGCCTCTGCGTTTTTCTCTCTTGCCGGTTCATCTTTCAAATATTTAAACGCCGCCTGCAAAGCTTTCGCAGCACTTTCGCATTTGAGCCCAACTTCCAGTTTCTCCAGGATCAGCGCGTTATGCCTCACTTCAAAATTATTTTCTTCCTCATGAAAGGCAAATATCCGTCCGCCGGTAGAGAGTGTATCGCACACCGTTCCCATTCCGGGACGGGTCACCGCCGCCGCGACTGACTCAAACATCCGGCTGCTGAAATCCGCCCGCTTCACACCCGGGCCCTTCAACGCGTCATAAAAATCCGGCTCGACAAAAACTTCTGTTTCATTTCCGATTCTTGCTAACTCTTTCCGCACCTCCGGCAACTCCTTCTGAAAAAACTTCCGCGCCCCCGCTGTTCCGCCGCAGCTTAATAAGATCCCCTTCGGCTCATTCGTGCCTTTCGCAAGGGACGGAAAATAATTATAAATCCCGACGCCGGCAAACGACGGCACCGCCTGCAGGCGCGGCGTGGTAAAATCCTTATTCCCGATCAAAGCCGGCTGATGGCTGAAAAAAATCTCTTCCTCGCGCTTCATTTCGATACGTTCCGACATCACCTCAAACCACAAAAACGATCCGGTCAAAAAAACTTCCTTGCGGTGCTTCAGCGGGAAAATAAGATTGTCGCTCCAAACAGCATCTGCCTTCTGAAATTCGTCCTTATATTTGGCAATAAATTCCTGCTCATATCCCAGAACATCCGACTGAATATTGAAAAAATTCACTTTCACTTTCTGAACCTGCAATTGATCAATGAGCGTCGCAAACTTACGCAATTTCATCAGATCAACAAAAACCGAAATCTCCATCCGCTCCGTCGATCTTCGGCACAAGAGGTCGATCAGATACAAAACCCTTTTGATATGCCCCAACCCGCTGTTGCAGACCACGACCGTCAAGCGCTTCAATTAAAACCCTCCGAGGCCGTGATACATGATCCCCTCAATCTTGCGGATCTCTTCCGGATAAAAGAAATGCCATCCGTCAAAAAAGAAACCCGGTTTTTTCATCGTCTCCAGCAGAGCGAAAATGTCCAATTTTCCGAAATCCGGATGATTATTCATGATCAAAACACAATGCGCGTCCTTAAAACCTTCCCGGTACGGCAGATAATCGATCCCCAGATGTTCGATCTTTTCCTTTTTGACGACCGCATCGTAACCGCACAGCTGAACACGGCCTTTAAGACTTTTTTGGATCGAACGGATTGTATCCACCGCCGGAGATCCACGCATATCAGAGGTTTCCGGGTATCCTTTAAAAGCAAAACCCAAACAATAAACCTTGATCTTTTTTTCCTTCTTCAATTTATTCTCGATAAATTCCTGTATCTTGGTCGAAACAAATTCCGGCATCGCGTTATTGATGGTCCGGCTCTGGATGAACAGATCCGGCGAAATGCCATGATCGCGGGCGACTTCGGCCATCAGGTACGGATCCTTGGTCAGGCAATATCCCCCGACGCCCGGGCTGGGTAGCGGGACAGGATTTCTAGGATACCCCTCGGTCGCCGCCTTGATCAATTTCACAGCGTCAAGTTTAAGCCGGTCACAAAGAAGAACGATCTGATTTGAAAACGCGAACGAATGATCGCGGTAAGTATTGTTAACCAATTTAACAAGCTCAGCTTCTTCCAAAGAATCCAAGGTTACGACCAACGGGCTGATCGTCTGCAGGATCTTGGCCGCTTCCTGTACGCTTTGTTTATTGATCCCGCCGATGACCTGCGGAATGTTTTTAATTTCTTCCAAGGCGTTCCCTTCCACGACCCGCTCCGGCGCAAAGGCAAGATAAAAATCCCGGCCGGCTTTAAGGCCGGATTCTTTTTCCAAGATCGGCATCACAATCTTACGGGTCGCCCCGACAGAAACCGTGGAGCGCAAAATGACCACATCATTGGATTTTAAATTCCGGCCGATATCCTCGGCAGCCTTGATCACCGCATCATTGATCGGTTTATTCGTTGTGTCATGCACCGGCGTGCCGACACAGATAATATAAACATCCGCTGCATTATTCTCGAGCGACGTGATAAACCGCGCGGTTTTTTCCCTAAGGTGAAATTTCAAAAGTGGCTCCAAACCTTTTTCATAAAATCCAATTTCCCCTCGATTGAGCCGTTCGACATGCTCTTTACTAATATCAAAACCTGTCACCTCATAGCCTAAATCAGCCAGCACAACCAAAAGCGTCAGTCCCACATGCCCGGTTCCCACCACGCAGATCCGCCTGTATTGAACTTCCCTCTTATAAAACAATTCATAAAATTCCACCACATCCACGACCCGGTTCTGCGGATCCGTAATGATCACCTGATCGATTTTGTCTCCTCTCAAACGGCCCGAATCATGAACTTTCTGACGGACAACCCTGATCATTTCATCCACCGACAAGTCGTCCGGGACCGTAATCGGATTTTTGGCCATAATTTTTTCGACCTTGTCATCGATCGTGACCCCTTTGACCAACGCCTTGCGGATATCACCGTCCGTCACCGTACCGATCAATTTTCCTTCACTGTCCCTGACGAGCGCGATACCCACCGGCAGTTTTTGACGGCCGGCTTCCGTGATCGCCTGCATGGCTTCTTTGATCGTAAAATTTTTAGTGATAAAAAGTACTTCTAAATTCTTTTGCATGATTTCTCTTCCTCTAAAAAAACGATTAATGATCAATCTTTGCGTACAAAGACCGTATGATACCGGTATTCCGCAAAATGCGGGATATTCATATTCATATAAAAATCTGTCTTAAGGTGCACCAGGTACCTGTCTTGACACTTTTCAATTAACCGCCGGACCGTCGGCCTCCGCCCGTCGACAACTATAATCTTTGGAAAAATATTATTCTGCCAGAACAGTTCCACATCAATATTCGGCAATCCGTTCCACGGATCTTTGATGACCAAATTCTCCGCCCCTTCCGGCGGCGTCGATTGGAGGCCGTCGACGTAAACAAGGTCATAATATTTGTCGTGAGCAAAATTGTAACATGTGACCGCCTCGCCGTCTTTTTGCTCTACCACCCGGTCTGCCAATATGACATTAAATTTATGCGCAAGGCCTTGAGCGGCATCCAGCAACCTCTCTCTCCAGTATGGGCTTTCCTCATGTGTTACAAAATCTGCGCCGATCAGCCGGGCAAACAATGCTGACGAGGTCCCGGCGCCGAATTCACAAACAGATCCCGGCCTGAATTTTTTAACAAACGCGGCTATCTCTGCCAACCGCAGCCACTGGTATTTTCCGGACAAACCTCCCTGCCGCCGGTTCTTATACTGGAGTTGGACAATCTCAGAATAAAAAATTTTCAAAAAAATAAATGCCTTCAAGGTCAAAAAACAAACCCGCGCCTGGTGATATTTGTACGACAACTTCATCAACAGCGGCTCACCGCCCGTTAAAACTTTTCTTTCAGTGAAAGAGGTCTCAACAATATCCCTGTAAAGCTGATAATCAAAAACCGTCGGCATCTTATTTCACGATCTCCCGCTGGTAAAGTTCACTATATTCTCCGTGAGCTTGGACTAACTCCTTGTGAGTTCCACTTTGGGAAACTTTTCCATCTTTCAGCACATAAATGATATCTGCCTTTTCTATTGTTGATAGGCGGTGTGCCAAAACAATCACTGTCTTCTCTCTCGCAAAATCGAGCATCGTATCAACGATCATCCGCTCTGTCCGGTTATCTAATGCGCTTGTTGCCTCATCAAAAATAAGAATTTCCGGATCTCTGTAGAGCGCCCGGGCAATCGCGATTCGCTGGCGCTGCCCTCCGGACAATTTAAATCCCCGGTCGCCCAATTCTGTATCATACCCTTCCTTCAAGGAACCGATAAATTCCTCGACTCCGGCAGCCTTAGAAGCCCTGCGAACCATTCCCATGTCAACATTCTTGAATTCAAGGGCTATGTTTTCCTTCACCGATGCATTAAATATCGTTGAATTTTGAGCCACAACACCCAAATGAACCCGCCAGCTGGGCCGAATAATATTCTTCATATCTCTGCCGTCAACCAGAATGCGACCGGACTGCACGTCATAAAATCCCAAAAGCAAATCTATCAGTGTTGATTTTCCAGCCCCAGAACCTCCCACAATTGCGATCGTCTTATTCTTGAAAATTTTTAAATTTAAATTATCAAAAATTAATCGGTGCGGCGCATAGCCAAATGACACATTCTCAAACTTTATACTATTCTCAAATTTTTCCACCTTTTCCTTACCATCAGCAAAAAAAACCGTCGGTTCTGACAAATATTTTTCATACATCGTTAAAGCCGGGGCATAAGCTGCCAATTGAGTCTGGTCCTGGCTGATCCGGGAAAATGAAGGGATCATCCGGATGATCGCCAATGCATAGACAGCAAATATCGGCAGAAGATCTTTCGCATTTTCTGTACTGTTGGAAGAAAAAAGCCCGTACATGATACCGCTCACACATATCCCCCCGATCACAAAAAGCTCCAATAAACTTCCCGGGACTAAACGCAAAATTGAGCTCCGAATCTTATTGCGGTAATAACGCCGGCACTGTTCCCAAAAACGTTCGACCCACTGCTGAGGCTTATTATAAGTGATGATCTCTCTGATCCCGATGAGCGTCTCAGCCAAAACAATATTCTGCCTTGAGGCAGCATCCATGACTTCCTTGCCAGCTTTCGAGATCACATTCCTGGAAAGCACCCAGGTTAAAAGGCCAAAAATGATCCCGATGACGAATGTCGCAATAAAATAAGTCAAAGAGACACTTAACAAAAACACACTGATCACCGCAATATTAATGACCTCTATGACTATGTTCGGCAGAAGCGTGAAATAGATTGACACTTCAGCCGGGAGATTGATGATGCGAAAAACCAGATCTCCGCTCTTATTTGAAATGAAATACTTCATGTCCGAATAAATACATTTCTCATACATTTCCCTATGGCAATCAATTTTGATCCTTTGACTCAAAATTACCTTAAAGACGTCACGCAAAATACTGAAAGCGACTTTTATCAGCGTAAGCACAAACAAAAACAATCCCACTTTCACAAAAAAGTTATCGCCCTTCAGCAGCGTCAAGACATGATCCAAACCATTGATGATCCATCCCCCTGAGATATCCACGGTTCTTTTCTCAAGGATAAAATTTAACAAGGGCACGATCAATCCGATCGAAACTGTCTCAATGGCCGTCGCGATCAAAGTGAACGCAACAAACCCTGCAAAAAGGCCTTTGTATTTCTTAAAGATACGGACTGATTCTTGCGGGATCATAGTGTGACTTTCTCATCTTGCGTCGTCGCAAATTGACCTTGGCCATATTCAGCCGAGGCCATTAAGGCTCTCGCCAGGTTACTGGCGAGTTCATCAGAACTTTTTTGGGATTTCTCAGCGAAAATCTGCATATTTGTCGAGTGAATAAATTTTAGTTTGTAATAAGCCAAAAATCTGAGCAGGTCCAATTCCACTTCATCTTTGGTCTTCCTCTGGATCGCTCCCAAGGCAGTGCAACAGCTCTCAACGGAATGAACACGAAGACAACTCCGGCAGCCAGAATACCAAGGAGAACCAAAGACCATGCATGCCTTCCCCATCAGGATGCTTTCCCATCCGGCGCTTCCCGTCAACGTCGCGACACATTGCGCATGCTGCAGCAGCTTATTCGAGTCCTCATCAATATCCACCAAAACGATATTAGGCGCCGCGCGGATCCGGTCATAAAATTTCTTATCACGGTAATGGATTCCTCCGATACTAGGACGGCGAAATTGCCGCGGGTGTTCCTTGACATAAATCTTCCAATCGGCCGGCACAGCCTTCGAAAGGATTTCAATGACCAGGGCCTGATATTCAAAAGAGCCTCCAAGAGGGATCGACGTACGTTCAGGCTGAGACTGCAGAGGAAAAAATATGTATTTATTTTCAAAATTCACTTTTTGTGTCATAGCACGATAATACTTGCTTAATCTACAAACCTGCCATTTCCTGAACTGCTCAAACCATATAAAACGTCCCCGGTTAACAAAACCGTTATAGGCATACGCTGATTGCAGCTCTTTTCGAAAATAATTGCCGGGGTTCAGGATCTCTCCCGTCAAATCAAATAAACTTCTCAAGCGTTTCCTTAACCCTTTCGAGTTTTTTGATCCTGCGTTAATATCCTTTGATCGCTTGAGCCAATAACTGTCCTTAAAGACCGTTTGATAAAAATCCTGCCCGACAAGATCAACAAGTTCCCTTTTGGTTTTTGAAAGCAAGTACCCCTCCGGAACACTTTCCATCTGCGCAACTCCGTCGACCAAAAGCATCTGGTCTTCGATCGAGGTCCTTTCCAAAATAAGGATGCGCGTTTCGCAATGCTTTGCCGCGTAATAAAGGACCGTATCCCATCCCATGTGGGGTGTGGCTTCAAAAAAGATCAGATCGATCTTCCTCGAAGTCAAGAAATTATACCAATACGACAAAATATTGTAATAAATGACCTTCCGTTCCCGCACGCTGATCGGGAAATAAGCAAAACGGTCGGAATTGACCAGGAAGACATCTTCGCATTCTTTAAATTGCTGAATAATGTTTTCCGATAAAACATACTGCGCGCCCTTCACCGATCTCTCAAAAAACTGCGGGTCCATCAAGTCCGCATGTTCAAGAATAACCGCGTTGGGGAAATCACTCTGAGCGACATTATCTCCGACGATCGCCGTAATGTCGGCGTTCATCCCCGAAAACCGCTGAGCGACGTTCTTCATGAACTCATCGATTATGCCTGTCAGCATCAAATTCATTCCAGCCTCGCTCCAATCTTTCTTTCTCCTGGATCGCTTAACCCAGCCAATTGATTCTCTCCTGCGGCACTCATTCCCTGAAACGACAAATAACGATAATAATCGCCTTTTGCTTTTTCCAGCGCTGTTTGTCGGTCGAGTCCCGCAATAAACGCCTGTTGCAGCCGGTTTATAAGAAATCCTGTCCTCACATACGCCTTCCCATCCTGAAACGGATCCAGGGGCTCATGCTCAGCGCGATAATCCAAGCACGACTTTTGATCGCGGCCTTCGATGCGGTCTTCGATAGCCTGCTTTAAACTTTCGACATCGCAATAAACAAATTTATTCAAACCGTTCTTCACAAAAGGATTGTCCTGGAAGCCAGGGAAATCCGCGTGGAAGCTCATCGTCCCTGCAAAAAAACATTCCGCCGCCGGAGTACTGATCCCCAAGCCCACCGCCAAATCGCTGGCCATGCCAATCTCTGCAGGAGCAAACCGGGTGCGAGGCGTCTCACCGGTGAAAACTTCCATACGCTCCTGTTTAATATATGCGTCAATTTCTGAAAAATCCTTTCTGGATTGTTCAAAAATATCAATCCGTTTAGGTTTTAAAAAAACAACCAGCTGATCATACTTTTGAAGAAGTAAAAATAACATCCGATACAGTCTTTTTTCCGTCTCAAGGCTGTATGTAAAATCATTGGAACAGACATTGTCATGATACGAGAGAATAAATTTTCCGGGGTATTTCGCGCGCAATTCCGCAGCGCCGGCCTTTTTTGCTTCAAAATAGTAATCCAGTGGATACCCCGCCGGGAAAACCGCGATGAACGGATATCGCGTATCGATATTCTGCACAAAATGCTCGCCCCACGGGAAGAACACATCATAAACCTTCCGCTCATTGGCGGCCGCCACCATCTGATAATTCGTCCAGTGGCTTCCCATAAAAAGACCGTCGATATTTTCCAACGCCTGGGCTTTGGCCAATTTATCCTGGTCATAATCGTACATACTCCACAGCATCCGTATCCCCAGTTGCCGGTAAACCGATTCCCAAAATGTGACCCGAAGACGAAAATTGATCTCTTCATACTTTACCCATCGCTGAATATCCCATTTACCCAATAACGAAAGGAACTGAAACGGCGACGCCCACACCTTCAACCAATCCTGAAAACGTACCGCGATCAACCCACAAAATTTGCTGCGTTCTGATAACATTCGGCGTAAAATTTTTAACGGATTTCGGGAATAATAACAACGCCGGACCCCCAGACTGTTCAAATTTGCCACAGATTCTTCATCGTAATCTTCATATTCAATACCATACACGGTTTTGGGATCTATCCCAGATTCCGGCAACCAATAGAGATCATTAATCCTGTCCAACCGGATTTTTGACTGGATGCAGTCAATCCCGATGCGTGATCCAGTCTCACTACCGGCCTTTCCGATCCTTCCGGCCAAGAAAGAATTGATTCCCATAGCCAGCCAGTAAATCACCCCTCGCATAAGAAAATGAAAGCGGTCAAAGACATATTCCTTGTTACGCAGCGGTTCCCAGTGGAATTGTGGACGATTATTCAACCCCCAACGGTGACTTATCCAAGCTGTATAAAAATATGCCTTCTCTTTTCCAAGTATTTCGCGCAATAATTCCCAGAAACATGTCCTTCGGACCAAAAAGAAACTATTAGCATCCCCGCTGATCTTCTTGGCAAAAAACAGCATTTCTACCGGCTTAAAAATATGCGGCACAGCCGATTCCCGCAAATGTTCGCGGAGTTTGACGGGGTTAAATCTCCGTGTTTGACATATTTTCTCTATTTCCTGAACGATGCCCTGGTGTTCCACTAATTGATCTAATGAACGGACCAATTCGAGATAGATCAATTCGAATAAAGTCGTTCCTTCAATTTTTTCTTCCGAAGCAGATATCCAGTCAACGCATTCAACGGGTTTTTTTATGATCCTTTCCCAAAGACGGATCGAAGAATCCGATACCCCCCGGGCGCGGTTTAAATAACAAATCTTGCCGATCGATTCTTTTCGGCAAATGTTCCACGCCGCCAGCATCGACTCAACGCAAAGAATATCAACCCACAGCGACTTGCTCATCACTCACCTGTTTTCGTAATTTCCATTCGCCGCCTGCGGCCCGCTGCCAAACGTGCGGCACCATTTCCCGGTAGAACTCGATCACTTCCCAGAACTCCGCTTCGGTCATCCCCAAGTACTCCAAAATTTCTTTGAAATTTTTCTTAGGGAATTCTCCGTCATATTTTTTCACCAAAGCCACACCTTCTTCGCGCGTCAGATGTCCGTCGCGGATCTCATGCGCGGCATCGGCTGTGGCGCGGCCGATCCCGAATTTAATGAACGCCATATAATAATGGAACCCGTCGGTCTTATCATCGAGGCTGGCATATTTCGAATACGTCCCTTCGGAGCGTTCCGGATTCGCCTTAAATCCGGTATTCTCGATCGCATAATAATAATGTTCCTGCGGGACCCATTTTTGATAATACGAGAACCAGTGCATCTGCGCACCGAGCGCCTCAACTTTTTTAGCTTCCGGCGGGCGATAAAACTCCAAAGCATTGTTTGCGGCTTCTTCTTTTTTGATCAAACCCGCCTGCAGGCCGTACTCGACCAGATCATTGAGCGCTGTTCCTTTAAAATACAACTCTTTCCAATCCTCGATCCCCTCGTGGGATTTGTTCATATTCTTTGTCGAACCGCCGTACTCGACTTCTCCCGACTCTCCATAAAAAATTAAAGGGATCCCGAATTTCACAGCTGTATGAAATGCATACGCCTTTTGCCCGAAAATGAACGGTAAAAAATTATCTCCCACCAGTTCAAAGGCCAGACGAGACAACTTTCGATGCATCGTTCCGTTCGGAAAAAATAATAGATTGTCAAAACCGGAATCTTTGAACGCCACATAATTCCGCCAGCCGATATCGGTATAAATGAACGGCGCCCACGTGATCGTCAAGGGATGCATCCCATATTTGAATTTCAATTGATGGGCGACCGAAGCGCTGTCCTTGCCGCCGCTGCCGGGAACGATACAGTCATAACTGCCATCCTTCGAACGGTATTTATCCAGAAGCGCAAACATTTCCTGTTCGCGTTTCTTCCAATCAATGCTCACGCGTTTAAGTTCGGCATATTGGCAGGCGCTGCACACCCCTTCGGCGTTGAACGTGATCCGCGGCCGCTGATTGGAGATCACGCATTTCTTGCAGAAAAAAATGTCTTTCGGCTGTTTCAGTAGCTGCTGATCCAGCGTCTTTTTAAACAACATTGTTCGGCTCCTTATTTCTTAAATCAGCGCTTAATTTTCCCCAGTTTCTTTTAATCCAATTCTGATAAATGTGTAAACCTTTGTCCGCGCTTTTCTCAGGATGAAATTGACAGGCAAAAATATTTTTACGCTCCAGGCTTGAACAAAATTCCACACCCTCATACCGCGTCTGCGAGAGAATGATCCTGGGGTCCGCCGGCTTCACGCAATAAGAATGGACAAAATACATAAAATCGCCCTGATTTAACCCTTCCAGGGAAGACCCGTTCCAATCATTCTGAACGCTCACCGGATATATGGAATTCCAGCCGATGTGCGGAACTTTAAAGGACCTTGCCTGCCCGTCATCAAGGCGGGTTACCGTTCCGGAAAAAATCCCCAGGCCTTCGTGCTGACCGAATTCAGAACTCTCCGACATCAATAATTGCATTCCGAGGCAGATCCCCAAGAGCGGTTTATCGCGCTGAGCAACTTTTTGCAGGACTTCCACCAAACCTAACTCCCTTAAAGTTGTCATCGCCTTGCCAAACGCCCCTACCCCGGGAAGGACCACACCGTCCGCGGCCAGGATATCCTGCCCCGACGAAGTGATCACTGTTTCCAGCCCGCTCACCCGAAAAGCATTCTTGATGCTGAACAGATTTCCCATCCCGTAATCAACGATCACAACGTTCGGCTGATTCATAATACTCACGGTTCCTTAGAAAGCGCTACTTCATTAAATCGGCACGCCACACCTTGCTCAAACAAATATTTTTTGATCTCCGGCAGCGGAGCATCCTGGATCCGCTGAAATTCCCGGCGGCTCTTCAAAAATTCAATATTCCCTTCGGATGAAAAATCATCCAGGATCTCGGGATGATGCCGGATAAAATTATAATGCAGGATAGACGCAATACTGACCGCGTCGGCCTTAGCATCGCTGATCACCTGATGAATGTGCTCGATATTTCCCGCGCCTCCGCAGGCAATAACCGGGATCGATACCAATCCGGCGATGGTGCAGACTAATTCAAAATCAAATCCCCGCCCCGTTCCCTCCTGGTCGATCGAGGTCAGCAATATCTCACCGGCCCCCAATTCTTCAACGCGCTTTGCCCAGCCGATCGCGTCCACACCGGTTTTCTCCCGCCCATTATCGGTATAAGCCTCATAGCTTCCGTCGGGCATTTTAATGGCCTCGATCGAAACGACGATCGTCGATGACCCGAATTCCTCGGCTGCTTCTTTGATCAATTCCGGCCGCTGGATCGCTGCGGTATTCAATGAAACTTTATCTGCCCCGCAGCGGAGTACCCTTCGAATATCGGCCAGCGTTCTCAGGCCTCCCCCGACCGTCAACGGGATAAAGATCTCCTTGGATGTTTTTTGAATGATCTCATCCAGGCTGTTCCTGCCGTACAAACTCGCCACCACATCCATATACAAAAGCTCATCCGCGCCGTTCTCATAATAATATTTTGCAAATTTCTCAGGCTTGCCGATAACGCGCAGTCCTTCCAGGTGGATCCCTTTGACGAGATTCGGCCCTTTAATATCAAGCCTTGGAATGATTCGAATATTACGCATACTTTAACCTTTGGCCGTGACCGCGAGCGATTCTTCATACTCGCTGCGGGCAAGATCCACCGCCTCTTGGCGGTTCAACCCCTTTTGAAACCCTTTTTGCAGGCGGTTTAAAATAAATCCGGTCCGCTGATACGCCTTGCCGTCCTGGAACGGCTCAATGTGTTCATAAAATTTCCTGCGATCCTCGGCCGTTAAGCGTTTTCTTCCGTCGATGAAACTCTCAACCGCTTCCTGCAGGCTTTGAATATCCCTGAATGTGACCGTCCCTTCACTCTTTTCGGCGAATTCATTATTTTGAAAATTCAAAAGGTCCGCGTGAAAGCTGACTGCGCCCGCAAAAGCACATTCCATCGCGGCGGTGCCGATCCCCATCCCCACCACAAGATCACTCGCCATCCCGACCTTGGCCGGAATTGCCTTGGTCCGCGGGCTGTCCCCCAAAAAAGCGAAGATCCGCCCTTGCCGGATAAACTCACCGATCTGCGGCAATTCCGCAATTGCCTCGGCCAAGGCATGGTTACGTTTAGGCTTCAGAAAAACAACAAGATGCTCATATTTCTTCAGCAGATCAACCAGCATCTGATGGAGCGCGCGGCGCATTTTCCGGCTGGCAGAAAAATCATTCGAAACAACATTATCCAGATACGTTAAAATGAACTTACCACTGTGCTCACGCCGCAATTGTGCTGCTTCATCTCTGTACTTGTCAAAATAAAAATCCAGGGGGTACCCTGTATAAAACATTCCAAGCCAAGAATCTTTGACAAAAACATTTTTGGGGGAATATGGCCCCCAGGTAAAGAATACATCGTAACATTTCCGGTCATTGGCCGCGCAGACCATCGGGAAATAGCTCCAATGGCTGCCGGCAAATAGGCTGTTAAGATTTTCCAAAGCCTGCGCCTTTATTAATTTCTCCGGATCAATATCGTACATCGACCACAGCACCCGCACGCCCAGTTGAGAATAGATCGACTGCCAATAATTCACCCACACTTTGAAGTTCAACTGTTCATACCAGGCCCATCCCTTTCCCGCTTCGCTGAATAACGATAGAATTGCCGAGGTCAGATGAGAAAAATTTCTTATCCAGTCGACAAATCCCGGAACGGCAATTTTGTAAGGATTTGCAGCGGATGACCTGAATATCTGCGTGATAAATTTCAGCGGACTCCGGTACGGCTTGAACCTCGCGATCGACAAACTGGAAAATGCCTGGCTCGATTCCTCATCCAGGTATTCCTCAAATTCGATCCCGCAAACAATCCTGGGATCGATCCCTGAATCACGCAGCCAATAAATATCGTTGATGGCATCCAGTTTTACCCGGCTCTGAATAAATTCGACACCGATCAACGCGTCTCCGGAAACAGGCGATACATCTTTGATCTTCCGCCCCGGTGTCACATTGACCAGAATAATATTTAAAAGAACACCAAGCCAACGCCCCCACAATCGGGCGATGAGATCCAATCGGTCCGACGCATAAATTTTATTATAAACTTCATCCCACAAATATTCCAGCCGCTGTTTGATCCCTCCCCGCAACCCAAACCAGGCGCGGTAAAAATGGACATTATCGGCCCCCAATGCCTCGTGTAAAAACTTTTCTGTAAAGCCGGCCTTCAACAGATAGAGTGAATGGTCGTCACCGCTTATATTCTTTGCAAAATACATCAATTCTGAAACCTTAAAAAAATGCCCGCACAGCGCTTCCTGGATATGGGGCATCAATTTCGCGGAGTTGTCACCTGGATGGGCGATGTCCAAGCGTTGGACAAACTCTTCCGCCCACGCTGCCATTTTCAAATAGATCAATTCAAAAAGCGAAGTACCGCCGATCCTTTCGTCAGCCTGAGCGAACTGATCGGCCTGCACTAACGGCTTACGGATAATTTTCTGCAAAAAATGAACAGCCCGGCACGGGAACCAGTTGGCACGGTTAAGGTAATAAACCTTTTCAACCTGGCCCGTTTTACAAATGGCAATTAGCCTGACTGCCGACTCCCAGCAAAGAATATCTACCCAAAGCGTTTTCATTTTCTAACGTTTATCCAAGAATTTTATCTTATCCAAGGCCTTTTTATATTCGTCCCATTGCCCCATATCAACATAATCATTTTCATTGACCGGATACATGAGGACTTTTTTATTCCGTTGAAGCAAAACTTTCATGAGGTCGGTCATATCGAACGAAGATTTTCGAGGAATAAGCCCGATCGCCTCCCGATTTAAAACATAAACCCCAGTATTGATCGTGAAAGTGTATTCCGGTTTCTCCAAAACATTGACAACTTCACCTTCCTCTTTAAAAGTGATCACGCCATAAGGGATCCGGTAATGCTGTATGGATGACAAAATCGTCATTGAAGCAGCTTTTTCCTGATGGAAATCGATCACCTCTGCAAAATTCGCACGCACGACCACATCGCAATTTGAAACGACAAAAATATCCGGAAGCTTGTGCTCCATAAGCTTCAAGCTCCCCGCCGTTCCCATACACTCATCCTCGCGGACATACTGGACCGTATAATCTTTTTCCATACTGTTGAAATAAGATTCAACCAGTTCCGCCTTATGGTTAAGCGACAAAATGAATTGATAAATGCCCTGCTGTTTAAATTCATCAATAATGATTTCCACAATGGGCTTGTCTCCCACAGGGATCAGCGGCTTGGGAAGGATCCTGGTAAACGGGTCGAGCCTCGTGCCTTTTCCGCCGGCCATAATAACGACGGGGACGTCGCTCTTTAAAGGTTCCCGCGGGATCCGTTCACCGGACAGGACTTCATCCCAGGTAATATACTTTACGATCCGATGGCTGCTGTCCACGACCGGCAGCAATTCAATCAGATTTTCCAATAAGACCTTTTTGATCTGCTCAGCCGAGGCGTCTTCCTCAAAGATACAGATCGGATCGGGATTGAAAATGTCGCTGACTGGGCTTTCGAGGTCTTTATTCTTAAGTAAGGCGCGGCGGATATCTCCGTCCGTGATCGTCCCTAGGAGTTTCATACCTTCGTCTACGACCATCAAAACCTTTTTGCCTCCGCGGCTCAATTTCTTGAGGGCTTCCTTGATCGACTGATCTTCCCTGATCAAAACATCTTTCTCAATAACCATTAATCGTCCGCTCCTGTCCTGTTGACATTGTGGCGAAGCTTCCATCCTTCATTAGACTTTTTCCATAAATGAGGCGAGCGAAATTTATCGCACAATGCTAAAAATTCATCTTCCGACAATCCGATATGATTCATAACTTCCTTGAAATACTTTTCAGGGAACTCTCCATCAAATCGTCCGACCAAAACTTGCCCCTCCTCGCGGGTCAAATGCTTGTTGCGGATCTCCTGAGATGCATCATATGTGGCCCGGGCGATCCCAAATTTAATATACGTCGTGTAATAATGGAACCCGTCGATCTTGTCATCCAGGCTGTTATATTTGCTATACGTTCCTTCAGTTCTAACCGGATTGGCCTGAAATCCGGAATTTTCCACAGAATAATAATACACCTCTTGCGGGATCCATTTTAGATAATAGCCAAGATAATAGACTGAGATATTCGCCCTCTCAACCTCTTGGGCATCAGCCGGAAGGTAATTATTAATATCGTTGATCGTTAAGCCGTGTTTTTCCTTGAGCTCGCGGACCTTGACTCCGGCGAGATAAATATCATCCAAATTCTGCATAGTGTAGAACGATTTATCACGCGTTGCGGATTTATCCGCAGCGATAAAATTCCCGTGCTCAGCTTCGTGCTCCCCGTAAAAAATCAGTGGAACGCCGAATTTGAGGGCCAATTTCGGCGCCAGATTCTTTTGCCCAAGGATAAAAGGTTGAAACGGATGCAGAAGATTTTGAATAGCAAGTTTTGTCAAAAACGCATGAACTTTTCCGTTATAATTAAAGCTCACGTTATCGAACCCGCCCACATCGATCCAACTCCGGAAGTTCTTCCAGCCGATATCCGTATACATGATCGGCGGCCAGGTCACGGTCAAGGGATGCATACCGTACTTGTATTTTAAAAGATGGGCGGCGTAAACACTGTCTTTCCCGCCGCTCCCCGGGACAACGCAATCATAATATCCGTCGTTACGGCGGTATTTATCCAGGATCTTCAACAGCTCCTCTTCACGCTTTTTCCAGTCGACCCTGTCTTTCAGCTCAACAAACCTGCAAGAACCGCAGATCCCCTCTGCATCAAACTGCAGAGTTGAATGCTTATGCTGAGGCCCGTGCTTGAACTCGACGCTCGATCCCGGCCGCTGGTTTGACATCACGCACCGCTTACAGAACTTCACCTCACGAGGCAGCCCGTATTTCACCTCCAATTCTTCACCTGTTTGATCTCGATTTGCCATACTGCACTATCCTTATCATTAGTAATTAAATCATTATTTTACAGCTTGTAATCCACAATAAAAAAAGGTTTTTTAAGACTCCGAAGCTTGAAATTCCTCAAAATTTTCTTTATCCGCGGGGCCGTCTTCCCGTCTCCATATGGGTTGGTCACCTTTTTAAATCGCTGCTGGAATTTCTTGGAATATAGGACATTCAAAGCGCGCCTGATATCGTGAGATACCGGCTGACAGCTGATGATGCTCTTGCCGAAGATCCTTCCCTGCTGGCGGTCCCCGACATTGATAGTTCCGATCTTGAAACTCGGGACCTCAATGATCCCGCTCGAAGAGTTCCCGACCACTCCGTCCACGTACTGCAATAACGATAAATATT
The DNA here is from genome assembly GCA_964364715.1 of uncultured Planctomycetales bacterium. Classification (GTDB taxonomy): domain Bacteria; phylum Omnitrophota; class Gorgyraeia; order Zapsychrales; family GWA2-47-8; genus CAYING01. The sequence continues at coordinate 16,902 of CAYING010000031.1, forward strand.
TCAGCTGGCCCAAAGAAACATACACGGCCGCTTTATCCAGATGAACTGCGACATATTGATCGATCATCCGGTTAATCACACGCCCCCCTGTATCAGCGTTGGCCTTGGTAAAAATAAGCTGAGTTTCTTCAAGTTCATCCAGGACCGCCAACACATTCTTAAACTGTGCTTGCGTGACATTCTTTTCCACAGTGAGAGGATGAAAAGTGATTAAAAGATTTTTTTTCTTAAGCTTAAGCCCTAATTGTTTTTCCAGTACCCTCTTGGATAACAATTTCAATTGGCGGATATTGTCCAAACCTATGGCACCAACTCTGAACACCCTTTTGGGATCCTCACCGAGCTGAATCACTTTGCGACGATAAAATTCCATCGAGGTAAAATGCACATGACTCATCTTAGTGATGCAATGACGAATCTGTTCATCGATGACTCCTTCAGCAGCCTCCCCGCCGCTCAAATGAACTATCGGGATACGCGCGATCATCGCCGCGATCGCCATGGCCATAGCCTCATAACGATCACCAAAAACAACGACCATATCCGGCTTTAATCTATCCAACGTCTCTGAAAGGCTGATTACACCAAGTCCGAAAGATTTGGACAACCCCACGTGCGTATCGGAACTTAGTAATGTTTCAACCCGTTCATCGATCTTAAAACCATCCTTCTCTATCTCTCGATACGTAAGACCGAACTCCGGCGATAAATGCATGCCGGAAACAATGACCTGCAGCTTAAAGCTCTTATCCTTCTTGAACTCATCCATCAATGGTTTTAAAAGACCATATTCGGACCGTGCTCCAGTGAAGACGCAAATCTTTCGTTTCATATGACCTCCTTCAAGGTCATAAAACTTTCCGCATATCTGCAGCCGGCTGTTGCCCCGCGAAAAGTAGCCAAAGCTTTGATGTTCTCTACACTGCGAGGAAAAGGATGTTTCCCCAATTCAGATTTATAAAGTTTCATAATAGCGATCTTTTTGTTCAGAAAATCGCTGATATCAAAAAAACAATTCGGCATAAAGGTCGACTCGGCAAGCGCCGGGGCGAACTCTGTTTCACTGATCGTCTCCATCATCAGGATCTTTTTCAAATACGGATGCCGGAAATGTTTTGTGCAGCTGTAGGCCACTTCAAAAACCGTCTTATGGTCGCTATGCACGTCAAACTTAAATGGCAAATATAAAATGTTCGGCTGGATCTCTTTAAAGCATTGAGCTATTTTTTTAACAAGCTCACAGCGTGGGACTTCATCGATCCGGATGACCGGGAAATCCATCTGAATGGTCTTTTTAAAACCAAATGCCCTGGAAACACGCTTGATCTCTGCATTGCGTTTTGAAAGATATTCAGAACGGAATCCATTATCTTTCTTGATCGTGGTCATGATGAGCCAAAAGATTTCATCGCCCTGGGAACGATGTTTGAGCAAAGTTCCGCCGCAGCCCAGTGTTTCGTCATCGGGATGAACAGCAACCACAAGGACTTTATTTTTTTTCATAAAATATATTCTCCTGGTTTCGGAAGCTTCTTGAACCCGTGTTCCCTCAGGCATACAGCGCCGTCAGAACATTTCACAAAAATTTCCAACCCTTGAACGTTGAGAACCTTACCGAACTCCTGATTCTTCTGGGCGGATCTATCTTCTTTCACACGCCAGATCTTGATCTCTTGACCCCGGTAATTCACATACGCGCCGACATACGGTTTGGTCAAAGCTCGGGCCAAATTATAAATCGTCCCGCTGTTCATCCGGAAATCAATCCGACCGTCCTCCTTTCCGCGTTTACGCCAATAATTGGCCTTCGAAGAATTTTGTTTGATCCTTCGTATGCGTCCGGATTCCAATCGCGGTAAAAAATCCGCAACTTGCTTCAAAGCAACTTTGATAATCTTGTCATACAATGTGCGGACATCATCCTGGTAAGTGATCACGATTTTCAACTGGCTCAAAATATCACCACGGTCAGCCCCTTCATCCATGAAAAAAAACGTCGAGGCAGTTTCCTTCAACCCCAGCGCCAAAGCCCAGACGATCGGATGCCTTCCCCGATTCTGCGGAAGGCCCGCCGGATGATAGCCGATCGCGCCCAGCGTCGGGATCCGCAGGATCTCTTTGTTCAATAACTGAGAAAATCCGAAACAAAATATAATATCCGGCCTTTGTTCGGCTATCCACCGGACATGTTCCGGTTCATTGATCGAAACAACATAGCGGCATTCAATCCCGTTCTTCCGGCATATTTTCCCCAAGTCACAAAAATCCGCGTTAAACTTCGACTGCTTGGCCGTGACCACTCCGACGATGTCCGCCTTAAGGGCGACCAGCTTCTTTAAAATCTTTTCGCTGAACTCCACATTCCCGATCAAAATAATTCTCATAGCCTGATCAACTCGTCTTCTTGAAAATTTCTTTTGGCCTTTTTCCCGAGAACAACGTCCCATTGCATCGGGCTGATGCCGCTGCCGGGGCGTTTGATCGCCAGATTTGTTTCGGAAAAAAATTCGCCGAGATAGATATCCCGAGCCGCGACGATACTTTTGCGCACGATATTCTTATTCTTCTGCTCGGCCGCCGTCGGCTTCTTGATCGAACTTCCTAACGCTGCCTCAACCTTTCGGATCGCCTCTGCCAT
>CAYING010000032.1:0-19424 GCA_964364715.1 uncultured Planctomycetales bacterium
TCTTATGCCTTTAGTCAACGCTGTTCCGTCAGCTTGGGCTAAATTCATCAAACCGGTTGTTTTTAATCAGACAGTTGGGTCTTTTCTGGTTTTTCAGCAGATAGAAAAGCTTTTTGTTGAAGAGGCGATACAGTCGCAGGCCGACCTGGATTTTTTATTGGAAATTATTAGCAAACAAGGCGTAAAAGCGGCAGATGTCTTAGAGAATTTTATCGTTCCCGGGATCCAGGAGGAGGAAGGCGAGGTCGGAGTTATGTTAAGGCCGATTTCCAGAGAGAGCGAATCTTTGAGGTTATATTTTAGTCAAGACAAAGCCTATCCTATTCTTGAAGTGTATCGTGCCTTTAAAGAAAACCCGGAAAAACTTACGGAGTTGCTTGAAAGATGCCGGAGGATCCAAGAGGCTTTAGTGGCTGGTGATGCCCAGGCGTATCGGGATGATCCGTTCTTTTCAGCGATGCAGATGTATGTCTTTCCACCCGAAGTTACTGCCAATCGTGATATGTACGGTCAGATCACAGATCGACGGGAAGACCGAAATCAGGATACCGAAATTATTCCCGCTGAGTTAAGGATGACAGCGCCGCAAGAGGTCTTGACCGGTGATTATAATTTAAAAGATCCATCTAAACCTTTGGATACTACGCCTTGGTCAATAATTCTTGAAGTAGTTAAAGAGGAGAACGAGAAAGCGGAACATAAGATGAGTGAAGAAGAAGTGCTTGTTTTGGGGAAGGAAGTGATGGATCAGTGGCGGACGGGAAAATTAGGTGCAGAAAAACGGGGGTTATTACTTCGGCTTTACCGTTTTTATCTGGCCAAAGGAGGCACTAAATTACCGCAAGACCTTAACTCAGTTCGGAATATTATGGCGCTTAAGGAATTTGCCGGGGATACATTAAGGGATACGGTGTCCAGTCTACTTGAGAAATATCAGGCGAAAAGTCCGGAGGCATATGGCCTCATATTGCAAAAGATGTTTAAAGTGAAGGTTGAGAATCCGGAGGCAGCGGCAGGCAAGGTTGCAGAGATTCTTAAGAAATTCCGCGATAATCCTGCGGGTGGTAAGCCGATCCTGGGCAAAATTTTAAAAGTATCTGATGCAGATGTGATAGACCAGCTTTGGAACCAATTGGCAGGATTATCGGATCCGCTGGCGATCGAACGCATTTTTTCGGGACTAGAATTAAAAGTTCAGCCCGGTAAGGAAGCGGGTGCGATCGCGCGCCAGTTGTTAGGCGATGAGATGGCCAAGATGCAGGGAGAATTTTCGGCAAAATATGAATTTAATGCAGGCAGTGAAAAAATTTCTTTACGCTTTGAGGTTTCCAAGAAAAAAGCGCATGGCGTGGCAGGATTGAATATGGGTGTTTGTGTAGTCCCGGATCAAAAGCTTTGGGATAATCCGAATTTTATGAACGTGATCATTTGGAGTGAAGAGGGGATCGCCTACGGAGGGATGCATATTTTGTTGATCGAAGATGCCGGCAAAAAGTATGTTACGCTTCCCGGGATCAATCCCAGTACACGCCTTTTGACGAAGGTCAATGCCGATGATATTTATAACAAGCTGATCGCCTATGCGTTGGAAATATCCCGCACGATCGGTTACGACGGGGTGATCATCCCCACATCAGCCACGATACATTCCAACCGGTCAGAGATCCAGCGCGTTATTGAGGCAAGACGGTATAAGGTTGCTACCTTAAGTCAAGAACACTCATTTAGTTATTCTCCTCACGCCTACTCATTTAATACAGCTTTTGTTGCGGATCGTGCCATGATGTCGGAAGGAACCAAGACAGCCAAGACGGCTCCCGGCGGTATCGACCTGAATCCGACGATGCTCAAAACTAAAACGATCAATCACAGCGGCCGCAGGGTGATTATCCCTATTCCTTCCGGGCCGATTCCAAACTTGGATAAAATGGAAGGCTTTGCGCCGGTCATTATTCAGATCGTACCTGCCAATCTCCCGTTATTCTTGGGGTCGACCATTCCTCAAGATGAAAATAATCAGCCGCCTATTAAAAAGATTAGTAGAGTAGAAACGAGATGAAGGATTCCTTGACATTTTAAAGTTGTACTTTAAAATAGCAAATATGTATATCAAGCGTTTATTAGAAAAAACATTAAAGGATGCCGTTAAGACTTTCCCGGCGGTATTTATCGGCGGCCCGCGCCGGGCCGGCAAGACAACCCTCGCCCAGACGTTTTTAAAAGGACATCATTATGTTCTCTTGGATGAGGCGGATATCCGGTCGCTGGCTATTGAGGACCCGCGTGGATTTTTGGACAAATATCCGCCGCCGGTTATTATCGATGAGATTCAGAATGCCCCTGGGCTTTTGTCGTATATCAAGGCCCGCATCGATGAGAACAAAAAGCCGGGACAGTGGGTTTTGACCGGTTCTCAGCAATGGGCGTTGATGAAGGGAATCAGCGAGACCTTAGCCGGCCGCATCGCTATTTTGCATTTATATCCTTTTTCTCTGGAAGAGGTCCAAAAGAATTTACGGCCTCAATTAAGTGCCGCGGATAAGTTTATTGAAGATTTATTGCACGCTAAACAAATTTCGGCAAAAGTTATTCCTCTCGGCCCGTGGCTTTTGCAGGGCGGATACCCTGAGGTGGTTTTAAATAAAAAGATGTCCCGCAAGCTTTGGTTCTCCAGTTATCTGCAAACTTATATCGACCGGGATATCCGCGGGGTGGTGAAACAATCCAATCTCCATGATTTTGAGCGGTTCATCCGGCTTTTAGCGGCGCGCACGGCTCAAGAGTTGAATTGTTCCACGCTGTCGAGGGATATCGGCGTTTCCGTTCCGACAATTAAATCGTGGCTGACGCTCCTCGAGGCCAGCGGTTTGATCTTTTTGTTAATGCCGTATCATAAGAATTTTGGGAAGAGGATCATTAAAGCGCCCAAGTGTTATTTTATGGATACCGGGTTGGTGTGTTATCTGTCCGGGATTTTGGATGAAGATCACGCGCTTGCCGGGCCTATGGCAGGCGCGCTTTTTGAAACAGCGTGTGTTGCACAGTTTTATAAACGGTTTTCGGCGTATGTGGACCCGTGTTCCTTATACTACTACCGCAGTACGGATGGGTTAGAGGTGGATCTTTTGATTGAGACCGCGAAAAAGATTTATCCGATCGAGATAAAATTATCTTCGACCATTGATCATGGCCGGACAAAATCTCTTCTGAAGTGGCTGGAAATTTCCAAGATCAAAGATGGGCAGGGGCTGATCATTTCTTCTTCTAAGCAATTGGGTTTGGTCGGCAACGGTATAATAAATTGTCACTATTCTTTGGTGTAAAGAGCAAGGGAAATAATCCAATGATTATTCTTCGGGGCACACAGAAGTTTTTGTCTCTTGCCGGAATCCGCCCGGAAACGGAACCGGCAGCCGAATCCCAATCTTCATCTTCGCAGTGGTATGTTAATGTGTTTTACGTCGACCGGGCGAAGTGCCTTATCTTTGTGCATTCCTTAACATTGTTTTCATTTATTGTGACGAAGATCACCAAGAAAGATTTGGCTGATTTAGAGAAACTTTTTCGTAAGGAACTTTCCCGGGCGATGTTCCATATGAAGTGCCCCGGTGAAATGATCACCAAAGTCCTTCAAGAATGCGACGGGATCAAGGTTTTCAAAACAACAAACCGCAGTGTTTTATCTTCCATGAATGATCTGGTCTATCACGCCAAGTATTATTTATATTCGCACGATGATGCAATCCGTGCCCTTTGCAAAATCAATCTGATGCCGATGGGCGCTTTGAAGTACAAGGATCCCATTGAAGAGTTTTCACGGTTGCACGGTTTTCCGGTGAATATCAATAGTGAAGAAATTTTTAAAGGCCTGGATTCTGAGGAAGGTCTTGAGGATTTTTTAAAACAGGAGTTGGGGCCGGATATCGCGTCAGATCTTGCCGGAGCAACTCCTTTGCGTATCGCCCAAGAGCTCGTTTATGAAGCCTGGGAGCGGAGCGATTTGAATGAGGCCATCCGATTGGCCCACAAGGCAATATTAATATCGCCGCAATGCGCTGATGCGTACAATTTACTTGCCGAGGAGGCCGCACGGGATGCCCGGCAAGCTGCCGGGTTGTATTCGCAGGCAGTTAACGCCGGGAGGCTGGCATTAGGAGAGGATTTTTTCCGGGACAATGAAGGCCATTTTTGGGGAATGATGAAAACAAGGCCTTATATGCGAGCCTTGGCGGGATTACAAGAAGCCTTTTGGGATATGGGAAAGTTTGACGAGGCCATCCGCATTTGTCATGAGATGTTACGTTTGAATCCTAATGATAATCAGGGGATGCGGTACATCGTCATCCGTTATCTGGCCAAACTATCCCGCCATGATGAGCTTGAGAAGTTTATGGAAAAAGGAGCATATCCAAATGATTGTGCCGCTGAATGGTGTTTTACCCGGGCATTATTTTGGTTTATCAAGGAGGGTGATACTGATCGTTCTTGCCTGATGATAAAGAAGGCGTTGCGTTCGAATAAGTTTGTCCCGGTATATCTGAAGAAAAAAAGTTTTAGGCTGAAAGAGCTTCCGGATAGGCTGACTGTTGGCGGTGAAGATGAGGCGCAGTATTATGCTCATGAATATGGGGATGTGTGGCGTTCGGTTTCCGGCGCGATCAATTGGCTGGTCAAATATATTGGTTTAGAATCTGCGTCTCCGTGCTAACGCAACATCACCTGCTGTTTTGATTCATAGCACTCTCATTTCGAGAGTGCTATTTTTTTGCCCCCTCTGCTCCCCAAAAAAATTTTCTTGACAAAACTTCGATGTTTCATTAGATTAGCACTCTACAGCAAACAGTGCTAATCGCTATATGCTCACCAATATAGGGTTAATGCTTAACACCAATAAACAAGGAGGCAGTTTATGGACATCAAACCGTTAGGCGACCGAGTCGTGGTCAAGTCCCTGGAGGCGGAGGCCAAATCCAAGGGAGGAATTCTTCTTCCTGATACCGCTAAGGAAAAGCCGCAGGAAGGGAAAATTGTAGCAGTCGGAAAGGGCAAGATTTTGGAGAACGGCCAGACCCAGAATCTGGAAGTCAAGGTCGGCGACCGTGTTCTTTACGGCAAGTACAGCGGCACCGAGATCACTACCAAAGAGGGTGAAGAGCTTTTGATCATGAAAGAAGAGGATATTTTTGCAGTAATAAAATAAGTCAAAATGTCAAACGGTCAAACGGTCAAAAGTCGATCAAGTTTTTACATTTGACCTTTTGACTTTTTGACCTGATGACCTTTAAAGGAGGAACTACAATGGCTAAACAATTATTATTTTCAGATGATGCGCGCCGCGAGATATTGAAGGGCGTTGAACAGCTCTCCCGCGCGGTCAAAGTGACATTAGGCCCGAAGGGCCGCAATGTTGTTTTGGACAAGAAATTCGGTTCCCCGACCGTTACTAAAGACGGCGTGACCGTAGCAAAAGAAATTGACCTCGAAGATCCGTACCAAAATATGGGCGCTCAGATGGTCAAGGAAGTTGCTGAAAAAACTTCTGATCAGGCCGGGGACGGCACCACGACCGCGACCGTTTTGGCAGAAGCCATTTACCGCGAAGGTTTGAAGAACGTAACTGCCGGCGCTAACCCGATGGCTCTTAAAAGAGGTATCGAGGCGGCCGTCGAAGTCGTTGTCGCGAAGGTAAAGAGCTTGTCGAAAAAAGTTGACCTCAAAGTCACCAAAGAAGTTGAGCAGGTCGCCACGATCGCTGCCAACGGCGATAACGTGATCGGCAAAAAGATCGCAGAAGCGTTTGAAGCAGTCGGCAAAGACGGCGTCATCACCGTCGAGGAATCCAAGACGATCAATACGGAACTCAAGATCGTCGAAGGGATGCAGTTCGATCAGGGTTATCTTTCTCCGTATTTTTCAACGGATATGGAAAAGATGGAATGCGAACTCGAAGATCCGTTCATTCTGATCTATGAGAAAAAGATCTCCAATATCAAGGATATGCTCCCGTTATTGGAAAAAGTTGCCCGCGCTGGCAAACCGCTTTTGATCCTCTGCGAGGATGTCGAAGGCGAAGCGTTAGCAACTCTCGTTGTGAACAATATGCGAAAAACACTTTCCTGCGCTGCTGTGAAAGCTCCGGGTTACGGCGATCGCCGCAAGGCTATGCTGGAAGACATCGCTGTTTTGACCGGCGGAAAAGCCATTACCGAAGATCTTGGTTTGAAATTGGAAAATACCGAGATCGCGGACTTGGGCCGTGCCAAGAAAGTTAAAATTGATAAAGATAACACCACGATCGTCGAGGGTGCTGGTAAGACCGCGGATATCAAGGGCCGCATCAACCAGATCCGCAACCAGATCGACAAGACGGATTCTTCCTACGATAAAGAAAAACTTCAGGAACGCCTGGCTAAGATTGCCGGCGGTGTCGCGATCATCAATGTCGGGGCTGCGACCGAAACCGAAATGAAAGAAAAGAAGGCCCGCGTCGAGGACGCTCTTCACGCGACCCGCGCTGCGGTCGAAGAAGGGATCGTTCCGGGCGGCGGTGTGGCGTTTTTACGCTGCATCAAAGAGCTGGAGGTTTTACGAAAAGAATTAACCGGCGATGAAAAGACCGGCGTTGAGATCATCCTGCGCTCCATCGAATCTCCGGTCCGTCAGCTCGCGCTGAACGCGGGTTTGGAGGGTTCTGTTATCGTCGAGCGTTTGAAAGAAGAAAAGCTCAATATCGGGTATGATTTTGAAAAGAATGAGTATGTCGACATGCTCAGTTCCGGTGTTATTGATCCGGCGAAAGTCACCCGTACGGCTTTACAGAACGCGGCCAGCATCGCGTCCTTATTGCTCACAACCGAAGCGCTTATTACCGATGCTCCTGAAAAGGACAAACCGGCAATGCCACAAATGCCGGGCGGTATGGGCGGAGGAATGGGCTTCTAACTGAAGCGAAAATCGTTCACCCCCGGGGGTGGATCCACCCCGGGGGTGGGATTTGTAAAAGGGCCCCGCAGAAGTGCTGCGGGGCATTTTTTCTTGTATAATACCGCAATGAAGAATTTCCTGCTCATCGTCATCCTGGGCTTGGCGATTTATGCCAACATCCTCAATGCGCCGTTTCAGTATGACGATCTCAACTTTATCGTCGATAATCCTTTGGTCAAAGACGCCGGTTATTTGCTGGAACATTGGCGGGACAGCGCGGTTGATCAGCGGAAGATTTTAAGTTTCCTGACGTTTGCTTTTAATTATTGGCTCGGCGGAAATAATCCTTTTGTTTATCACCTCACCAATGTTTTCCTACATATTCTTAATGTTATTCTTCTCTATGCAATCATTTTAAAACTCAATCAGGAAAAATATTTTGCCCTGTGCGCGAGCCTGGTCTTTTTAGTCCATCCGCTGCAGACGCAGGCGGTCACGTATATCTGGCAGAGGACCGAGGTGTTGTCGGGAATGTTTTATCTGCTGAGTTATTGGCTGTATCTGCGGGCGCGGCTGGAAAAACGTCCGGTCTTTTTCGCGGCTGCCGGATTGATTTTTTATATCGGGTTTTTCGCTAAGGGAACAATTGTCTCGCTGCCGCTTTTAATTCTGGCAACGGAACTGATATTTTTTGAACATTCGGCCGCGAAAAAAATGAGGCTGGCGTATGTGGCGTTCGCGTTTATTGCGGCGGTTTTGCTGTTGTGGCAGCTACAGTTTCTAAATTTTATCCTCGAGAAATTTCATCTGCCTTTTCTGCTTAATCATTTGACGCCGTATTTGGATTTCCCGTATCTTTTGACCCAGCTGAAAGTGTGGGTGTTTTATGCCGGGATGAGTTTTTTCCCGGTGAACCAGAACTTGGATCATGATTTTACGTTCTCGTCTTCGATCTTTGAACGGCCGGTAATCTTGGCGTTGTTTTTGTTGACTGCAGCGTTTATTGGCGCGGTCAAATTGTCCGCCAAGGATAAAACTTCGGCGCTCGCTGCGCTCGCTTCGCTCGGAATTTTCTGGTTTTATATTTACCTTATCCCGACGTCGATCGGGTTCATTACTTTGGAACCGGTTCAGGAGCATCGACTGTATCTGTCGATGGCCGGCTTTGCGTTATTTTTGACCGGAATGATCTTTCGATTTATAAAAAATGAACGCGCCCGAACGGCCTGCGTTGTCAGCATCATCGCGGTTTTGAGCGTTCTCACCGTTGCCCGAAATTTTGTTTGGACTTCGCAGGAGCGGCTGGCCATCGATACGGTTCGAAAATCTCCCAAAAAAGCAAGGCCATATTTTACGTTGGGGGCGATATATTTACAAAAAGCGCAGTTTGGGAAAGCGGAATATCTGTTCAAGAAAACAATTGAGCTGGATCCGGTCTTCCCGGATGCCTATAACAATTTGGGTGTTGTTGACCTGAATATCGGACTTCTGAGTCAGGCTGAGCAATTGTTCCGCAAAACTCTCGAGGTGAATCCTGAATATATTTATGCCTACATCAACTTGGGGGAAGTAGCTTCGCGGCGCAAGGATGATGCTGAGGCCAAGGGTTGGCTTTTAAAGGCGATCGGCCTTAAGGAGAAATATCCGCGCCATTATCTTCCTGGGGTCGATAAGGCGACGGTGAAGTTGGCTGGGATATATATAAGGGAGAATAATTATGCGGAAGGCGAGCGGTATTTAAAATTGGCCCTTGTGTTAAACCCTTACAACGAAAAAGCTTATATCGGATTGGGGAGTATCGCTGTTTTTCAGGGGAACCTTGACCAGGCGCTGGGTTTTTACCAAAAAGCGGTCAAGATCAACCCGTCGCTTTACGAAGGGTATCTCCAGCCGGGAGCGGTTTATGTCCTGAAAAAAGATTATCCCCGCGCCGTCGAGTTTTACCAGAAGGCCATCCAGATCGATCCTGCCCGTCCGGAAGCCAATACGCAGTTAGAGGCGGTTTTGAAAATAGAGGGCGCAAAAGCTGCGGTTAAAAATTAAGAGTGTTAACAACAGAGTGAAAATTAAGAGTGAAAATTAAGAATTGACTTTTCAAATTAATTTAATTATATTATTGTATCTTTCTTACCTTAATTCTTGTCTAAAACGTATCTATAACATTTTCAGGAGGTTTTAATCCTATGGCAGAGTGGATCGGGATAGGGCGTCGTGCAAGACGATGTTACGGTTTTGATGAAGTCGCGTTGGTCCCCGGCATGGTGACCGTTAACCCGAATGAAGTTGATATCCGCTGGTCGATCGGCGGCAAAACGTACGATGTCCCCATCCTCGCGGCTGCCATGGACGGTGTTGTCGACGTCAGATTTGCCGTTGCCATGGGTAAATTGGGCGGTATCGCGGTCCTGAACCTGGACGGTATCCAGACCCGCTATGATAATCCCGAAGACGTTTTGACTCAAATCGCTCAGGCGAATCCTTCCGACGCGACCAAGCTGGTCCAATCTGTTTACCTGAAACCTATCAAAGAAAAACTCATCGCCAAACGGGTTGCCGAGATCAAAAAAGGCAAAGTTCCGGCGGTCGTGAGCTGTATCCCGCAGAATGCCGGGAAGTTCGCGCCGATCGCCCAAGCGGCAGGCTGCGATCTTTTTGTCGTGCAGTCGACCGTCGCGACGGTCCGCCATGTATCAACGGAATATAAGATATTGGACCTTGAAAAATTTTGTAAAATGATGAAGATCCCGATCATCCTCGGGAATTCTGTGACCTATGATGTCGCGCTGGAATTGATGGAAGCCGGCGCTTCCGGCCTTTTGGTCGGTATCGGACCGGGTTCCGCTTGCACCTCAAGAGGGGTTTTAGGGATCGGCGTTCCGCAGATCACCGCGACGGTTGATTCCTGCGCCGCCCGCGAATATTTTTTTAAAAGACGCGGAAAATATATCCCGATCATCACCGACGGCGGGATGAGGATCGGCGGAGAAATTTGTAAAGCGGTCGCCGCCGGATCGGACGCGGTCATGGTCGGTTCCGCCTTTGCCCGCGCCCAAGAGGCTCCCGGGAAAGGGTATCACTGGGGTATGGCGACCTCGCACGCCAATTTACCCCGCGGAACACGGATCCACGTTGGGTCTACCGGAACTTTGAAGGAAATTTTATTCGGACCGGCCCGTGTTGATGACGGTTCACAGAATCTGGTCGGCGCTTTAAGAACGTCTATGGGATCGCTTGGCGCGTCCAATATCAGAGAGATGCATGACGTAGAAGTTATTATCGCTCCTTCAATTCAGACCGAGGGCAAGGTTTTTCAAGTCGGACAGCGCGTCGGGATGGGCAAATAATTTTTGTGGGGATCACCAACAAAGACAGGTGAGGATAAATGACAAAGAAAGCAAAACGTACTTTTTTTAAAAGCAGCAAACCCAGGATCAAGAAGATCAAACTGCGCAAATTGTTCAAATGGCAGAAAACCGGATCAGCCTCATCGAGAGACAAATTTCTGGTCAAGAAGACCAAACAGCGTGTCAGGGATTCGATCCTCATCCTGGATTTTGGGTCCCAATATACTCAATTAATTGCCCGCCGCATCCGCGAGAATAAAGTGTTCTGTCAGATCGTTCCGTACAATATCACCGCGGAAGAGATTCAGGCCTTAACGCCTAAGGGGTTGATCCTTTCCGGCGGCCCGATGAGCGTTTATGACGAGGGCGCTCCGAAACCCCGCGCCGAGATTTTTAAATTAGGGCTTCCGGTCCTCGGCATCTGTTACGGGATGCAGGTCATGACTGATATGCTGGGCGGAAAAGTCGACCGCAGCAAAGGAAGGGAATTCGGCCGCGCCGAGTTGTTCGTCGACAGCAACGCCGATCTTTTTGCCAATCTCCCGAGCAACCTGACTTGCTGGATGAGCCACGGCGATGAGATCAAAAAGATGCCGCCGGGATTTGCCCGTGTGGCCCATACGCTGAACGCCGAAGTCGCCGCCTTTGCCAACCGCGCCAAGAAATTTTACGGCGTACAGTTCCACCCGGAAGTCGTTCATACGCAGCGCGGCGCTCAGATCCTGATGAATTTTACCATCCAGATCTGCGGATGCCTCCCGCGCTGGACCATGGATAAATTTATCGATGCCTCCATCAAACAGATCCAGGAAACGACCGGAAATAAGAAGGTCGTCCTCGGTTTGAGCGGCGGGGTTGATTCTTCCGTCGTCGCCATGCTTCTGAGCAAGGCCATCGGCAAACGCCTCTACTGCATCTTTGTCGACAACGGTCTTCTGCGCAAGAATGAAGCGGCCACAGTCGAAAAGACCTTTAAAGGCCATTTCAAGATGAACTTGACCTGTGTCGATGCGAGCAATCGTTTCTTACAGAGACTTAAGAACGTGACCGATCCGGAACAAAAGAGAAAGATCATCGGTGACGAATTCGTGAAGGTTTTTCAGGAAGCGGCGCACAAGATCAAGGGTGTTGATTTCTTGGCGCAGGGAACTCTTTACCCGGATGTCATCGAATCGATCTCTCCGTTGGGCGGCCCGTCGGTCAAGATCAAAAGCCATCACAACGTCGGCGGTTTGCCGAAGAATATGAAACTGCAGCTGATCGAACCGGTTCGCGAATTGTTCAAAGATGAAGTGCGGGTGATCGGCAAGCATCTCGGCGCGCCGGAAGTTGTTTTGAACCGCCAGCCGTTCCCGGGGCCGGGCCTGGCCATCCGCATCGTCGGGGAAGTGACCGCCGAACGCTTGGAAATTTTACGCAACGCGGATGAGATCGTTCTGGAAGAGATCAAAAAAGCCGGACTTTACAATCAGATCTGGCAATCCTTCGCTGTCCTCTTACCCGTTAAATCCGTCGGTGTCATGGGAGACCAGCGGACTTATGAGAACGCGATCGCGATCCGGTGCGTGAGCAGCCTTGACGGAATGACCGCTGATTGGGTACAGTTGCCTTACGAACTTTTGGGAAAGATCGCCAACCGCATCATCAACGAAGTCCGCGGGGTCAACCGCGTCGTCTACGACGTGAGTTCCAAACCGCCGTCGACTATTGAGTGGGAATAATGAAAACTGTGGCTCGTCGCTCGTGACCAGTGACTAGGAACGGTCGAGACACGAGTCACAGGTCACGGGTCACTGCCGTTTATGTATCATTCCGATTTCGTCCATCTGCACGTCCACACGCAGTACAGTCTTCTCGACGGCGCCTGCCGTATCAAAGAACTCGTTCAAAAAGCCGCTGAATATAAAATGCCCGCGCTGGGTATGACCGACCACGGCAACCTTTTCGGCGCGATCGACTTTTATCAGAGCGCGGTCAAGGCCGGGGTCAAACCGATCATCGGCTGTGAGGCCTACATCGCTCCCGGCAGCCGTCATGATAAAAGCGCGTCAGCCACTTCCCAAAAGGGAATGGGAACTTCTCACCTTGTCCTCTTCGCCCGCGATGAAGCCGGTTATAAAAATTTAATGAAACTTGTTTCGCTCGGGTATCTCGAGGGGTTTTATTACCGTCCAAGAATGGATAAAGAGATCCTCGCGCAATATTCCGAAGGCCTTTTGGGGACATCCGCCTGCCTGCGCGGCGAGGTCGCCTGGTATTTGCGTAACAAAGATTATAACGGCGCGCTCAAGGCCGCCGACGATTATCAGCAGATCTTCGGGAAGGGGAATTTTTATCTTGAGCTCATGGAGCACGGGATTGAAGAGCAGAAGATCGTCAATGAAGGATTATTGCGCCTGGCTCAAGATTTGAACCTGCCGCTGATCGCGACCAACGACGTGCATTACCTGGCGCAAAATCAATTCACCGCCCACGAAGCGCTTCTTTGTATCCAGACCCAGACCCTGCTTAACGATCCCAACCGGATGCGTTTGAAGACGGACCAATTTTATTTCAAAGACCCGGAGATGATGAAAAGGGAATTTGCCTGGGCGCCGAACGCCATCCGTAATACCCTCGAGGTCGCCGACAAATGTAATCTCCAGCTTCGTTTTGACCAGGTCCACTTGCCGCATTACGATCCGCCCGGCGGGAAGGACAAGGAAGAATATTTCCGCGAGCTGTGCCAGCGCGGATTACGCGAACGATTCGGCCATGTCACGCCGGAGCTGCAGCAGCGCCTGGAATATGAGATTGCGGTCATCAAAAAAATGGGATTTATCAGTTATTTTCTGATCGTGTGGGATTTTATTCATTATGCCAGGCAGCGCGGGATCCCCGTCGGGCCGGGCCGCGGTTCCGCCGCCGGAAGCCTGGTCAGTTATCTTCTCGGGATCACCAATATAAATCCGCTCAATTACGGCCTGCTTTTTGAACGTTTCTTGAACCCGGACCGCGCGAGCATGCCCGATATCGACATTGATTTCTGTTTCGAGCGCCGCGGCGAGGTCATCGAATATGTGACCAATAAATACGGGAAAGAGAACGTCGCCCAGATCATCACCTTCGGGACAATGCAGGCGCGGGCCGCGGTGCGGGACGTGGGGCGGGTGATGGCGGTCGAGTACGCCACCGTCGACAAATTGGCAAAATTGATCCCGGCGGAGTTGGGGATCACGTTAAAAGATGCCTTGGAGAAGGAACCGGAACTCAAAAAATTATACAAGGACGATGAAACCTCCCGCCAGATTATCGACACCGCCCAGGTCTTGGAAGGATTGAACCGTCACGCCTCGGTCCACGCGGCCGGTGTCGTTATTTCCGATAAACCCTTGAACGAATATATTCCGCTTTTTAGGACAACGGACGGCCAGATCACGACGGGTTATTCGATGGACGGGATCGCCAAGATCGGCCTGTTGAAAATGGATTTTTTGGGGTTGCGGACATTGACCGTTATCAGTCAGGCGGTCAAAATTATCAAAAGAACGCAAGGCATCGAGATCGATATTGAGAAAATCCCGCTCAATGATAAAAAGACATTTGAGATCTTAGGCAAGGCGCAAAGTTTCGGCATCTTCCAGCTGGAAAGCGCGGGGATGCGCGACCTTTTAAAGAAAAGCAAGCCGACGCAATTTGAAGACCTCATTACCATTCTCGCGTTGTACCGCCCGGGCCCGATGGGAAGCGGCATGCTGGAAGATTATATCAGGCGGAAAAAGGGGGAGATCCCGGTCCGATATGATCATCCGAAACTCGAGCCGGTTTTGAAAGAAACCTACGGCATTATCGTTTACCAGGAGCAGGTTATGCAGATGGCAAGCACCCTGGCTGGGTTCACGATGATCCAGGCCGACGGCTTGCGCCGCGCGATGAGTAAAAAGGTCCAGGCGATCATGGAGAAAGCCCGCCGTGATTTCGTCGACGGGTGCAAGAAGACCAGCAACATCAAAGAAGAACAGGCCAATAAACTTTTTGATTTGATCGATTATTTTTCGGGGTATGGGTTTAACAAAAGCCACTCGGCCGCCTACGCGCTGATCTCGTATCAGACAGCGTATCTTAAAGCGAATTATCCGATTGAATTTATGTGCGCGCTTCTCACCTGCGAAAAAGATAATACCGATAAGGTCGTCGAGTATGTCAAAGAATCCGAGGCGATGGGATTAAAGGTTTTCCCGCCGGACGTGAATGAAAGCTTTAGGGATTTCCGGGTCGTGGACGCGGCGACCATGTGCTACGGCCTTCTGGCGGTGAAGAACGTCGGCGCAGCCGCGATCGAATCGATCGTTGCCGGCAGAATGGACAGCCCGTACACATCCGTGTTTGATCTGTGCAAACGGGTGGACCTGCGTTTGGTGAACCGCAAGGTTTTAGAAAGTTTGATCAAATGCGGGGCGATGGATTGTTTTAAGGCGCGGCGTTCGCAGATGATGGCGGTCGCCGAACAGGCCTTGGAATCCGGTTCGCAGACGCAGAAGGAAAAGGCCAGCGGTCAATTTTCTTTCTTTGATCTGGAAGAAGGATTTCAAAGTTTTTCAAAGGAAACCCAGACCTTGCCGGACATCCCGGAATGGCATAAAAATGAAATTTTAGGATATGAAAAAGAATTGCTCGGATTTTATTTGAGCGGCCATCCTTTGGCGCACTATCAGGTTGAAGTTAAAGAATTTACCGATTACTCCACCAAGGATTTGAAGCTGGCTGTCGACGGGCAAGAGGTCCGATTGGTCGGTCTGATCAGCGCGATCAAATTGACCAGCACGCGCAAGACCAATGAGCGCATGGCGATCCTGAAAATGGAAGATATGGAAGGGACTGTGGAAGTTGTCGCATTTCCTTCGGCCTATCCTCTTATTGCGCAACATCTTAGAGAAGGTGCCGTGGTTGTTTTGATCGGCAAGGTCAGCCTGCGCGATGAAAGCCCGAAGATCATGGCCTCGGATATGAAACCGATCGAAGAAGTTTATAAATCGGTAAAATCCATAAATGTCGATCTGTCAGATATTAACGAAAAAAGACTGCAGGATCTGCGTGAGCGGTTGTCGCGTTTTCCGGGAAAAATTCCCGTCACTCTCAAGCTGGATACAAAATCTTACAAAAGCGTGCAGATCATGGTCGGAGAAGACCTTTTTGTCGCCCCGTGCAAGGATCTGTTTGAAGCGATCAAAGAACTGGTGGGGAAAGACAGTTTCTCGATGGTGTTTTGAAAAGATTGATCGGTTTGAATCAAAACCTGCGGCTGACCGTTGGTGCAAGCCTGCCCGCCAACGTTTTGCGGCGGGTACCGTACGACGATTTTGGGAATTTTAAAGATGTTACCTGATTGTGAGGACAAGAGTTGAAAACATTCCAGCCGATTAAGAGTATGGAGACGATATGAGGTCATTTGAACATGGTTATTTCTTAGAGCAGCCTATATCCCAGGACATGCTTATGAGCGTTCGTGTGCTGGGTGAACACCGCGGCCGTCAAACTTTATATCAAGAACAGTCTCCCCAGCTTCTGGAAACTTTGAAGCGCATTGCCATGATTCAAAGCGTTGAGTCCTCCAACCGCATAGAAGGCATTACTGTGGATCGGGATCGGCTCGAAGCGATTCTCGCCAAAAAGACAAAGCCGCATGATCGCTCTGAAAAGGAAGTGGCGGGGTATCGAAATGTTCTTGCCGAGATTCATGCCAACGCAAGCCGCCTTAAGCTATCGTCCGAACTTATTCTTCGATTTCACCGGGAGATGTACGCTCTGACAGGCGAAAAAGGCGGCCATTGGAAAGAAAAAGACAACGCTATTCTCGAAGTCCGTCCTGACGGGCGCCAAGTTGTCCGCTTTAAACCTGTTTCTGCCTTATCAACGCCTTCATTCATGAAGAAGCTTTGCCAGCTTTACCATCAAGCCATAGATGAAAGGAAAGCCGAACCGCTTCTCATCATCGCTTCCTTTATATTTGATTTCGAATGCATTCATCCTTTTTGGGACGGCAATGGCAGAATGGGGAGGCTTCTGACTTTATTGCTTCTTTATCAGGCGGGCTATGAAGTTGGAAGATTCATCAGTTTGGAGCGGATCATTGAAGACAGCAAAGAGACCTATTACGAAACGCTCCTGAAGAGTTCGCAGCATTGGCATGAAGAAAATCATGATCTCCGTCCCTGGTGGAATTATTTTCTCGGTACTTTGATCGCCGCTTACAAAGAATTTGAAGACCGAGTCGGCGTCGTCACATCCGCTCGCGGGGCAAAACGGGATATGATTCGGCAAACGATCGAACGGTTGCCGACGCGTTTTCGTTTCAGCGAACTCCACAGAGCCTGTCCCGGCGTTAGTTATCCAACCTTAAAACGCACCCTTTTCGATCTCAAACGCGAAAAAAAGGTTAGATGCCTTGGCAAAGGCCGGGACGCGGAGTGGGAACGAATAGGATCATGAGCCATTAATAGGATCACGAAACGCCTATGTGATCCTATTTAAATCTACACCTTAGTATCTGGTAAACGGTAACGAGTCAGTGAAGAGATAGCATGGGCGAGTTCTAGAGGGATTGAATAATAATAGAGGGAAAAAATGGAGCGATTTATATAATGGAGGGAAAAATGGAGGAAAAAAGGCATTGACACCGTAACACCTTGCTGATACGATGGTTGCGACATGGAGGTCAACCTATGACGAAAAAAGATATTGTCCTTAAGATCACGGATGCAACCGGAATCAAGCAGGTGGATGTCAAAAGAATTGTCCAAAAGACATTTGATATCATCATCGACAGTTTGATCCGCGCGGAAAAAGTTGAACTGCGCAACTTCGGTGTTTTCAAGATCAAAGAACGCCGAGCCCGTTTTGGCCGCAATCCTCGGACCGGCGAGAGCGTTCCTGTTCCTCCTCGCAAAGTGGTCATCTTCAAGCCGGGCCTTGAGATGAAGAACAAGATCAAATAACGCGTAAAGTGTTTCCTGGCAACGATTATCGTATAAAGGGCGGAGTTAACACTCTCCGCCTTTAAAATTTACGGAACATATGGCAAAGAATTTTTCCCTTCCCAGAGGCGCCACCGATATCCTTCCGCAAGACATTCCGCTTTGGATTCATATCGAAAAGACGGCGCGGCAGATCCTGAACCTTTACGGTTACCAGGAGATCCGTACACCTCTGTTTGAAGAGACCGAACTGTTCGCCCGCTCCATGGGGCAAACGAGCGATGTGGTCCAAAAACAGATGCTGACGCTTCAGCCTTCTAAATCTCCTGAAAATGAAAAAGCGGAATCCGCGCATTACGCGCTTCGCCCGGAAGGCACTGCCTCAGTCGTACGTTCCTACATTGAAAACCATTTAGACAAGAAAGAAAGTTTATCCAAGCTTTTTTATATCGGCCCGATGTTCCGAGGCGAGCGGCCGCAAAAAGGGCGCCTGCGCCAATTTCACCAGATCGGGGTGGAAGCGATCGGCCCCGGCACCGCATCGCCGTATCTGGACGCGGAAGTGATCGCCTGCAGTATGTATCTTTTGAAATCGCTGGGTGTGAGCGGCGCGCAATTAAAGATCAACACGCTCGGCACTTACGCCAATAAAGAAGAATTCAAAAATATTCTGCGCGGAAAATTGAGCGGAAAGCTTTCGGAGCTATGTTGGGATTGCCAAAATCGTTTTGAGCGCAATGTTTTAAGGATATTGGACTGCAAAGTTCCGGCCTGCAAAATGGCTGTCCAAAAATTGAAGCTGAATTACGAATGGCTCGACGCGGAAAGCAAAACCTATTTTGACACGATGAAAAAAATTTTGAGCGGCCTGAACGTCATTTATAAAGAAGACCCGTATTTGGTCCGCGGGCTGGACTATTACACGCACACGGTTTTTGAAATTTCTGACTCCTCGTTGGGCAGTCAGGACGCGGTCGGCGCCGGCGGCCGGTATAATAATCTGATCACGGAACTCGGCGGACCGCAGGTCGATGCGATCGGATTCGCGCTCGGCATCGAGCGGATCATTTTGGCCCAGCAGGGCAAGATCCAGGTGCCGCAGCCCAGTCTCGACATTTTTGTCATCGCCATGGAGGAAAAATTCATCAAGAACGCCTTTGCGCTCGTCCAACAGATCAGGCATAATGGATTGTCCGCCGACGCCAGTTATGAAGGTAGCTCGATGAAAAGTCAGATGCGCCAGGCCAACAAGCGTAACGCCCGGTATGTCATGATATTAGGCGAAGACGAGATCAAGGCCAACGAGGTGGCGCTTAAAAATATGCAGAACGGTGATCAGGAAAAGGTTTCTTTGAATCTGATCAATGAAACTATACAAAAACTAAAATAGTCACATGACACAGTCACAAGTCACAAGTCACAAGTCACAAGTCACAAGTCACAAGTCACAAGTCACAAGAAGTTCATTTGACGTGTCAGGCTGATGTGACTTTAAGAAAGGTCGTTAAATGTTGCGTACACATACTTGCGGGGAATTGAGAGCGTCTCATAATGACCAGACTGTGACATTGTGCGGATGGGTGCACCGCCGCCGCGACCATGGAAAATTGATCTTTATCGATATTCGCGACCGTTACGGTATTACTCAGGTCGTTTTTGTCCCGTCCGTCAATAAAGAAGCGCATCAGACTGCGCAGCAATTGGGCCCGGAATTTGTGGTTAAGATCACCGGGAAGGTGAATGTCCGTCCGAAAGCGAACGTCAACGCCGAAGTCCCGACCGGCGAGGTGGAATTGTGCGCGGAAGGCCTGGAAATTTTGAATAAGAGCGAAGTTCCGGTTTTTGAGATCGCCGGGGAAACCGAGGCGTCCGAAGATATCCGCCTGCAATACCGCTATCTTGATATCCGCCGGGGAAAAGTTTTGGAAGCCCTTCAGGTCCGGCATAAAATTTGCACGATCATCCGGAATTTTTTGTCGCAGCAGGGGTTTATCGAGGTTGAAACTCCGGTCCTCACCAAATCAACCCCGGAAGGCGCCCGCGACTTTTTAGTTCCGTCCCGTTTAAATTTAGGCGAATTTTTCGCGCTGCCGCAGTCGCCGCAATTATTTAAACAGATCCTGATGGTTTCGGGCTTGGATAAATATTTCCAGATCGTAAAATGTTTCCGCGATGAAGACCTGCGCGCCGACCGCCAGCCGGA
>CAYING010000033.1:0-8768 GCA_964364715.1 uncultured Planctomycetales bacterium
GCGGACCAACAAGATCGGCACGACCGGCCGCGGGATCGGGCCCTGCTATTCCGATAAGGTGACCCGCTGCGGGATCAGGATGGTCGACCTTTTGAATCCGCGGATCCTCAAAAGCAAACTGGAAGACAATATTAATGAAAAGAACGAGGTCTTCCGCAAAGTGTATGATCAGACCGATTTTTCTTTCGGCGATGTTTATAAGGAATATTTGGGATACGGGAAGCGGCTGGAACCGTATATCTGCGACGTCGCGGTGTATCTGGATGGAGAGATCCGGAAGAAAAAGGAGATCCTGTTTGAAGGGGCCCAGGGAACGTTCCTGGATATTGATTTCGGGACGTACCCGTTCGTGACCTCTTCGAATTCGACGGTGGGCGGGGTGAGCTGCGGCAGCGGTGTGCCGCCGACCAAGGTCGACAAAGTGATCGGCGCGATGAAGGCCTACGCCACGCGGGTCGGGGAGGGGCCTTTTCCGACGGAATTTTCCGATCATTTGAAAGATGATATCCGGATGAAGGGAAATGAATACGGCTCAACGACCGGCCGGCCGCGGCGCTGCGGGTGGTTTGACGCGGTCATGGTAAAGTACGCGGTTATGCTCAACGGCATTACCGAGCTCGCCATGATGAAGCTGGATGTGCTGGATGATTTGAAGACCATTAAGATTTGTACCGCCTACCGCTGTAACGGGAAAAAATATACGGACTTCCCGATGGATTTTGAGATGATCAGCAATGCCCAGCCGATCTATGAGGCAATGCCGGGCTGGCAGGCTTCAACGCGCGGGGTTCGTTCGTACGCCAAGCTCCCGGCCAATGCTAAGAAATATGTTGAGCGCCTGGAAAATGTCCTCAAAGCGCGGATCAAATACATTTCCGTCGGCACCAAAAGAGATGAGATCATTGTCCGGTAATTTTATCTATCTCATTGAAATTGCAGTAGTTTGACCAGAAAAATCTTGACTTTGCGAATACCCTATGATAATTTGAAGACCTGAAAAAGGAGGAATAAATGCGTACCCTGAAATTGATTCTAACTTCAATATTTGTTATGGTTTTAGCTTTAAGTTTAACCGGATGTACCGTGATTTTCCAAAAAGGAAGAAGGACGGACGTTGAAAAGATCGCCCAATTAAAGAGTGAGCTGAGCGAACTCGAACGCGCCAAACAGGAACTTGAGGACCGTCTCCGTCGGGAGATTGAAGGCAAAGAAGCCAAGGTCGAAATGACCGATAGAGGGCTGGTCGTGACCTTCGTTTCCGAAGTTCTTTTTGATTCCGGTAAAGCCAAATTACGCGATGAAGCGCTTGCCAAATTAGATAAAGTTTCCGGTGTTCTCAATACCACGGTACGCGACTTGAACGTCGGTATCGAAGGCCACACCGATGATCAGCCGATCAAATATTCCGGATGGAAATCCAACTGGGAATTATCTTCCGCCCGCGCGATGAGCGTTCTTCATTATATGATCGAAAGCACGGATATGAACCCGGCCCGTTTATCCGGGACCGGATACGGTGAATATCATCCAGTTACCTCTAATGATTCAGCCGAAGGCCGTCAGCAGAACCGGCGCGTTGAGATCGTAATTTTGCCGAAGGTGGTTAAGGAAGCAGGGTCGGTCGAAGCCGGCGATGAAAATTATAAATAGTGTAAGGGTACGCTGTGAAAAACTCCTTAGTTCCGATCGCAGTTTTTGTCATTGTTGTGGCGTGTGTCGTCGTCGTGAAAGCCAACCAGACGGTGGGGAGCATCCGTAAGACGCTGGATGAAGAGCGTTATCAGCGGATAACGACCGAAGAAAAACTCCAGATCACCGAGCAGAAACTCGGCAGTTTGACCGCGGAACTGGAGAGTTCCAAGTCCAAACTGCAGAAGATCCAGCAGGTGATGGACAGCGGAGAGCTTGAAAAAAGCGACCTGTCGGTCAAAATGGACAGTTTAGCCAAAGAAAAGACAGCGCTGGAACAGCGGATCCAGGAATTAGAAACATTTGTGCCGCCGACGGCCCAGTAACCATCAAGCAGCGTCGGCAATGCAAGAATCGATGATAACTATGAAAATTTCTTAGGGTTATCTAAGTTTTCGGAGCGAATTTCAGTGGGGGATTGTTATATCCCCCATTTTATTTGAGGAAGGTCTTAAGAATGCCGGAAATCGCACAGCAGGAAGTTCTGCCGAAACATGTGGCGATCATTATGGACGGCAATGGACGCTGGGCCAAGGGCCGAAACCTTCCGCGCACGAGCGGCCATATGGAAGGGGTCCGGCGGGTCGAAGACATTCTCGATACGGCGAGCGCGATGGGGATAAAAGTTTTAACGCTCTTTACATTCTCGACGGAAAATTGGGACCGCCCTAAGACCGAGATCATGATCCTGATGCGGACCTTAAGCGATGTCCTTAAACGGAAGATCGAAAAGCTCAACCGTCTGAACATCAAATTTCAAATGATAGGCTGCCGGGAAGGGGCTCCGGCTGAGGTTTTGAAAGCGGTTGATATGACCCAGAACGCGACCCAGCAGAATACCGGGATGATCCTGAATATGGCTTTTAATTACGGAGGGCGTAAGGAAATTATAGACGGCATCAAAGCGATCGCGCTGAAGGTCAAGGACGGGCAATTGGAAGTGAAGAATATTACGGATGAGACCTTAAGCAACGCGCTTTATACCGCCGGGCTGCCGGATCCGGACCTTTTGGTAAGGACCTCCGGCGAACAGCGGATCAGTAATTTCTTGTTGTGGCAGTGTTCGTACGCGGAATTTTATTTCACGGAAAAGTGCTGGCCGGATTTTACCCCGGAAGAATTTAAGAAGGCCATCCTGGAATTTCAGAACCGTGAACGGCGTTACGGGAACGTTTAACCCTTGAGGTTATCGGTATGTCCAAAGAACGGCTGGTCAGTTCGACGCTGATGATCGTGATGACGGTCTTGGCGGTCGTCAACCAGTGGTTTTTCATTTTGCTGATCCTTTTTTTGACCGGCGGCGGGTTGTACGAGTTCTTTTATATGATCAAGAAGAAAGGGATCCCGATCTACAGTTATGTCGGGATTTTTATAGGCCTCTTGATCCCGCTGTCGATCTATACGCGTTTTGAGCTGACGAAAAATTGGGAGTTGTTATTCATCGTCCTGGCGTTTTTACTGATCCTGCTTCTGCAGTTCGGCCGGAAAGATAACAGCAACGCGATCGTCGGGATCTCAACGACCTTGTTTGGTGTCCTCTATGTTTCCTGGTTTTTCAGCTTTTTGATAAAGATACGGTTTTTATTGCCGGAGACGCCGGGCGCGGGTGTCAAACTTCTCGCTTTTATTTTACTGGTCACAAAGCTGGGCGACATCGGGGCCTTGCTTGTGGGAAGCCTGTTCGGGAAACACCCGCTTTTGCCGCGGATCAGCCCGAATAAATCCGTGGAAGGAGCGGTGGGAAGTTTTGTATTCAGTATTGCCGCAGCGCTCTTGGGAAGATCTTTTTTGCCTGATGTGCCGCAGTTCTCGACGATCCATGTGGCTTTGATGGGCGCTTTTTTTGGCGGGTTGGGGCAGTTGGGCGATCTGTCGGAATCGCTGATCAAACGGGATTGCGGTGTGAAAGATTCCGGGAAACTTTTGCCCGGGATCGGAGGTGTCCTGGATGTGGTCGACAGCCTTCTGTTCTCGGCGCCGACGTTTTATCTGTATATGAGCGCGACGCTGAATACTTTTTATTATGTGCAGAACCCGGTCTTTTCCGGTTATTGATCTATGCCTTGCAAAAATGTCGTCATACTGGGTTCGACCGGATCGATCGGGATCAACACGCTGAAGGTCATTGACCGTTTCCCGAAAGATTTTAAAGTGGCCGGATTAACGGCGTACAATAATCTTGAGTTCTTTGAAAAGCAGGTCCGGAAATATTCGCCGAAATACGTCGCGGTCGGCGGTCATGCAGTAAATGCACTGAAGAAGCGTTTGTCCGCATTCCGCGTGAAGATTTTTAACGCGGATGAAGACCTGGAAACGGTCGTGTCATTTCCAGAGGTGGATATTGTGGTGATCGGGATGAGCGGCAGCGCGGCGTTGAAGCCTTTTTTGAAAGCGGCCCGTTGCGGCAAGACCATTGCTCCGGCAAATAAAGAAGCGCTCGTCATTGCGGGAGAGATCATTATGGCCGAGGCGAAAAGGCACGGCGCGAAAGTGATCCCGGTGGACAGCGAACAAAGCGCGATCTTTCAGTGCCTCGAAGGACAGAACCGCAGCGATGTGAGGAAAGTGCATTTAACGGCGTCCGGCGGGGCATTGTACAATGTGCCGGAATCAAAGTTTGATAAACTTTCGATCGCGCAGATCTTGTCCCACCCGAGATGGAAGATGGGGAAGAAGATCACGGTTGATTCGGCGACGTTGATGAACAAGGGATTTGAAGTGATCGAGGCCTTGCGGCTTTTTGGATTAGATGCGGGCCAGATCGAGGTTGTCATCCATCCGGAGGCGGTCATCCATTCGATGGTCGAATTTGTCGACGGGTCGATCATCGCTCAATTAGGCGTGACCGATATGCGGCTGCCGATCCAGTATGCGCTGACCTATCCGCAGAGATCGAAAACGGACCTGCCGGGACTGGATTTCAGTAAATTGGGCAAGCTGCATTTCGCCCGGCCGGATGTGAAGAAATTCCCGTCGCTCGAACTGGCATTTTACGCGGCCAGGCGCGGCGGAACGCTGCCTGCGGTCTTGAACGCGGCGGACGAAGAAGCGGTTGACGCATTCTTAAATGAAAAGTTAAAGTTTTCGAAAATTTATACAACAGTAGAAAAAATCGTAGTAAAGCACAAGATCATTAAAAACCCGGCGCTCTCGGATATCCTCGAGGCTGATCAGTGGGCGAGACGGGAAACACAACAATTTCTGAGGGATTAACGTTATGGAATCAGCTATTTTTTCAGGTCTCAAAAGCGGCCTCATCTTTGCCGCTGTCCTAAGTATATTGATCGTTGTTCACGAATGGGGACATTTCATTACCGCCCGGAAACTCGGGGTGCGGGTGGAACGTTTTGCCCTCGGGTTCGGGCCGAAATTATTTTCACGTCACTATGACGGCACTGAATTTCTGCTCTGTCTTATCCCTCTGGGAGGATACGTTAAAATGGCCGGCGACGAACGCGCCGCGTGTGAGGGAAAGCCGGATGAATTTTATTCGAAATCGCCCGGGCGCCGCGCTCTGATCGTTTTAAACGGGCCCGTCGTGAATTTTATCATGGCCTATGTTTGTTTGGTCCTTGTGTTTATGCTCGGTTATCCCTAGTTTGGGCCCAAGGTCGGACAATTGGTCATGGATTTCCCGGCGGAGACGTCCGGCCTTCGAAAAGGCGACCAGATCCTGAAAATCAACGAAATGAAAGTTGAGACCTGGACCGATGTGCAGCAGACGATCGTCAAGAGCAAGGGGCAGGAACTTTCACTGACCATTCTGCGCGACGGGCAGCAATTGCAGAAAAGGATCGTTCCCAAGGTGGAAAGCCGCAAGAATATTTTCGGCCAGCTGAAGGAAACTCCGCTCGTCGGCATCGCTCCGGAAGAATCGATCGTGGTCTTTAAATACGGGTTCGGCGAATCCTTGATCCGCGCCTGGAATAAACTGATCGAGGTCACGGTCCTGACGTATAAATCGCTGTATTTTATGGTGACCGGTTCGATGTCGCCCAAGGAATCGATGACCGGCCCGATCGGGATCTTTTATATCGTGAAGGCGGCCGCGGATATGGGCTTTTCGCATTTACTCTATATCCTCGGGATCATCAGCGCGAGTTTGGCGATCTTTAATCTTTTGCCGGTGATCCCTTTGGACGGCGGGCATTTGTTCCTGCTGGGGTTGGAAAAGATGAGAGGCCGGACCCTGCCGGCCAAGGTCGATGACGCGATCGCCCGGGCAGGTTTCAGTTTGATCGTTTGTCTGGCGCTGTTCGTTTTTTATACGGACTTCGCGCGTTTCGGCTGGCTGGAGAAGATCGCCGGCTTTTTCGGTAAATAGCATTTAAATTTATTCAAGAGGGATACGCTATGGAACCAGAACTGAACCAGCAGGACTTTAAGTCAAAAGTCCATCAGTATCTTCTAAAAAAGACTGATTTTCTAAAGGTCAAAGATACACTGAACGAAGACCAGCTGCGCGTGTTCGTTGACAAGGCCATTATGGATATGTGCCGCGGCCAGGATATGATCGTGACAACGGAACAGCGGATCACGTTGATCCGTGAACTGGTCAGCGCGGTCATGAGCCTGGGCCCCTTACGTCCCTTGATCGAGGATAAGACGGTCTCGGAGGTCATGATCAATGGGTTTAACGCGATCTATACCCAGCGTCACGGCCATATTGAATTGAGCAATGTTAAATTCAATGACAATAATCATCTTCTGCATACGATTCAGAAGATCCTGGCGGCATCGGGTTCCAACAAACGGGTGGATGAATCTTCGCCGTATGTTGATTTTTCTTTACCGGACGGTTCCCGCGTCAACGTGATTTTGCCGCCGTGCTCCACGATCGGCCCGATCGTGACGATCCGGAAATTTTCTTCGGATATCTCGACGATCGACGACCTTTTGGTCCGCGGGATGTTGGATAAAAAGATGGCGACCTTGTTGATCGCGTCGATGAAGGCCAAGCTGAATGTTGTTTTCTGCGGGGCGACCGGCACCGGTAAAACAACTGTATTGAACGTTCTCTCCCGGCATATTCCGGACCATGAACGGATCATTACGATCGAGGACACACCCGAACTTCGTTTGATGCAGAAACATGTCGTTACCCTGCAGTCGAAGCCGGCGAACATCGAAGGGAAGGGAAGTATTTCCATTCGGGACCTTTTTGTTAATTCACTGCGTATGCGGCCGGACCGGATCATCATCGGCGAGGTCCGCGGGGAAGAAATGCTGGACTTGATCCAGTCGATTTCAAGCGGCCACTCCGGTTCCTTGGCGATCGTCCACGGCGATTCGCCGGAAGATTGCTTCAGCCGTATGGTTACAATGACCTTGATGACCGGGATCCGCTTAAGCACCGAGGAGATCAAACGTCAGATCGCGAATGCGATCGACCTGATCGTTTACATCGAATTGTTCCAGGACGGCAAACGACGGATCACGAATATCACGGACATCCATTATGCTGAAGATAAAGACAAGGTCACGTTGACCGACATCTTCCGCTTTGTGGAGGAGAGCCGCACCGAAAAGGATATCATCGGGCATTGGGAAATGAACAGCCGCAGACCGGAGTTTTATCATAAATTTGTTAAACGGAGCATTCAGCTTCCGGACGGGTTCTTTGTCTAGTAATGTCACATATAAATTCAAAATTTAAAATGTAAAAGTTAAAATCATAATTCAAAATTTGAAATTTCCAATTTTGGTTTTGCATTTGAAATTTGACATTTTAAATTTCGAAGAGGTGTTAAATGAAGTGGACAAGCGCTTATATACCGACGATGAAAGAAGTTCCCCTGGGAACGGAAGCCGTCAGCCATCAATTATTGCTGCGGGCAGGCCTCGTGCATATGCTCACCTCCGGGGTTTATACTTATCTGCCGTTGGGCCTGCGTGTTTTAAAACGTATCGAGAATATTATTCGCGAGGAAATGAACGCCGCCGGAGCGCAGGAATTATTTATGCCGTGCCTGCAGCCGATCGAATTGTGGAAACAGACCGGCCGCGACCAGACGATGAAAGAGGTCATGATTCGTTTCGAGGACAAGCGCGGCCGTCAGATGTGCTTAGGGCCGACACACGAAGAGATCATAACGGATTTGGTCAAAAGCCACGTGCAGTCGTACCGCCAGCTGCCGGTGACGCTTTACCAGATCCAGACCAAATTCCGCGATGAGACCCGCCCGCGGTTCGGGATCGTGCGCGCCTGCGAATTCATCATGAAGGACGCGTACAGTTTTGACCGCGATAAAACCGGCCTCGAGAAAAATTCTCAGCTGATGTACCAGGCGTATAAAAATATTTTCAAGCGCTGCGGGCTGGACGTTGTGATCGTCGAAGCGGATCCCGGGGCGATGGGCGGAGATGTTTCGCACGAATTTCTCGTGCCGGCGGCGATCGGCGAAGACGCGATCGTGCAGTGCGCGTGCGGATTTTCCGGCGGAGCCAAAGAGGGCCAGGATGAAGGCTCAGCCTGCCCGAAATGCCATAAAGAAAAATTGACCAAACAGATCGCGATCGAACTCGGCCACATCTTTCAGCTGGGAACAAAATACAGCAAGGCACAAAGCGCGCTATTTTTGGATGAGACCGGCAAACAGCACCCGATCATTATGGGCTGTTACGGCATCGGCGTAAGCCGTTTGATCGCCGCGGTCGTTGAGAAAAATAACGACCAAGGCGGAATCGTTTGGCCGCAGGGCGTTGCCCCCTACGATGTCGAGGTTTTGCCGGTGCAGACGAGCGACCCGGCGGTTGTTGAGCTCGCGCAAAAATATCATTCGGAATTTATCGAAGCCGGCTGGGAAGTTTTGCTGGATGATCGCGAAGAAAGTGCCGGGAAGAAATTTAACGACGCGGATCTGGTCGGAATTCCCTGGCGGGTCACAATCGGCAAAAAGAATTTGCAGGACGGAAAAGTGGAATTGAAGAACCGCCGTACCGGCGAAGTCACGCTGGTCGCCAAGGATCAGTTACGTTCAAAATTGGCGGAATGTTTAAAGAAGTAGGTCCCCGCCGTTGGCGGGGCAGGGATACAGCTATGTACTTGTTTTTCCTGAATAATTAAGAAGTAACAAGTA
>CAYING010000033.1:8868-18873 GCA_964364715.1 uncultured Planctomycetales bacterium
CTTATCCCAATTTCCTCTAGACATAAATTGGGAATAGTTAAGGAAAATTGGGATGTACTTGTTTTCCCTGGATAATTTAAGAAGTAACAAGTACTTATCCCAATTTCCTCTAGACATAAATTGGGAATAGTTAAGGAAAATTGGGATGAAGATCGAAGAGGAACTTTTGGAAAAAATTAAAACAGCGGCGCAGCCGTTATTGACCGAACTTCATCTGGTCGTAGTGGACCTGGTGATCAAACGCAAGGGAGCTGATCCGGCGATCGAGATCCTGGTGGACCGTCCGCAGGGCGGCATCAATCTGGATGAATGCGCGGAGTTCAGCCATCGTCTGAGCTTTATCATTGAAGAAGCGCAATGGATCAAGAACGGTTTCACGCTGGACGTGTCCTCGCCCGGGCTTGACCGGCCGCTGAAGACAATAGGTGATTTTTCGCGGGTGGCGAACCGAAGCGTGCGGTTTCTTCTGTCAGAACCTTTAAGCGGGAAATGGGAATACATCGGTTTGGTCCAGGCGGCCGACACCGAGACAGTGACGATCATTAATGAGTTCGGCGTTGCGACGATCCCTTTAATGACCATCAGCAAGGCCGTTCAAATCATCAAATAGAGGAAGGAATGAGTCATGGACAGTGAATTATTAACGATTCTCGAGCAGTTAGAGCGGGATAAAGGGATCAACAAAGAGATATTGATCGAAGCGGTTGAGTCTGCGGTTGCGTCTGCGGCAAAGAAGATCTGGACCGTCGGGAAAGAGGAAGATATTCGTGTCGTGTTAAATAGGAAGACCGGAAAATTAACTGCCTACGCAGGAGAGCAGGAGATCCGTTCCAGCGAGTTCGGACGTATTGCCGCCCAGACCGCCAAGCAGGTCGTCATTCAGAAGATCCGCGAAGCGGAAAAAAATGTTATCTACGGGGAATATCAGGCGCGCACCGGACAGATCATCAGCGGCGGCGTGTACCGTTTCGACAAAGGGAGCATCATCGTCGACTTAGGAAAGACCGAGGCCTTGGTCCCCAGGAGTGAACAGTCCAAACGTGAAGAATTCCGCCAGGGCGACCGTATCCGCGCGTATGTTTTGGATGTTAAAAAAGACACCAAGGGCCCGCAGATCATTTTGTCCCGGTCGAACCCGAATTTTGTTAAGCGGCTTTTTGAAATGGAGGTCCCTGAAATTTTTGAAGGGATCGTTGAGATCAAGGCGATCGCGCGCGATGTCGGCGAGCGCACCAAGGTTGCGGTCTATTCCAAGGATGACAAGGTCGATTGCGTGGGCGCCTGTGTGGGGATGAGAGGTTCCCGCGTGAAAAATATCGTTTCCGAGATCCAGGGCGAGAAGGTGGACATCGTCCGTTATTCGTCCGACATCAAGGAATATATCCAGGCCGCGCTTTCTCCGGCGGAAATTTCCCAGATCCAGGTCGACCACCTCAACAAAAAGGCGAACATCATCGTTGCCGACGACCAATTGTCCCTGGCGATCGGCCGTCACGGACAGAACGTGCGCCTCGCCAGCGAACTGGTCGGCTGGGAACTGAACATTTTTTCACCGGCCCAGTGGCAGGAAAAGATCGACCAGGCCAATGCCTCGGAAGCAGCGGAACAGGAAGCGGAAAAACCGGCCAAGAAAAAAGAAGACAAAGAGCCCAAAGCGGCTAAGGAAAAGGCCTTAACCGGGGGGGGCACCATCGCGGATCTGGAAGGTGTCGGGGATAAACTGATCCTTGTCCTTCAGGAAGCCGGTTATGATACCCTGGAAAAAATTAGCAAGGCTGATCTGGATGAGTTGACACAGGCGAAGGGTTTGGGTAAAATCAAGGCAGCCAAGATCATTAAAGAAGCCAAGAAATTATTAACTAAAGAATAATTAACCGAAAGATGCATCTATGCGTGTTGCGGACCTAGCAAAAGAACTGAACGTTACGACCGAAACCATCCTGAATAAACTGAAGGCTTTCAAAATGAAGGCCAAGGACGGGAACCAGGAATTGAGCGGCGCGGCGGTGATGGTTTTACGCGGAGAATTTCGTTCGGCGGCCGCCAAGGCGGCCCCGGCGAAAGCGGAAGCGCCTGCCCCCAAGGAAACCAAAGCCGCGGCGAAAGAAGTTAACGCTCCGGCGAAAGAAATCAAGGGCGAAGAGACAAAGACGGCTGCCAAAGAAACCAAAATCGCTAAAGAGAAGAAACCGGCTGCCAAGACCGCCGCCCAAAAGGCTCCTGCCAAGAAAAAGAAAGAGGAGCCCAAAAAAGAAAAGGCCGCGGTTAAAAAGACCGCTGTGAAAGAAGAGCCCGCGAAAGCGCCTGTTCCGCCTCCGGCCAAACCCGCCGTGGTCATAAAAGAAGTTCCCAGGCAATTTATCAGTTCGGAACCGTTTGTCACATTAAAGCCTTTAGCGAAGAAAAAAAGAAGACGGGAAGACGGCCATTCTTTTCACCCGTCGGAACACGCCGAAAAGACTGAAACTCTTGTCCCCGGCCAGCCTGCCGTCAAGGCTGAAGCCGCTGAGACCGATGTGTCAAAATTACAGGCGCTGGAGGTCAAGCTCCCGATCACCGTCAAGGACCTTGCCGTTAAACTTCAGCAGAAACCCAGTGTGGTTTTAAAGCAATTGATGCAGATGGGGATCTTGACGAACATCAATCAAAGCCTGGAAGAAGATATTGTCCGCAAACTGGCGGTTGATTTCGGATTCAATCTCACCGAGATCAAGACTCAGGAACAGCAGCTCATTGACGTGCACAAGCACGAACAGGACGACCCGAAACTTTTAAAGCCGCGCGCGCCCGTTGTCACTTTTATGGGGCACGTTGACCACGGAAAAACTTCGCTCTTGGACAGGATCCGCAAAAGTAAAATTGCCGACTCCGAACACGGCGGGATTACCCAGCACATCGGGGCGTATTCGGTCCAGCTGCCCAAGGGGCGCATTACATTCTTAGACACACCGGGCCATGAGGCCTTTACCGCGATGCGCGCCCGGGGCGCACATATTACGGATTTGGTCGTCATTGTCATTGCCGCGGACGAAGGCATTATGCCTCAGACCGAAGAAGCCTTGAACCACGCGCAGGCCGCTGGCGTTCCGATCGTCATCGCGCTTAATAAAATGGATAAAAAGACAGCCGACCCGGAACGGGTCAAGAAGCAGCTGTCGGAACATAACCTTCTTCCGGAAGACTGGGGCGGGAAGACGATCGTCGTCGGTGTTTCCGCCGTGACCGGGGAGGGGATCGACCAGCTGTTGGAAATGATCCTTTTGGAAGCGGAACTTTTGGAATTGAAAGCCAACCCGGATAAAATGGCGTCGGGGATCATTGTGGAAGCCCGGATGAGCAAAGGCCGCGGTTCGGTCGTGGACCTGATCGTGCAGAGCGGAACGCTGCACGAAGGCGATATTGTGGTCGTCGGCCCGTATTACGGCCGCGTCAAGGCGATGCTCGACGATCATGAACGCCCGATCAAAGAGGCCGGGCCGTCGAGGCCGGTCGAGGTGCTGGGGCTGCCGGCAGTGCCTGAAGCCGGTGAACCGTTCTATATTTTGGCGGACGAACGGCTGGCCCGCGATATCACCTCCAAACGCGCCGAGCAGATCAATGCCCAGAAACTGAATTTATCCGCCCAGAAATTGACCTTAGAAGACCTTTACGCCCAGATCAAAGTAGGGAACATTAAGGAAGTCAGCATTATTATTAAAGCCGACGTGCAGGGCTCGCTCGAGGCGTTGAAAGATTCGCTCGGGAAGATCCCCGGCAACGAGGTCAAGATCCGTTTTATCCATTTCGGTGTCGGCGACGTGAATTTGTCCGACGTGCTTTTGGGCGCGGTCTCCAAGGCGATCATCATCGCGTTCCACGTCGGGATCGACCCGCGCGCCGAGCAGGAATTGGACAAGAATCCGGTCGAGATCCGCCAATACAGAATTATCTACGATGCGGTCAACGATATCAGGAACGCCGTCGAGGGGCTTCTGGAACCCAAGACCCGCAAAAAGTTCGCCGCGCGCGTTGAGGTCCGCCAGATGTTCAAGCTCAGCAAACACGGGGTCGTCGCCGGATGCTACGTCCAGAAGGGGAAGGTCAAACGCAAAGACCACGTGGATGTCGTCCGAAACGGAGAGGTCGTCCACACCAGCGCCTTGTCCAGTTTAAAACGTTTCAAGGACGACGTGCGCGAGGTGACCGAGGGGATGGAATGCGGCCTGACCGTCCAGGGTTTTGAAAAGCTGGAAGCCGGCGACGTCATCGAAGTCTACGAACTCGAACAGATCCAGAGAAAATTAGAGAGCGCCGCCACGGCTTAAAAACAACCCAGTACCGTGTTACCTAAATAACATTCAGGAGAACACGGTACAGTACTGCGTACCTCCAGATATAAAATTTTGGTAACGCAGTACTGGAACCAAGATCCTTTTTTCCACTATGAAGAAGACCGTCTTTAGCGCGATGCGCCCCACCGGAAAGCTTCACCTGGGACACCTCGTCGGAGCCCTCCACAACTGGATCGAACTGCAGAAAAAACACACCTGTATCTTTGCCGTCGTGGACTGGCACGCCCTGATGGGCGAGTACGAACAGAGCCGTGATATTTCCGGGAACACGGTCGAAATGGTGATCGACTGGCTCGCCGCCGGCATTGACCCGGAGAAATCCATCATCTTTGTCCAGTCGCACGTTCCCGAACATCTCGAACTTCATATGATCCTCTCGTGCATCACGCCCTTGGGCTGGCTCGAGCGGAATCCCACGTACAAAGAACAGCTGCGCGAGATCACGACCCGGGACCTGCAGACGTATGCCTTTTTAGGATACCCTGTCCTGCAGGCCGCCGACATTCTTCTCTATAAAGCCAACGCGGTTCCGATCGGGGAAGACCAGCTGCCGCATATCGAGCTGACCCGCGAGATCGCCCGCCGGTTTAACCACATTTACAAGAAAGAAATTTTCCCCGACTGCCAAGCGATCCTCACCCAAACCCCGCGGCTCTTGGGTACCGACGGCCGCAAGATGAGCAAGAGTTATCAGAACGCAATCAATTTGTCCGACCCGGGAAAAGACGTGCGCGCCAAAATGCAGAAGATGGTCACCGACCGAAAACGGATCAAACTCGCCGACCCCGGGCACCCGCACGAGTGCAACGTGTACAGCTATTATGCGACCTTTGAGCCGGAACAGGCCCAGGCCGTTTACGAGTGGTGCACTAAGGCGGAGAAGGGGTGTACCGACTGCAAAAAGAACTTGGCCGAAAATATTTTGAAAGATCTCGCGCCGCTCCAGGAAAAACGCGCCGAAATCAGCCGCGACAAAGACAAGATCCGTGATATATTAAAAGAAGGCAGAAAACGGGCGCAGGTTATTGCCCGTCAAACCATCAACCAAGTTAAAGAGACGGTCTTTCAATGAGCTATAAATTAAAACTGGATGTTTTCGAAGGCCCGCTCGATCTTCTTTTGTACCTCATCAAAAAGAACGACCTGGACATCAAGGATATCCCGATCGCCTCGATCACCGAGCAGTACCTGCAGTATATTGATATGATGAAATTGCTGGATTTAGACGTGGTCGGGGATTTTTTGGTCATGGCCGCGACCTTGATGCAGATCAAATCCAAGATGCTTTTGCCGCCTGACCCGTTAGAAGAACAGGCCGTGCCGGAAGACCCGCGCGATGAACTCGTCCGGCGCCTGCAGGAATATCAGCAGTTCAAGGAAATCGCCGAGAACTTGAAACAGAAAGAACTGGCCCGCCAGGACCTCTTTTCCCGTCAGCTCGACCCGGCGACCGCCAAGAGTTTTAAGGACGACGCCAAGGAAGTTTATTTTGAAGCGACCTTGTTCGATCTTATCTCCGCGCTCACGACCGCTTTAAAGCGCGCGCCGGAAGAGATCATGCACGAGATCATTAGAGACGAGTTCACCGTCGATAAAAAGATCCATGACATTCTGCATCTTTTACTGGAACATCCCAGCATTCAGCTGGCTGAATTGTTTGGCAAGGCGGGGAGCAAACTGGAGATCGTCGTGACCTTTATGGCGGTCCTGGAGCTGATCCGTCTCAGGGAGATCGTGGCGGTGCAGAAAAGGGTTTTTGAAGATATTATGGTCATGCGCAACCGGGAAAATTTTGCTCCGGCGCCGGAGTCAAACAGCGAATCCGTTGCGGACGACGAAACCGCACAGGCAGGAGAAACTTCCGAAGAGCAAGTTTCGAGCGAACAGGTTTCCAATCAGGAACCGGCCCAGGAACAGGAACCGCCCGCAATCGAACCGTCGTCAGCTGAATCCTAATAGCCTATGAGCGAAGAACGCAAGAGATTGGTCTTAAACCAGGAGACCGAAGAAGACCAAGTGATCAGCCTTTCTCTGCGCCCGCAAAGGCTCGATGATTTCGTCGGCCAGCACGACCTTGTCGAAAATCTCCGTGTCTCGATTCAAGCCGCCCAACAGCGCAAAGAACCCCTCGAACATATGCTTTTTTCCGGGCCTCCGGGCTTGGGAAAAACCTCTCTCGCGTATATTGTGTCCCATGAAATGGGCGCGCGCATCACGATCACCTCCGGCCCGGCCATTGTCCGCGCCGGCGATCTGATCGGCATTCTGACCAATCTTGGGAATGGCGATATTCTTTTTATCGATGAGATCCACCGTTTGTCCAAGGTCGTCGAAGAGTTCCTTTACCCGGCGATGGAAAATTATAAAATCGATTTTGTTGTCGACAAGGGGCCGTACGCCAAGACCATTAATTTTAATTTAAAGCCGTTCACCCTGATCGGCGCGACCACCCGAAGCGGGCTCTTGGCGTCGCCCTTGCGCGATCGGTTCGGGATCTTTCACCATCTGGATTTTTATAATAATGAAGACCTGCGGCAGATCGTTGTCCAGTCGGCTAAAAAGCTGGCGATGAACCTCGCCGACGACGCGGCCTCCGAGATCGCCCGCCGCGCGCGGGGGACGCCCAGGATCGCGAACCGTTTGCTCAGGCGCGTGAGGGATTTTAACCAGGTCAAATCCAAGGCCCAGCAGATCACGAGAGAAATTGTTGCGCAGGCGATGTCGACGCTGAATATCGATGACCTGGGGCTGGACGATATCGACCGCCGATTGCTTTCGATCATTGCCGGGCAGTACAAGGGAGGCCCGGTCGGGATCGATTCGCTGGCCGCGACGCTGAATGAAGAAGTCGACACGCTCGTTGACGTCGTGGAACCGTATCTTTTGAAGATCGGCCTGTTGAAGCGCACCTCCCGCGGGCGTGAACTTTCCGAAGCCGCACTGCAGCACCTTAAATCCAATTCAATCCAGAAAGAAAGATTCCAGAAGGAAATTGTTTAATCGTATCACCCGCTCCCGGGAGCGGGCGCACCCCGGGAGCGGGTATGAATGAGATGGGGAAGCTGTTGATCTTTTTGGGCGCGGGCATGATCTTGCTGGGCGCTTTTTTGCTCCTCGCGGGGAAGATCCCCGGCTTCGGCAGGCTCCCCGGCGACATTTTTATCAAGAAAGAAAATTTTTCTTTTTATTTCCCGATTACGACCGGTATTCTTCTCAGCCTCCTTTTAAGTGTGATCCTGTATTTTTTCAATAAGCGGTGATCGAATGAAATTTAAACTTTGGGCCGTCAGCTTTTTATCGATATTCGCGCTCGCGGCATTGATCAGCCGGCCGCTCCAGGCCGAAGAACCGGCGCCCGGCGGGAAATTCATCCGTGTCGCGGTTTTAAAAGATGTCCCGGAGGTGGCGCTTGCCTTGCGCGGGAGTTATGAGATCATCGACGGGGAGTCCGGGAAAACGATCTTCAGCGGGAGAAAAGACTTTCAGGCCAGGGCGGCGGCCAAGGACGGGATTTTTTTTGACGGGCAGGAATACCCGACGGGCCATCTGCGGCTTAAGACTAACAAAGATATTTCCGTCTGGATCAAGGGCGTTGAAAAGCGTTACCGCCGGCTCATTGATCTGCGCAAGGGTAAGAACGGGAAGCTCCTCGTCATCAACACGGTCGATCTGGAAACGTATATCAAAGGGATCCTTTTCCATGAAACGTCCCGGCGCTGGCCGATGGAGGCGTTCAAGGCCCAGGCCGTTGCCTCGCGCACCTACGCGCTTTACCGGCTGCAGAGGAGTATGACTTTACCCTACGATGTGACGAGCGACATTTACTCCCAGGTCTACGGCGGCAAAAGCGCGGAGCGTTACCGCACCAACATTGCCGTCGACAAAACAAAGGGGCAGGTGATGCTTTTTGAAGGGGAGGTTCTGCCGGCGTATTTCCATTCCTCCTGCGGCGGCCGGACCGAGGACGTGAGCGAACTCTGGAAGCAGGACATCCCGGCGCTGATGGGAAGGATCTGCGATACTTGTAAAGGACTGCCGCACTCGAACTGGAAAAAGAATTTCCGCTCCAAAGACGTCGAGGAAAAGTTAGCCGCCGCCGGGATCAAGACCGGCGCGATCAAGGAGATCAATGCCCTGGAGCGTAACCAGAGCGGCCGGATCAGAAAACTCGAGATCATCTCGCGGGAGGGGAAGGTCACCCACATTTCCGGGAAAGGATTCCGCGGCATCCTTGGGCCCAACATTGTGCGGAGCAATAAATATGCGATCGAAATGAAGGGGTATTATTTCGATCTGGCCGGACAGGGCTGGGGCCACGGGGTCGGGATGTGCCAGTGGGGCGCGTACGGAATGGCGCGGCAACATTTCACCTACGACGAGATCCTGGAATTTTATTACCCCGGCAGCGAGATCGTCGACGACCGCGCGGCCGCCCTGAAACCGCGATCAGGCGCCGGGACCATTGCCGCGCCATGAAGCTCAGTGAATTTTCCTACCGCCTTCCGCCGGAGCTGATCGCCCAGCAACCTTTAAAAGACCGCGACGCCGCGCGCCTCTTGGTCGTGGACCGCAAAACCCAAGCCATTTCTCACAGTGTTTTTTCCGATCTGAAAAAATTCTTCCCGGAAAAAAGTTTGATCGTCCTCAACGACAGCAAGGTCGTGCCGGCGCGCCTTTTGGGCCGTCGGGCGACCGGCGCGGAAGTCGAAATCTTTTTGCTCAAACGGCTCAGGATGTCGAAAAATACCCACCCCGGGACCTGCCTGCCGGCAGGCAGGGTGGGAAAAGCTGTGGAAAATTGCCTACCCCGGGAGTGGGTTTATCAGGCGATGGTCCGCCCGTTGGGACGGATCAAGCCGGGAGAGAAGATCCTTTTCGACAACGGAAAGATCGGGGCCGAGGTCAAGGACTTCGAACAAAAGATCGTTTCGTTCAACGTCGATATTGAAAAACATCTGAACCGGATCGGGCATATGCCCCTGCCGCCGTACATCAAACGGCCGGACACGGCCTCGGACAAAAAATTTTATCAGACCGTTTACGCCAAGAACCCCGGCTCGGTCGCGGCCCCGACCGCGGGGCTGCATTTCACCAGCGATCTTTTAACGAATTTGAAGAGAGAGGGGCACACGCTCGCCACGGTCACCCTGCACGTCAACCAGGCGACGTTCAAACCGGTCGAGGCCGAAACAATTGAAGACCACCCGATGCATTGGGAAGATTATTTTCTGTCCGTCTCTGCCGCGCGCTCGGTCAACTCCGCGAAAAAAAAGGGAAGGCCAATCGTTGCCGTCGGCACAACGAGCTGCCGGGTTCTCGAGACCTTCGCCGAGGACAAAAAGTTGAAAGGCGCGACAAATCTCTTTATTTATCCGGGATATCGGTTTAAAATGACGGACATTTTGGTGACGAATTTTCATTTGCCCGCGAGCACGCTGTTGATGCTCGTCTACGCCTTCGGCGGGACGGAGCTGATGAAACGGGCGTACCGCGAAGCAATTGAGAAAAAATATAGATTTTATAGTTATGGGGATGGGATGTTGATTAAATAAACTCTAAGCACTAAATCCTAAATACTAAACAAATCCAAAATACGAATGATCAAAATTTAAAACGTTTGGAACATTTGGATTTCAGTAATTTGAATTTGTTTAGGATTTAGAGTTTAGGATTT
>CAYING010000034.1:0-18813 GCA_964364715.1 uncultured Planctomycetales bacterium
AGCAGAAAAATATCGACTTAAACGGCCAGCTCAACGTGATCCAGGACAGGCTCCGTTTGCTGGAAGGCGATGTGCGAAACATCGAAGAAGGTAAAGCCGTTATCCGGACCTACCGGCAGAATCTCCGCAAGGTAAAAATAAAGATTAGTGAATTTAAGCAGGAAGCCCATTTCGCCAAGGTCGCCGCTCAAAAGGAACGCGACCGGATCGAAATGATGCTGGGCAATAACGGTTATATGGTGAAGGATGGAAAAGCTGTTCAGCGGGCGGAAGCGCCTGCGGCACCTAATGCCGGTAGTAAAAGCCGCGTTGATGTCGATGTCCAGTTTATGAAATAATCACATTTGATCGAATTGATCCTTTTCACTTCGTACGGAGAGATTCCGTATACGCTCATCAGATCCCCGAAACGCCGCAGTCTGTGCGTTCGCATCGACGAGGCAGGCAACGTGAAGGCCGCGGCCCCGCTCAAGATGGCGCAGTCTTTCATTGAATCTTTTCTCTGCAAAAAACAGGATTGGATCTTTCGGAAGTCTCAAGAAGCGAAACACCGTTACGAAACGGTACGTGCGAAGGCCTTTGACCATGGCCAGGAATTTTTATTTTTGGGCCGTAAACATCGTCTGGAAATATCCGGAAATTCTTCGTCCCGGACCAAGCTGACATTTAACGGGGAGCGTTGGATCGTGGACATTCCCTGCGGTTTAACGGAAGAGGAAAAAAGGTTCTGCATCCGTAATGAATTGGTTTCCTGGTACCGCGGCCAGGCCGAAGAAATGCTGGGCGCCCGGACCTTTTATTTTGCCCGGATCATGGGCGAAGAGCCATTAAAGGTCGCGGTTCGCACGCAAAAACGGCTTTGGGGCAGCTGCCATTCCGGCACAAAGTCCATTCACCTGAACTGGCAGATCATTCTGTCGCCGCTGTCCGTGGTCGATTATGTCATTGTTCATGAATTGTGCCATTTGAAAGTGCCTAATCATTCGAGGAAGTTCTGGAATATGGTCGCCAAGTTCGTTCCGGATTATAAGAACCGCGAGAAGTGGTT
This sequence comes from uncultured Planctomycetales bacterium, assembly GCA_964364715.1. Lineage (GTDB taxonomy): Bacteria > Omnitrophota > Gorgyraeia > Zapsychrales > GWA2-47-8 > CAYING01. The sequence goes on from CAYING010000034.1 coordinate 1,049, forward strand.
AAAAGATAATACGGCGGAGATGAGGCTGCCGCTATGATTTTTCTAGGATTGCGGAAAATAGGGATTGCCTGATTTTTCAAAAATAAAATCTAGAGGAAATCAGAGGAGCTAATCCCTATTTCCTCTGACGGTAAGATTTTATGTTTAAGGAAAATAGGGATTGAAATCGAGGACGAAAACAATTAATATGACTAACTAAAATGTCAAAAGGTCAAAAGGTCAAAAGGTCAAACGTCAAATGCACAGCGTTAGAACTTTTGACTATTTGACATTTTGACTTTACTGGAGGAATACAATGCTCGAAGACAAGATCACTCAAGATTACATCCAGGCTATGAAAAGCAAAGAAACCGCCAAGGCTTCGGCGTTGAGTTTTTTAAGGGCGCAGATCAAGAATGTGATGATCGATAAACGCGTCGAGAAGGTTGCGGATGAAGATGTCATCGCTGTTATCAAAAAGCAGGTCAAACAGCGTCAGGATTCGATCGAGCAGTTCAAACAGGGCGGACGGGCGGATCTGGTCGCAAAGGAAACCGCGGAATTGGCCCTCCTGCAGAGCTATCTTCCGGCCGAGATGTCTAACGACCAATTGACCGCGATCGTTCAGGAAACTATCAAATCATCTCAGGCTGCTTCGATCAAAGATATGGGCAAGGTTATGAAGGATATTATGCCCAAGGTCGCCGGCAAGGCTGATAACAAGCGTGTGAGCGATATGATCAAAGAGCTTTTGTCCAAGATGAACTCGCTTTCTTCTTAGTGTATTTAGAGGTAGCGAGCCTGCCTGCCGGTAGGCAGGTACTTATCCCGATTTCCTCTAAATGAAATCAGGTAAAATTAAGGAAAATCGGGATGTGATCCTCTGATATCATGAGTAAGTTCCGCACAAAATTTTCTCAAATCCTTTTTCTGATTTTTCTTGCCGCTGTGACGGCCGGTGTCACTCTTTCGGATAAATACGTCGTGCCGATCATGATGTATCACAGCGTCAACGACAAGGCAGTCGCTCACCTGCAGAATGCTTCGACAGTCAATACGGAACATTTCCGTTTTCAGATGGAATTTCTGAAAAAAAACCGCTATTCGGTCATCAGTTTGGATGAATTGGTCCGGGGCATAAAATCCAATCGCTTTTTTTCCCGGAAGACGGCCGTGATCACTTTTGACGACGGATATGATGATGTCTACACGAACGGATTTCGTATTTTGAAAGAATACGGTTTTCCCGCGGCGGTTTTTGTTCTGCCGGACCAGGTCGGGAAAGAAGGGTATATGACCTGGGCGCAGCTTAAGGAGATGAAGGACAGCGGTTTGATCGCGGTGGAAAGCCATACCTTGTCGCATGCGTATTTGCCGGAAGTTTCCGAGGACGTACAGCGCCGGGAGATCACCGAAAGTAAACGGGTCATTGAGAAAGTTTTGGGAGGTGAGGTCAAATATTTTGCGTATCCGGTCGGCGGTTTTACCGATCCCGTCCTGAAAATGGCCCAGGAAGCCGGTTACGCAGGCGCCTGCACGACGAACCGGGGATTTAACCGGTTGAACAAGGATGTTTACGCTTTAAAAAGAATCCGTTTTTCGAACAAGGATAATTCTGCTAGAATCCTTTCGGTCAAATTATCCGGGTATTACAATTTTTTCCGAAAAGAAAAGTCTTCACACTGACAGGATCATCACATGTCACTCAACTCCGTTAACACCAACGCCAAATATTCACTCGATGAGAGCGGATGTTTTGTGATCGAAAATTACAACGAAACGAAAGCGTTCAGCAATTTTTTTCCCGGGATCGCCGGTTTTTGGGGCATCCCGATGTGGGCCTTCTATGTCTACCGCGTCCAGGGGATCGCCAGTTTCGGCGTTCACAGCAAGGACAAAGCGATGCTGGAATTCCAGCCGGCGAATAAGGCCTACCGCGTGACGTCGTTGAACGGCTTTCGCACCTTTTTGAAACTGAAGTCCGGCGGTAAAACGCACAGCTACGAACCCTTTCAGATGCCGTCGCTGAGCCCCTACAAGGCCCGGCAGAAAATGATGATGGCCTCGCACGATCTGACGCTGGAAGAAATTAATTCAACGCTCGGGATTAAGATCACGGTCAATTATTTTACGCTCGCCCAGGAACCGCTGGCCGCTTTGGTCCGCCGGGTCACGGTGACGAACCTTTCCAAACAGAAAAAAGACATCCAGATGGTCGACGGCCTGCCGGCGGTGACACCGTATGGCTTGAATGATTGGATGTCCAAACATATGTCGCGCACCGTCGAGGCGTGGATCAAGGTGCGCCGCATTAAAGAAAAAACGCCGTATTTTCATTTGAACGTCGAGGTCGCGGACACTCCGCAGGTCAAGCATATCAAGGAAGGGAATTTCTATTTCAGTTTTGAAGAGGGAAGCGCTAAGCTTTTTGATATCATTGTCGAGAACGCCTGCGTCTTCGGAAATTCCCAGGATTTCCGCGTTCCTGAAGCGTTCATTCAGAACGCCAAATTTTCCGTGCCGTCGATCCAGCAGACCAGCAACCGCACGCCCTGCGCGATGAGTTTTGCGTCATTCAAACTGGGCGCGAAGCAATCCAAGTCTTTTGTCTCGATGGCCGGGTTTGCCTACAATCAGGAACAGCTGCAGAAATTTTCCGCCAAGGCGCTCGAGCCGGGTTTCGCGGATAAGAAAGCCCGGGAGAATAAAGAGGCAGTTGATTCGGTCAAGAATTTTGCATTTACCAAGAGTTCTTCGAAAGAATTTGATATGTACTGCGGCCAGACTTTTCTGGACAATGTCCTGCGCGGCGGATTGCCGGTTTCGCTGCAGACCGAGGAAGGAAAAGTCGCGCTCAATGTCTACAGCCGCAAACACGGTGATCTGGAAAGGGATTATAATTTCTTTACGCTGGCCCCGACGTATTATTCGCAGGGCAACGGTAATTACCGCGACGTGAATCAGAACCGCCGGAACGATGTCTGGTTCAACACCGACGTTAAGGAAAGCAACATTGTCAGTTTTTTAAGCCTTATCCAGGCGGATGGGTATAACCCGCTGGTCATCAAGGGGTTGACCTTTGCCACCCACGACGAGGAGAAATTGCAGAAATTCCTCGATAGCGAAGTTCCGCCGAACAGCCGAGCCCAGATCAAAGATATCCTGAAAAAAGGCTTTCAGCCCGGCGATCTTTTGAGTTTTATCATCAACGAAGATATTAAATTGAAGACTTCACTCAAAGATTTTTTAGGGAAGGTCTTGAATATCTGCCACAAACACGAAAGCGCTGACCACGGGGAAGGGTTTTGGGCGGACCATTGGACTTATAACACCGATCTCTTGGAAAGTTTTGTGGCGGTTTATCCGGAAAAATTACGCGCTTTGCTGTTGGAAGAAAAGCCGTTCCATTTTTATCACAATTCGTATTACACTTTGCCGCGAAGTGAACGGTATATCCTGACCAAAAGCGGGGTTCGGCAATATCATTCTGTTCATCACGATGTGAAAGGCACTAGGGCCGAGGAGCACGGGAACAAACTGCGCACCCGAAACGGGGGCGGAGAAATTTATCACATCCATTTGACGGGAAAACTTCTGTGCCTGGCGGCGAATAAAGTATCTTCACTGGATCCCAGCGGCATCGGGGTCGAGATGGAAGCGGATAAACCCAACTGGTACGACGCCTTGAACGGCCTGCCCGGGCTCTTAGGTTCTTCCATCAACGAAACATTTGAACTGAAACGCCTGGCGCTGTTTTTACTGAAAATTTTGGATGACATTCAGGTTAAGGACGAAACCAAGGTTTTTGTTTTTAACGAACTGCATATTTTTATCACCCGCCTTATTCACACTCTCGAGACGGAAAATGACGCGCTGAATTATTGGCAGAAGTCGAATGACTTGAAAGAACATTACCGCTGCCGGATCCGTCAAGGGATCGATGGGGAAGAGCAGGCGCTCACCGTGTCTGAGATCCGTAAGTTCCTGCAGTTGATCGTGGAGCGTACGGATAAAGGTGTCGCCGCAGCCAAAACAAAGTCCGGCCATATTCCGACGTATTTTTATCATGAGGTTGTGGAGCACGAGCGGCTGGATAAAACGCACACGGACGGATCGGTTCACGTTAAACCGGCCAAGTTCAAGCGGCACGATCTCCCGTTATTTCTGGAAGGGTTTGTCCATGCCTTGCGGGCCGCGGCCAGTGCCCAGGAAGCCAAAAAGATTTACGAAGCGGTGCGCAAAAGCCCCTTATTCGACGAGAAATTGAAGATGTATAAGGTCAACGCGGACCTTTCCGGTGAAACGGAAGAGATCGGCCGGACGCGCATTTTTCCGGTAGGCTGGCTGGAAAATGAGTCTGTCTGGCTGCATATGGAATATAAATTTCTTTTGGAACTTTTAAGAAACGGATTGTACGAAGAATATTTTGCGAATTTTCAGGCTGTGCTGATCCCGTTTTTGAAACCGCAGACGTACGGGCGCAGCATCCTGGAAAATTCTTCCTTTATCGTCAGTTCCGCGCATGAAGACAAGTCGCTGCATGGCCAGGGATTTGTGGCCCGTTTGTCCGGAAGCACGGCGGAATTCCTGCATATGTGGCTGTGGATGAACGTCGGGCAGCGGCCGTTCAGCCTGGATGCGGCCGAAAAACTCAGCGTATCGTTCCAGCCTGTCCTTCCCGGGCGGCTCTTCACAAAGAAATCTTCCGGCAATATTCCGAAAGACAGCTACGCCTTTCATTTTCTAGGCAATACTTTGATCGTCTATCATAACCCTAAACGCAAAGACACGTTCGGTAAGAATGCCGTCCGCGCGCAGAAAATAATTTTAAGTTATTCGGAAAAATCCGCGCCGGTCACGCTTCAATCGACGGTCATTTCCGCGCCGTATTCGTATGACCTGCGCGACCATAAGATCCATCGAGTCGATATTGAACTTGGTTAGTACTGCGTTACCGTGAATTTTGTATGTAGAGGAACGCAGTACTTATACCGTGTTCTTCTGATATAATTTAGGCAACACGGTATAGGAAAAATTTTTATGCGGACTTTGAAAGATCTATTGGAGAATAATCGCCGTTGGTCGCAGAAGATCCAGCAGAAAGACCCGGAGTTTTTTGCCAAACTTTCCCATATCCAAACTCCCGGCTATCTCTGGATCGGCTGTTCCGATAGCCGCGTTCCAGCCAATGAAATAACCGGTTTGCTTCCCGGCGAACTCTTTGTCCACCGCAATGTTGCCAATATCGTCGTGCACACCGACCTGAATTGCCTTTCGGTCCTGCAATATGCCGTCGATGTTTTAAGCGTTAAGGATATTATTGTCTGCGGCCATTACGGATGCGGGGGAGTGAAGTCGGCGATGGATGATGTCCGCTTAGGTTTGATCGATAACTGGCTGCGCCACGTGCGGGATGTTACGGAAAAGTATCAGACTAAACTTAATTCTATCAAGGATGCGCGCAAACGTTTTGACTTAATTTGCGAGCTGAATGTTGTTGAGCAGGCGATGAATGTTTGTCAAACTACGGTTGTGCAAGAGGCTTGGTCCCGCGGTCAGAATCTTTCGGTGCACGCGTTTGTTTATGACATTAAGGACGGACTGCTGCGGGATCTTGGGTTCGGTGTGACGCAGGCCGGTGAAGCGGCGGCCGCGTGCAAGAAAATTCTTAAAAGCCTTTAGGGGCTTGGAGGGTTCTATTGAGCCTGGGTGTACATGCTTATTAAGAATACGATCACGGTGAGCGTTCCGATCACCAGGGCGCTGAAGAAAATCCACTCGAAAGGCCCGGTGGGTGAGGCGTATTTTTTTATAAATTCTATGAGTTTTCCCATGGCCGGCCTTTCTTTTGGGTGTTAAATTTTTTATCTTAAAAATATTTTAACCTATTTCCTGCGTTTTTGATACTCAAACTTGTAAAATTTAAAATCGTCCTAGAAATTTGTTCTGTGTTCCCCGCAGTCTTCATCCCGCAGTGTACGATAACAGAAAACAGTATTTAGGAGGTTATTATGAACGATACAGGGATCTCGTTGATCAATGACAAGGTAAAAAAAGAAAACGCCTGCCTCGAGGCGGTCCTTCTGGAAACCCAAAAGGTCGTGGTCGGACAAAAATATCTGATGGAACGTCTTTTGATCGGGCTTTTGGCCAACGGCCATATTCTGATCGAAGGCGTGCCGGGTTTGGCCAAGACCACCGCGGTCAAAACACTTTCGTCGACCATCCAGACAAAATTTCAGCGTATCCAATTCACCCCGGATATGCTGCCGGCGGACTTGACCGGGACGCTTATTTACGACCAGCGGTCCGGACAATTTCAAATTAAAAAAGGCCCTTTGTTCGCTAACATCATTCTCGCTGATGAGATCAACCGCGCGCCGGCCAAGGTGCAGAGCGCTTTGCTCGAGGCGATGCAGGAGCGGCAGATCACGATCGGGGAAGAGACACTGAAACTTGCGGATCCGTTTTTAGTTTTGGCAACCCAGAACCCGATCGAACACGAAGGGACGTATCCTTTGCCGGAAGCCCAGGTGGACCGTTTTATGTTGAAGGTCAAGGTGACCTATCCGACCAAGGCTGAGGAGCGCGAAATTTTAAAACGAATGGCGGTGACTAATGCGAATTTTGCTCTAAGATCCATCATTACTCCGGTAGATATTTTGCGTCTGCGCAAAGTGGTCGATGAGATCTATATGGATGAAAAGATCGAGCGGTATATCGTCGACATCGTTGAGGCGACCAGAAAACCGGAAGAGTATAAACTTCAGGATCTTAAAGGGCTGATCCAGTACGGGGCATCGCCGCGGGCGACGATCTTTTTGGCGGTCGCGTCCAAGGCCCATGCGTTCGTACAGGGCCGCGGTTACGTCACGCCGCAGGATATTAAATCCATCGGTATGGATGTTCTGCGCCACCGGGTCATCCCGACGTACGAAGCTGAAGCGGAAGAAAAAACTTCGGAAGATATCATTAAGCGGATTTTTGAAGAAGTTCCAGTGCCGTAAAAGGTCAAAAAGTCAAAAGGTCAAAAGGTCAAAAGGTCACAAGTGTTGCAGGGTTTACGTGTGACTTTGTGACCCTACAATATGCTTTCTAAATCCTTATTGAAAAATATCCGCCGCATCGAGATCACGACCAACCGCCTGGTAACCGACGTCTTCTCCGGGCAATACCACAGCGTCTTTAAGGGCCGCGGCGTTGAATTCGACGAGGTGCGCGAATACCAGATCGGCGACGATGTGAAGACGATCGACTGGAACGTCACCGCGCGCACCGGCATCCCGCACGTCAAAAAATATATCGAGGAACGCGAGCTGACCGTGATGATCCTGGTGGATGTGTCCGCATCCTCCGCCTTCGGCACGGTCCGGGAACTGAAAAGTAAACTCGCCGCCGAGATCGCCGCGCTGTTGGCTTTTTCCGCCATCCGCAATAACGATAGAGTCGGACTGATGATGTTCACGGATCAGATCGAGGAATTCATTCCGCCGCGCAAAGGGACCACGCATGTCCTGCGCGTCATCCGCGAAGTTTTGTACTTTAAACCGAAAAGCCGGAAGACCGACATCGTCCTCGCGCTGGAGCATTTGAACCATATCCTTAAACGCAAAACAGTTGTTTTTGTGATCTCGGATTTTTTTGAAAACGCGGCCGGAAAGATGCCTCTGAAAAAAGCCCTGTCCATCGCGAACAAACGCCACGACATCATCGCGGTCAGCCTCAATGACCCGAGGGAAAAGGAACTTCCGGATTGCGGGTTGGTGACGCTGCACGATGCCGAGGCCGGGGAAAAAGTTTTGGTGGATACCTCGAGCGAACCGCTCCGGCGCGAATACGCCAAAAAAGCTGTCCAAAGGGCGGAAGCGCGCGAAAAGCTTTTCCGTTCCGCCGGGGTCGACCATATCCCGGTGTCCACCGATGGGCCGTACGTTGATGCCATGGTGAAATTCTTTTTGCAGCGCCGCCGCAGGATAACATGAGTCAGGCAAATAATTCCACAACTTTGCAGGATATCCGTGATGTGAAACCCGTCGAATACCCCAAGGATTACACTCTATTGGTGATCTTGTGCCTTGCGGCAGCGGCTGCGATCATCTTTGGAATTCTGCGTTTTTTAAAATACCGTCAGCGCAAGATTTCTGAAAAAGCGGCACCTGCCAAAGCCCCTTGGGAAATAGCCTTGGAGAAATTAGAAACTTTACGCCGAGAAGATCTTATTCCCAGAGGAGAGATAAAAAAGTATTATACGGTCCTGTGCGATATTATCCGCTGGTACTTTGAACAGAAATTCAGCGTGAAGGCGCCGGAGATGACGACACAAGAATTTTTGGAACATTTGGCGGGCCTGCCACATTTGAATTCATCGCAAAATGAAACTTTGAAAGATTTTATGAACTCTTGCGATATGGTAAAATTTGCCAAATTCAATCCTGAGGCATCCTTCGCCGAGGAGAGTTTCCGTATCGCAAAAAAGCTGATCGAAGAAGTGAAATGATCTTCAAAACACCCTGGCTTTTAGTCCTGATCCCAATTGTTTTAGCTGCCCTCTTTTGGCCGCGTGCGCGAGCGAAAGAGATGAGCATCAGGTTCTCTTCGGTCGATCTCTTGGCCGGGATCTCTTCCACCTGGAAAACGCGGTTTGCGTTTGTACCGTTTTATCTGCGTTGTGCCGTGCTGGTGTTATTTATCGTTGCGCTTGCCGGGCCGCGCTCGGTTCTGGAAGAAACTGTGCATCAGGCCGAGGGGATCGATATTGTGCTTGCGATCGATTGCTCGGGAAGTATGGCGGCGGAAGATTTTGAATTGAACGGCCGGCGGACCAACCGCCTGGACGTTGTCAAAAAGGTCGTCGCTGATTTCGTCAAGGGAAGAAAATATGACCGGCTGGGGTTGGTCGCTTTCGGCGGAGTCGCGTATACCGTATGCCCGCTGACAACGGATTATTCCTGGCTGAACGCGAATCTGGGACGGATCCAATTAGGATTGATCCAGGACGGCACCGCGATCGGTTCGGCGGTCAATATGTCGCTGTTGCGTTTAAAGGACAGCAAGGCCAAAAGCAAGGTTATTGTCCTTTTGACTGACGGGATGAACAATGCCGGCAAGATCGACCCTTTGACCGCGGCCCAGGCTGCCAAGGCTTTGGGAATTAAAATGTATACGATCGGTGCCGGACGCCGCGGGGTTGTGCCTTTCCCGGTCAATGACCCTTGGGGCCGGACCTTTTATGAGAACGTACAAGTCGAGATCGACGAGGAAATGCTTAAAAAAGCGGCTGAGATGACCGGGGCGCAATATTTCCGCGCGCTGGATACGGCCTCGCTGGAGAAAATTTACCGGGAGATCGACGCGCTCGAGAAAACGAAGGTCGAGGAGTTCGGATATAAAGAGTATAAGGAATTGTTCCCAGGGGTTCTTGTTTTTGCGTTGTTGCTTTTGATGCTGGAAATTGTTTTGAGTAATACGGTTTTTTTGAGAATACCGTAATTCAAAAGTCAAAATTCAAAAGTCAAAAGTATGGTGTCGCTTCGCGACTCCTCAATTTTGACCTTTGACCTTTAACTTTTACCTTTTTATGCGTTTTGCCCAATTTCAAAATTTGTTTTGGATCCTTCTCGCACTCCCGTTAATGATTTTTTTTATTTGGGCAGTCAGGAATAAAACCGCGAAGTTGCGAAAATTTGCTCAGCCGGAACTTTTGGCGGAGATCGTCCAGGACGTCAGTATTTTTCGGCAGTGGATTAAAAATATTTTTCTCATTTTAGTTTTTGTTTTCAGCGTTCTGGCCTTGGCCCGCCCGCAATGGGGATTTGAATGGCAGGAAGTGAAACGCCGGGGCATTGATATTTTGATCGCTTTAGATACGTCGAAAAGTATGCTGACCGCTGATGTGAAGCCTAACCGGCTGGAGCGGACCCGGCTCGCGGTGAAGGATCTGGTGAAGAAATTGAAAGGCGACCGCATCGGGCTGATCGCGTTTGCCGGGGACGCCTTTATGGTCTGTCCTTTGACGAGCGATTATTCCGGATTTCTGCTGAACTTGGAAGATGTTAACGTGGGGACGATCCCGCGCGGCGGGACCAATATTTCCGCGGCGCTGAAGGAAGCGATGAAAGGTTATGATAATACTCCGGCCAAATACAAAGCGGTTATCATTGTGACCGACGGAGAGAATCTGGAAGGGGACCCCTTGGCGTTCGCGCGGGAAGCAAAGGCCAAAGAGGTCAAGGTCTTTACCGTCGGGATCGGGACGCCGGAAGGAGAGTTGGTGCAGATTGATAACGGAGGCGGGCAGAAGGAATTTTTGAAGGATGAGAGCGGTAATTTTGTAAAATCACGTTTGAACGAAGATCTGCTCCAAAAAATAGCGCTCGCGACCGGCGGGGCGTATGTGCGGGCAAGCGGCGCGCAATTCGGACTGGATTTGATCTATGACCGGGAATTGTCCAAGATCGAAAAACGCGAGATCGAAAACAAGGTGGAGAAGAAATATCACGAGCGTTTTCAATATCCATTGGCTGTCGCCGTATTTTTGCTGATATTGGAAACATGCCTCCGGCCGGCTCGGCGGAAGAATTTATGAGACGAATATTGATAATTTTTGTTGTAATTTTTTGCTGGGCGAATTTTTCCTGGGCCGCGCTCTTCGGCGGGAAGGTCGGGGAAGGGAATAAACTGTTCGAGCGCGGGGATTACGGGCAGGCCGCGGAAAAATACAAAGAGGCGTTAAAAAAGGATCAGAATTCTGATATTATAAATTTCAATCTCGGGACAGCTCTTTATAAGAATAAGGAATATGACCAGGCCGTGGAGCAGCTGCAGAGATCTCTTTTAAGCGACGATGAGAAACTTAGGGGCAAGGCAGGGTATAATTTAGGGAATGCGCTTTATAAATCCGGGATCGCCCGTGAGAAATCAGATCTCCCTAAAGCCATTCAGTCGCTGGAACAGTCTTTGAAAAATTATGAGCGGACGCTGGCCGTTGATAAAGAGGATAAAGATGCGCGGTACAATTATGAATTCGTTAAAAAAGAGTTAGAGCGCCTCAAGAAAAAGCAAGAACAGCAACAGCAAAAGCATGATCAACAGAAACAGCAGTCCAAAGATAATCAGCCGCAGGATCAGGATCAGAAAAGAAATCAGGAGCAGGAAAAGCAAGATTCGAACGAGCAGGAACAAAAAGAGCAAGCCGGGGAGCAGTCTCAAGATCCTAAAGAAATGTCGGCCAAAGAAGCGGAACGTCTTTTAAAGGATTATCAGGAAGGGGAGCCGGTCACCGCTTTTAGCGGGATCCCGCCAACGGCGGTGACCGGCAGGCTGAACCTTCAGCCGCGTGCCGCTGCCAAGGAACGGCCGGTTATTAAAGATTGGTGATCGCGATTTTTCACCCTGGGACCTGCCTGCCGGCAGGGTGGATAACCTGTGGATAAGTGCCTATGAAAAAAACAATTTTCATATTATTTTTGCTCAGTTCAGCGACGAGCTTTGTCCAGCCGCTTGCGGCAGAGGACATTGTATTCCAGGCTGAGGTGAATGCTCCTCAGGCCGCTTTGGACGATTCTCTGCAATTGACTTTGAGGATCAGCGGCACACAGAATGTTTCACCGATCGAGCTGCCGGCGATCGAGGGGTTTACTTCGCGGTTCATCGGCCCGGCGACCCAGGTGTCGATCATCAACGGTCAATCTTCCGTCACTAAAAGTTTTATTTATGTCCTTTATCCGCAGAAAAAAGGCAAGTTTACGATCCCCGCATTCACAATAGAACTCGAAGGGAAGAAATATACGAGTGAGCCGATCGCGGTTGATGTCGTCGATGCTGTTGCCTCATCTTCTTCAGCCGGCGGCCCGGCGCAAAATCAGGGAGTCGCAAATTTATCGGATAAAATCTTTATGATCATGGGAACGCCGGAAAAAGAGGCGTATATCGGGGAAAAGGTCGCGCTCACGATCAAGCTTTTTGTCACCGGAGTTTCGGCCAGCGACATCGAATATCCCGAATTCAGCCACGACGGTTTTACCATCGATGATTTTGAAAAACCGAAACAATACCAGCAGGTGATCGGCGGGGCGCGTTACGATGTCCTGGAGTTCAAAACCAATATCTATCCGACGCGGACCGGCGAACTGAGCTTAGGCCCGGCGAAGATCCGTTGTCAGATCCTGACCAAATCGCAGCGTCGGGCTGCCGGCCAGGAGAGCCGGTTTAAAGACCTTTTTGAGGACGATTTTTTTAGCGGATTTCTTGACACGTTCGAACGCCGGCCGGCGAGCCTGGAGTCAACGGACCTGGCGTTGACCGTTCACCCTGTTCCGGAAGAGGGAAAGCCGGACAGTTTTTCCGGCGGTGTCGGGCAATTTGAGTTTGACGCGACGTTAAGCCCCGGCGAAGTTCCCGTCGGCGATCCGGTTACGGTTCGGATGAAGATCAAAGGAGATAATTTAAAAGCCGTTTCCTTCCCGGCGATCAAACCGCAGGAAGGATTAAAATTTTACGATCCGCAGGTCAAAGAAGAAAACGGAGAAAAGATATTGGAGCAAGTTGTGATCCCGACGGACGAGAAAATAACGGAGATTCCGCAGATCGCGTTCAGTTATTTTGATACCGATTCCAAAAGTTATCAGACGGTCGTGAAGGGGCCGTTCCCGCTCAAAGTTTTAAAGGCGCAGGGCCAGGAATTAAAGGTCATCGGCCTTAAGGATGCCGCGCCGGAAAAAGTTCCGGAACAGCTCGGCCGCGATATCGTCTTCATCAAAGAGAAAAGCGGCGCCTTCCGTCCCATCGGTAAAAGGCTTTACGCTAACATTTTTATCCGGCTGTCGGCGGTCGGCGTGGCCGCGGCGTGGGTGATTTTGTATGTCCTGTACCGCCAAACACACCGCCTGCGTACCGACCAAGTCTATGCCCGCCGGCTGCGCGCCCCGAAAAAAGCCCAGGCCGGAATGCTCGCCGCCAAGGCCATGATCCGAAAAGGGAAGGAAAAAGAATTTTATGATGTGATTTTTAAAGCGCTGCAGGAATATCTCGGGGATAAATTCCATTTGTCGTCGTCAGGCCTCACTTTTGCCGCGGTCGACGATGTTTTAACCGCGAAACGGATCGAGCCCGAGGTGATCAGCCGGATCAAGATCATTTTTGAGGAATGCGATATGGTGCGTTATGCGTCCGCTTCCTTTGACGAAAGCAAGATGCGCGGCAGTTTGGAAAGCCTGGAAAAAGTTATCGATCATTTGGAAAGGAATATCCGATGAACATCAAGCGGATAATTTTAATCGTCTTGCTCTCGGTGAATATTTCGGCGGTGGTTTTTGCGCAGGAAAAATTTACTGCGGCGAATGAATTGTACAAAAAGGGAAGTTATGCAGAAGCTGTTCAAGCTTACGAAGCAGTCCGCGCGGCTGGTTTTGAAAGCGGCGCGCTCAATTTTAATTTAGGAAATGCTTATTTTAAACTTGGGCAATCAGGCAAAGCGGTTTTAAATTACGAACGCGCCCGGCGGGTTTTGCCTCGGGATGCAGATGTATTCTCGAATACCCGCTATGCGCTGTCGTTGACAGGAGGGAACACTCTGGAGCAAAATATTTGGCAGAGGTTCATTGGCGATCAGATTGGCCTTTACACGCTTGATGAACTTGTCCTCATCTGCCTTTTTGTCTTCGCCGCGATGGCGGTTTTTTCGCTGTGGGGCTTATATCGAAGTTGGTCCGAACGCCGCCGGTTTGTGGTCACGTCACTTTTGCTGATGGTCTTTATGATCTATTCAGGATTGTTTTATTTGAAATTCAAACTCGAAGCCGGCCAGGCGGTCGTGACCGCGCAAACCGAAGCGAGGTATGAACCGCTCTCCGATTCAACCGTGTATTTTGACCTGGCGCAAGGGTCATCGGTGCGGGTGGTGAGAAATGAAGGCGGCTGGAGCAAGATCGTCCGCCGGGACGGACGGCTGGGCTGGGTCAAATCCGAACACTTGGAAAGAGTCGAGTGACCTTATTGAGAAAATTCATATTTCAATTATTTTTTTTCTTCATCTGCGCTTTCCCGGTTTCCGCCCAGCCCGCGCCAGGGCAAAACCTTAAAGAGTACTGTCAGAAAACTTATCTCTCGACGGCCCGTTGCCCGGTCCAGGCCTGCAGATTGACCTGCATCGCCCACAAAGACGATCCGAACGCCTGCACGGCCCAATGCCTGCCTCGTCAATGTTTTGAGATCCGGATCGAATATTGTCCGCTGGAGGAGTGCCAAGTGGTCAAAGGATGCGAGGGAAAGTATATCTGCTATCCCAAATTAATTGTTCCGGCGGGCGGCTGCGGCGGGCTCGGTTATCAGGGAGGCGAGGTTGAGTGCTGTGCGGGTTTGGTTAAACGCTGCGGGGTGGAAAATTTCGATGGGCGATGCGATGTGACCCCGCGCAATTCCGTTCACTCCGTTCCCACGTGCATCCCCTGCGGCGACAAGATCTGCGGGCAGTTTGAAAATAAGTGTAATTGTAGTGAGGACTGTTGACGAAAATGTCATCATGTGCTATTATTTGATATCATAAGTTATCAAATGAGCACACGGAGGTGAAGATATGATCAAGGCTCAATTAGTTGCCCTGGGAACGCGGATCCCGGCAGATCTTAAGAAAAAGATCGCTGCTTACTGCGACCGCAACGGCATCAAAATGCAGTTTTTTATTATGGAAGCTATTCAGGCAAAGCTGGAAGAACTGCAGCAGGACAGCCTGGATAACGCCGTTGCTGAGGAGCGGCTGAAATATCCTCAGCTTTCGACTAAAGAGGAATTGTCGCAGTATATTGCTAAGCGAAAGAAAAATGGCTGATGTATAAGGTTATCATCGAAGCGCGTGTTTATAATGACCTCGATAGAATTCCCGCCGCAGATCTCGACCGAATTTATACCGCCATAACCAGCCTGGAGCTGGATCCTCGCCGGACAGGTACTCAAAAATTGCAGGGACAGGCCAATCGCTACCGGATCCGTCAGGGGAATTATCGGATCATTTATCAAATTCACGAGGCCGAAAAAGCAGTCCTTGTTCTGCTTGTCGGTCATCGCCGAGATGTCTATCGCAACTAATTGCCGGACAATGACTTACATATCATAAAAAAACTTGCCTTTGCTCAAAAATAGTGCATACTTTTGCTACCAATTTAAGTCCCCGCCTCAGGCGGGGCAGGGTCAAAACAATGTTTAAACGTCTGATATCCAGCATAATCCTCGTCACATTTCTCGTGACCACCGTTCTTCCGCCGCAGATCGCGCAGGCGCAGACAATCGGCGGCATTCTCTTGCCGAACCCTGGCACGATGATGGCTCCGTCGCCGGCCTTTGTTCCAGTCCTTATTAAAGGCCTTAAGATCCACCCCGAGAACCCGCTCCAGTTCGATTTTATCATCGACAACGGCCATACCAAATTTAATCAAGCGCAAGTCAAAGACGAATCACAGCGTCTGATCAAATATTTCTTCGCAGCACTTACCGTCCCGGCCAATGATTTTTGGGTGAACCTTTCACCGCACGAGAGCCAACGCATCATCCCGGCCGAATTGAGCAAGACCGAACTCGGCCGCGATTTACTTGCACAAGATTACATCCTCAAACAATTGACCGCGTCATTTTTGTCCCCGGAGTCTGAAGTCGGCAAAAAATTCTGGGACAAAATTTACAAACAAGCCCAGGAGAAATTCGGCACGACCGACCTTCCCATCAAGACCTTCAACAAAGTATGGATCATCCCGGAGAGCGCAACCATTTATGAGAACGGCCAGACCGCTTATATAGTGAAGAGCCGGTTAAAGGTGCTGCTGGATCAAGACTACACAGCAGCATCCCAGGCCATCGCTTCTGATGGCCGCGGGATTTCTACAGAAAAAGATTCAGAACTCGACCAATTATCCGGCCAAATCATGCGCGAGATCGTTCTCCCGGCAATCGAGAAAGAAGTCAACGAAGGCAGGCATTTTGCACCGCTCCGTCAGATCTATCATTCGCTTCTCTTGGCCAAATGGTACAAGCAGATCATCAAAGACACCGCGTTTTCCAAAGCCTACGTCGACCAGAACAAAGTTGCCGGGATCGATATGGCCGACACAACCGTCACCAATCAAATTTATAATCTCTACGTCGATGCTTACAAAAAAGGCGCGTATACCTTTATTAAGGAAGACTACGACGCGTTGTCCGAAGAATCCATCCCGCGCAAATACTTCACCGGCGGGATCCGGGACGATAAAAACCTCGCGATGATGACGGTGCGTAAAGATCAGTTGGATTTAGCGAGTTTAACCACGGGCGACGTATCAATATTTTCCGTCGCTCCTAGGATGAATGGAAAAATGATTTCCCCCACCGCCGCGATGAAAATAGGCGACTCTGACCGCGCGATGATGGCGGATGAACAAGTACAAGTCTTAAATTCAGCTTGGGTCAGTAGAGATACCTTAGGAAATTATACTGTCTATTTTTATAACAGAAATACTAATGAAACTGTTGCTTTAATCTTTGGGGAGAGAGCATTCCTGGGTGGAATAGGTTCTTTAATGCAACCAGTGCTTAGGCGTGAAGTTATCAGTGGTGTCGTGTCAAAACGAGCAGAAGTTAAGTATCCCAAAGCTTCTGTTTTTGAAAGTGTCATTATCAGTGATCCGGTTTTTCCCTTTTCTAAAGAATATGAAAAAACAATTCTTGCCAAAGTTAATTTGTATCAGAACATAAAAAAGAGCACCTTGACGTTGCTCATCAATGAATTAGAAAAAGTTTTGAGAGAAAATGGGCCATCTGGCGGGCTAGATGAATTACTGCAATCACTTGCAAGTTTTAGGGCCGATCCTTCCATCGTTGTGCCAAAATATTCCGGCTTTAACCCCGAGGTTTTTAGTATCCAACATGTTTTCAATCTTGATTTATCATACATTTTAAATCTTTTAGGCCCCAAAAGTGAAGCCGTTAAATCTTTTTTGGCTGATCTTGAAATGCGGCTTCGAATACGGGTTAAGTTCAGCCCTAGCGAGGCGAGCGCTATTTTTGAAAAGGAAGGATTTTTGAATGCCGGCGGGCGCATAGAGGACGGTTCAGATGTTTTGTTGAGATGGAAAGCAGCGATTATGCGAGGGATAGCATTAAGAGAAGAAGCCGCTTCTTCCCCCGACCGCGCGATGACGGCGCTGCCGCTGGAGAATCCCGCGTTTTTAGCCGAGCTTGAGAAGCAGATCAGCGAGGTTAAATCTGCAGCAAATAAAGCCGGAGCAAGGGAATTTTTTATTATGCTTAGAAGCGGCGGCCAGGATCAGTCGATACTAAATTTTCCTCGAGAGTCTGAAGTTGACGTCGTAAGCCGGGAAATTTTGGACTTACTCCGGGAGGATGACGGAAAATCAAAATTTGTGCTCAGTCAACGCATGGATGCTTCCAGCGAGGCTGAAATTGTATTGGTCATCGAGTCAGTCAAGGTTGGAGCGCCGCGGACGGCAGAGGTAAAATTATCTCCCGTTGCCGACCCCGCCGCGGCGGAGCAGGACCGCGCGATGCTGGGTTCGGGTGATTTGTTTGGGATGGTAAGCGCAAAGACCGGCATCGAGTTGACCAGAAAATTGCGGCCGTACGTTAATCAGACTACGTGGAATCCCAAACCCCAGAGCGAAAGAGAGAGAAAGGCGCGGCAAGAACTTTCGACCAGAGATTTGACTGTCCTAAAAGCCTTCGATGAAAATTGGCAAAAAGCTGCCAGAGTTGTTGAAGAATTTGAAAGAGCGATGAGAGAGGTTAAAGAGGACGGCTCAAGG
>CAYING010000035.1:0-18278 GCA_964364715.1 uncultured Planctomycetales bacterium
TCGACCCAACCCAAAATGAGTAATAATCAAAAAAAAGAAACCCAAACCCCAAAATCCCCCCGTTCCCAACGAGATCTGGGATTGGGTCAGCTGAAATCCGATCCCCTTGCTATCCTGCCACGGGTCAAGAAAGGCCATAATTCTCGCCATACGGTAGGGAGATTTTGCGACCAAAAGGATCAGCACCGGAAGCGCCATTAACGCGAGCCCTCCGATATGGCTGAGGCGCTCGCCCGATAAAAAAAGCAAGAGCATAACAATAACTCCCAGCAAAACAGAACTTCCGAAGTCCGGCTGTTTAACGACCAAAAACGCCATCCCCCCGAGCACCATGATCACCGGCAGAAATCCTGTCCAGAAATCACTGATCTTGTTCTGTTTCCGCGCCAGATAATCAGAAACATAGATCAACAGAGCCAGCTTGGCAAATTCCGACGGCTGAAAACTGAAACCCTCGAATTGAAACCACCGTCGGGCGCCGGATATTGATCTCCCGATCCCCGGGATCAGGACAAGGACCAAAAGTAAAAACGCGATCCCCAACAAAGGTTTTGCCCATTTCCGAAGGTCCCGATAATCGATCCTCATGGCCGCATAACACAATGCCGCGCCGATCACCAAAAACATCAGATGGCGGTTCAAATAATACGCGCCATCCCCCAATTCCTGAAGGGCATAGATCCCGCTCGAGCTGTAGATCATCACGACCCCGATACATAACAAAAAAGTTACGATCGACGCAATCGATATGCGGATATCTCGCATCATTTTTTCATCTTCTCCAACCTTAGCTTGAAAACAATCCCGCAGAACAAGGCCAATAATTTAAATTTCTCGCGCATGCTTAAAGGCTCTGGACGATCTCTTTAAAAATCTTTCCCCGCTCCTCGTAATTCTTGAACATATCAAAACTCGCGCACATCGGGCTTAAAAGAACACAATCGCCGGAAGAAGCCGTCTCTTTCGCCCGCTGGACCGCTGCGTCGAGCTGCGCGCATTCTTCCACGTTAACCACATTGCCAAAGGTATGCTTTAATTTTTCACGGGCTTCTCCGATGACGAACATCTTCTTGACCTTTGCTTTGACCAGACCGCTCAAGACCGAAAAATCAATATTTTTATCGCGGCCGCCGCAGATCATCAGAATGGGCTTTTGAATATTTTCCAAGGCCCAACGCCCGGATTCGGCGGTGGTCGCCTTGGAATCGTTGACAAAATCAACGCCGTTCAAGTTTCGTACAAATTCCAATCGGTGCTCCACCCCTTTAAACCGGGTAAAAACTTCACGGCACACGTCAGCGCTGACACCTAAAATGACGCCCACTTCCATAACCGCCAAATGATTCGGATTCCTGACAGCTGTTGTGTCAGGGGACTGCGGATCATTGAAATAACGGACGGCCGCTTTTACCGACGGGACAGCTTGGGCGATCCATGGGTCTTGCGCGTTCAAGACGGCAAAATCCCCTTTTGTCTGATTCATAAAAAGCCGCTTCTTCGCCTCAAAATATTCCTGCATATCCTTATGCCGGTCCAGATGGTTCTGATTAAAATTGAGCCAAACCGCGATATACGGCTTAAACTCGCTGATCGATTCCAGCTGAAAGGAACTCACTTCCAGGACAACGTAATCATAATTCTGCAAATCCAAAACCTGCGACGAGAAAGCCGTTCCCACGTTCCCGCACAGACACGCCTTCTTACCGGAATACTCGATGATCTCTTTGATAAGATTGACCGTCGTGGTTTTACCGTTGCTGCCGGTGACGGCAATGATCGGTTTCGTGCAAAAACGGTACGCTAATTCGACCTCCCCCATCAACGGAATATTCTTCGCGCCGGCCCACTGGACCGGAGGAGCATCGATCCTGACCCCAGGGCTAACAACGAGACAATCACCCTCTTCGATAAATTTCTTCGTATGGCCGCCGGTCTCGATCGCGATATTATGATCTCGGGCCCACGATCGAAACTCATCATCCAGTTTGATCGCAGGATTGTTGTCGCTGATCCTTGGGATCCCGCCTAAACGTACGACGAACTTGGCCAAAGCGATCCCGCTTTTTCCGGCGCCAATGATCACTGCTTTTTTCCCTTTGAGACTGAATGACGTCATCGGATCTTTAACGTAGTTATGGTCAGAAACGCCAAGATCATGGCAATTATCCAGAAACGGATAATTATTTTTGATTCGTTCCATCCCGACATCTGGAGGTGGTGATGGAAAGGCGACATCTTGAAAACACGTTTTCCGGTAAGCTTGACGGCGAGCACCTGCAGGATAACGGACAAAGCCTCGGCCACAAAAACACCGCCGAGCAGAATTAACAGCAGTTCCTTCTTTATGAAGACCGAAATGATCCCGAGGCTTCCCCCCAATGCCAGAGATCCGACATCGCCCATAAAAATAGTCGCCGGATAGGAATTGAACCACAAAAACCCCAAGCTTGCTCCCACCAGCGCCGCGCAGAATACGGTCAGTTCCCCGGACCCGGCCACGTGAGGGAGGAACAAGTATTGGCTGAATTTAATATGCCCGGTGATATAACTAAGAATAGCGAGCGCCATACTGACAATCAAAACGCAGCCGATCGCCAGCCCATCCAGCCCGTCAGTCAAATTAACGGCGTTAGAAGTTCCGACAACGATCAAAACGACCAACGGAATATAAAAAAAGCCGAGGTCAAGTGCGGCATTTTTAAAGAAAGGGATATCTAATTTTGTAGAAATTTCCGGAGAGGAATAAATAAACAGTCCGATGATAAAACCCAACAGAAGCTGCCAAGCGAGTTTGGTCTTCGCATGCAGCCCTCTTCGGCCGCGGCGTGTAAAAAGATCATACGGCAGGCCCAACTGTTTGATCGTATTGATGACACGGTCCCGGCGGCGGCGTTCCTGATCGGGGGCTTTGGGCTGACGGGAATGCACCAATTTAATATAATCATCCATAAAACCTAACATCGCCAGCCAGCCGCAGGTCATGCCCGTCAGAAGGATATATTTATTGCTCAAGTCAGCCCATAGTAATACCGAGATCAAAATACTCCCGACGATCAGAATCCCGCCCATGGTCGGGGTCCCTTCTTTTCCCTGCTGAAATTTATCCAGGCCCGGGGCATCTTCCCGTCGCGCCTGTTCCTGGACCTGAAATTTCTGCAGACGCTTGATGAACCACTGCCCCCAGATCACGCAGATCAAAAATGTCGTCACCGCCGCCATACCGGCACGAAAGGTAATATACCGAAAGATATTAAACCCGTCTAAAATATCACGCAGCTGCGCCAAATAATAAAACATAACTATCCTTTTAATGAGGGTTCAACTTCTCCAGCAAAAAATCCACTGTCCGCTCCATATGCATACCGCGGGACCCTTTGATCAGAATAACATCGCCGGAGCGGCAATAGTCCTTAAGATATTTATGAAGCTTTAACAAAGAATTAAAATGATACGCTGCAACACGATTATGGCACGAACGAGCCTCTTGCGAAATAAATTTTGAAAATTTTCCTATCGACAGAACCAGGTCGACCGGTGAAGCCCCCACCAGCTGTCCGACCTGCCGGTGCAATTCCTCCGATTGCCGGCCGAGCTCCAGCATATCCGCGCAGACCAATATCCGCCGTCCTTCTGTTTTCATGCGCGACAGGGTCATCACGGCACTTTTAAAGGAGATCGGGTTGGCGTTGTAGGTGTCATCGATCACCCAAAACCCGTCGACCTTATGGATCATTTGCCGTCCCTTGGGGAATTGGAATCGCCTTAAGGCCTTTCCGATATCCTTAAAGCTGATCTTCAAAAGACGGGCGCAGGCAATGACCGCAAGGGCGTTATAAACGTTTTCCGAACTGAGCGTCTTAAGACACATTCTATATTTCCCGCTGACCGTAAACTGAAGATTTTGATTATCGATCAATTTTTCATCCGAGGCCCGGAATTCCGCCTGAGATTTACACCCGAATGGAATAATTTTCCTGCGGATCTGCGCGGACTTTACCTTTGCCAAATAAGGATTATCCAAATTCAATATGACTTTTCCATCGACAGCCATAAAACGGGCCAGGCCCAACTTTTCCTTGAGAACCCCTTCGGGGGTCTTCAGACATTCCAGATGCGATTCTCCGATCGTCGTATAGATCGCGATCGCAGGTTTAGAAATTTCCGTGAGCCAACGGATATCGCCGAAACGGTTCGTCCCCAATTCCAGGACAGCCACTTCGTGTTCACGGGACAGTTTTAAAAGTGTGAGCGGCACACCGATCTGATTATTTTGCGTTCCAACGCTGCTGAGAACTTTATACTTTGACCGCAGCACCTCAGCAAGCATATCTTTCGTCGTGGTTTTTCCGCTGCTGCCGGTGATGGCAATCACCGGAATTTTAAATTTTTTACGGTGGGCGAACGCGATCCTCCCCAAGGCCTCGGTCGTATCCTTGACGAAAATGACCGGTATTTTTGTTTTGAACGTCAGGTCTTTTCGGGAGACAACGACGGCTGAGGCTGAGCGTTCGATCTGTCCGACAAAGGCATGCCCGTCGTGATTCTCACCTTTGATCGCGACAAATAATTCGCCTGTCTTAAAATTCCGCGAATCGATGGAAACCCCCTTGACCCGGGCACGCGGATCGCCCTGCAGAAGTTTTCCCTTGGTCGCCTTAATGATCTCGCCGGCACTTAACGCAACTGACATTGCAATATTTCCCTTACGGTTTCCCGGTCATCGAAATGAATAGTTCTATCCTTGAAAATCTGACAATTCTCGTGGCCTTTCCCGGCGATCAAAACAATATCATCCGCTTTGGCTTGGACTAAAGCGGCTTCGATCGCATCCTTACGGTCAATGACTACGGTATAATTTTTCTTCTCAAAACCAGGCAATATTTCATTAATGATCGCCTGCGGATCCTCGCTTCTCGGGTTATCGCTGGTGACGATCGCTGTATCGGAAAGACGGCTCACAACCTTGCCCATCTTGGGACGTTTGGTCCGGTCCCTGTCCCCGCCGCAGCCGAAAACAGTAATAATTTTGGAACGTCTCACTTTACGCAGGCTGTTTAAAACATTTTTAAGGCCGTCTTCGGTATGGGCGTAATCGACAAAGACATGAAATTTCTGTCCGGCCTCGACCTTTTCCAGCCGCCCCGGAACATTGGAAAATTTTTCGATCGCCTTTTTGATCGTCGGAAGATCGATCCGGTTCGCCAGGCAAACGCCCACGGCCGAAAGAATATTATAAATATTATGCAGACCTATCAACTTTGTTTTAATCAAGATGCTGCCTTGCGAAGTTTTCAGAAGGAACTGTGACCCGTGGATCGAAGGCTCAATATCAACAGCCTGGATCTCCGCCCTTGACTGAATGCCGTAAGTTAAGACCTTGGCCCTCGTCATACCGGCCAACCGCCGACCGTAAGGATCGTCGATGTTGACCACCGCCGTTGCCTTGAGTGTTAAATTTTGGAATAATTTCGCCTTCGCCAAAAAATAATTTTCCACATTCTTGTGATAGTCCAGATGATCGCTGGTCAAATTGGTGAAAACCGCTGTCACAAAATCGATAAGCTCGACCCTTCCCTGCTCAAGCGCGTGCGATGAGACTTCCATGATGCAATGATCTATCCCTTGATGGGCGAGATTGAAAAGAAACTGCTGATTCTCCAGAACGCCGGGAGTTGTATTCGGCGATGGAAAAATTTTCTTCCCGATGCGGTAGTTGATCGTGCCCAAAACTCCGGAAGTTTTTTTTGCTTGCTGAAGAATCGATTCAATCAGATACGTGACGGTAGTTTTCCCGTTGGTGCCGGTGACACCGATCGTCTTTACCTTTTTGGATGGGTTCCCGTAAAACCGACGGAGAACATCTTTCAAAAATGCGCGGGTGTTTGAAACTTCGATCACACAAATATTCTCAGGATATTGGCCGCTCCCGGCAGAACCTTTATTCTTAACAATCACCGAGGCCCCGCGCTCAATCGCCTGGCCGATAAACTTGCTCCCGTCCTGGGCAATACCGGAGATCGCGACGAACAAGCTTCCTTTTTCGGCTTTTCGGGAATCCACACCAATAGACTGAACGTTATACGACGCAAAACGTTTGGGGATTTTGACCACAGCAATATTTTCAAATAATTTAATAAGCTTCATAATTTACTGTTTTGTTTGAAGATATTTCAGGCTGTCTTCGATGACTTCTTTAAAGACCGGAGCAGCAACCGTTCCGCCGAAGTATGTTCCGCGCGGCTCCTCAACGACCACAACGGCGGCCAAGCGCGGATTATCCGACGGTGCAAAACCGATGAAGGTGGCGTAAAATTGACTATGCGAGTACGTCCCATCGACGACCTTTTGCGCCGTACCGGTCTTTCCCGCGACCGGAACGCCTTCAATCTTCGCCATTCTTCCTGTCCCTTCGTCGACAACGCCGGTCAGGATCGCGGTAAGCCTCTTGGCTGTTTCCGGGGAAATAACTTGAGTAACGGCTGTCGGCTCATGCGTCTTAATGATCTGTTCGTGGTTATCTTTAATGTATTTTACCACAAAGGGCCGCATATACGTCCCGCCATTCGCGATCGCGGAGATCGCTCCGGCCAGCTGAACAGCGGTAACCGCGACCTCCTGACCCATTGGAATGGCCGCGATCGACGTCTTGGACCAATCCCGCGGATGTTTGAAGAATCCGTTCACTTCCCCGGCGAGATCGATCCCGGTCTTTCTCCCGAATTGGAACCGCTGCCCATATTTATAAAGATTCTGGCCGCCTAATTTCTGCGCAATTTTTGAAGTCCCGATATTGCTCGACTCTTCAATGACCTGGCGGAAGGTGAGAATCCCGTGCGGTTGATGATCGTGCAGAATCTTTCCGCCAACTCGGTAGGCCCCGTTCTCGCAATTGATGCGGTCCGTTTCCTTCCATATGTCTTCCTCCAATGCGCCGGCGGCCGTAACGATCTTAAAAACCGACCCAGGCTCATAAATAAAGCTGACCGCGCGGTTCGTGCGGCTTTCCAAACTGCTTTTGGCGACATCGGCCAAATCATAAGTCGGGCGGTTCGCGAGCGCAAGGATCTCCCCTGTCTCTGGATCCATAACAACGATCGAGGCAGATTTTGCACTGTGCTTAACAAACGCTTTTTCCAAGGCGCGTTCCGCCAAATATTGGATCGTTTCATCAATGGTCAGGACCAAATTGAAACCGTCCTTAGGCGGGACATAATTCCGTTCCAACATAAGTTCACGTTGACGGGCATCGCGCAGGATCTGGCTCCAGCCCGCTTCACCCTTTAAATATTTATCATAACTTAATTCCAACCCCTCCAGCCCGCGGTTATCGACCCCGGCAAAACCGACGATGTGCGCCGCCAGCCACTGGTTGGGATAAAACCGTTTGCTTTCTTTGATAAAACCAAGGCCGCGGATCTTAAGCGCGGCCGCTTTTTCGGCGAGATCAGGAGAGAGTTTGCGGGCGATCCAGATAAAGTAACGATGCTTCATCAGGTCCTTTCGAAGGACATCCGGGTCCATTCCCAAAATAACGGAAAGATTCTCAACGGCCTTGTTCTTGTCCTCGTAGCTCATCGCCCGCGGATTGGCATAGAGCGACGACACGGTCACATTGAAAGCCAGCGGCCTGAGATTCCGGTCATAGATCGTTCCCCGCCGAGGTTCCAGCATGATCAGCGAGTTATGCTGTTTATTGGCTAACGAGGAAAGAAATTCCGAACGGAAGACCTGCAGAAATACGAGTTTAGCAAAAAGTAAAAAGAGGAAGAACAACAGAGAAAAGAAAACCAGGCCAAATCGAAAGGAATGCTGCCTAACGTGCACGTTGTGAACTCAACTTTTTATGAATTATCCTGATTATTCTTGGGGCTTAGCTTCAGCTTGTGACCGCAATGATAGAAAGCTTAAGATCGGATTTGCCTGACGCTTTTGCGCGGAAGACAAAGTGATCTTCTCAGCTTGAGCAGCCTGCGGGGTCTTCAGCCGTACAATTTGGGAGTTATCCATAAATTGCATATCGGAATTCTCCGATAATAGTTTACCTCCTAAATTAGGCGCGGATTTTAATTTCAAAATCGTGTACGTAGCGTTCCCGTTATCTTCGTTAAGGCTGCGGATCTTGTGCTCCTTCACCTTCGCGGTATACGCCAGATCAAAAATCTGCACCTGCAGATGCGTATAGATCAAGCATAGGCTCGTTACAGTGACCATCCCCTTTAGAAATTGTGAAAATCTCATACGTTCCTTTCTATAACAAGTCGGGTTTATTCAATCCGCCGGGCGACGCGCAGTTTAGCGCTGCGGGCACGCGGATTGTGCGCGACTTCTTCTTCGCTGGGTATTAATGCTTTCTTAAAATTCAATTCCATCCGGCCGCTGTTGACCAATTCGCGAAATTTATGTTTTACGATCCTGTCTTCCAAAGAATGAAATGAAATGACCGCGATACAGCCGCCGACCTTCAACAAGCGCATCATTTTATTCAGAATGATCTCTAAGGCTTCCAGCTCTCGATTGACGGCGATCCGGATCGCCTGGAAGGTACGCGTCGCCGGGTCGATCTTGTCATAACGGGAATATCCCGGCACGGCTTTCAGGATCATATCGCGCAGGTCTTTCGTCGATGCGATCGGTGCTTTTGTGCGCTGTTCCACTAAATAATGAGCGATACGGTTGTGCCAGCGTTCCTCCCCGAATTCCCTGAGGATGGAAGCGATTTCCCTTTCCGACAAAGAATTCACCAGATCATACGCCGAAATATAACTATCCTGGTCCATCCGCATGTCCAGCGGGCCTTCCAACTTAAAACTGAATCCGCGTTCCGGACGTTCCAATTGGAAACTGGAAATCCCCAGGTCCAAAAGGATCGCGTCGACATGCTCAACCGCCAGATTTTCCAGAATTTTATCCAAGTTCCGATAATCG
The DNA here is from genome assembly GCA_964364715.1 of uncultured Planctomycetales bacterium. Taxonomy (GTDB): domain Bacteria; phylum Omnitrophota; class Gorgyraeia; order Zapsychrales; family GWA2-47-8; genus CAYING01. The sequence continues at coordinate 8,926 of CAYING010000035.1, forward strand.
TCATGAACGAATTCGCACTGTGCCGAGAACTCTTTGAGATTTGCCGCGGCCAGTTTCAACGATTCGCTGTCACGGTCGATCCCGATATAACGCCCCTCCGGGCCGATATCCTTTAAAAGCAAGGACGCGTGTCCACCGAGGCCCAAAGTGCAATCCACGACCACGGCTCCGGGTTTAAGGGCTAAACTCTCCCGGACCTCCTTAACCATGACGGGAATATGTAAGAATATTTTTTCCATCTCGCTGATCGATTTAATCTTTTCGTTTATCAAGTTATCCATCGCGCTTAGGTCGAATACCACGGGATGTCACGGGTCTTGCGGACGTGTTCGCAATTTTTGTGAATGCTCTCGCAGGCCACGTCGTCCCGGACCTCTTCCCATGTCCCTTTAAGGCCGTTCCTGGAATAAACTTTTCCGTGCTGATTGAAAACCAAAAATAATTCTCTTTTGCCCGTCTGCTTTTCTTCCGTCGAGCAGAAGATACAGTCACACCTCTTTAATTCCACCATGTGTTTAAAAACCAGCGCGTTGAGATATTCCGATGTCATGACCGCCTCCCTGCCCCGCCGAGGCGGGGCCTTCTGGTATACTGCTGTTAGTGACGCTAAATGTTTAAAATGTTCTCCGCGTTCTGTTCGAACGAGTTCTGCGAGTTCTTATAAAACTCCTGCCACGCTGCACTGTTCCAAACTTCGATCCGGTTCGCAACACCGATAATGACAACGTCACGTTTAATGCCGGCATAATCTTTCAAATATTGCGGCACGATAAATCGTCCCTGCCGGTCCGGCGCGACATCCACAGCCCCGGAAAAAAACAAACGGTTAAAACTGCGCGACTCTAATTTCGTAAAGGACATGGATTTGAATTTCTGTTCCTGGACCCTCCACTCCTCTTCCGCAAACATAAAAAGACATTTCTCAAGTCCTCGTGTGATAAAAAAGCGCTCGACACTGTTTTCCTTGGAAACTTCCCGAAACTTCGAAGGAAGGATCAACCGCCCCTTGCGGTCAACCGTATGTATATATTCGCCGTAAAACATAGTTAATTTTCACCCCAAAAACCTTTAAACCACTTTACTCCACAATGCTCCACATCTGGGGTATTATATGGGTGAGCTTATGCTTTGTCAACAAAAAATTTCGCATATTTCGCATATTTTGTTAAATTTCAACGGGATACAACAAATTGGGGACAAAAGGGCGGACTTCCCCATATTTAGGGGTCTACGGAGCAATTTTGGAAAAAATTCTTGAAGTGAATCGAAATACTCTAGGACTTAAACGCGGGATAGCAGTTTTCGCGCCTTCTTTTCATCGCGTTTTAACTGCTCGATCAATTGGTCTTTGGAATTGAACATCCGTTCATCACGAATCTTTTTGAAAAACTCAACGATGATCTCTTGACCGTAAATCTTCTGATGAAAATTAAAAATGTGGACCTCGATATTGATCCGTCCGTCTTCTTTATGAAATGACGGCCGGCGGCCGATATTCGCCATGCCGTAAAATTTTTTCTTACTTAAAATGACGCGAACTGCGTACACTCCGCAAGGCGGAATGACCTCACATGTCAAATTAATATTTGCCGTCGGGAACCCTAATTTTTTTCCGCGGGCATCCCCCCGGCACACCGTCCCCATCAATGACACCGAGCGCCCCAAAAGACGCGACGCCTTATGCAGATCTCCGCAGCTGATCAGTTCACGAATGCGCGTGCTGCTGATAATATGACGCCCGCCTTTAACAGCGTCGAAGATATTGACCTTAAATCCAAACTCTTCGCCTTCCTGTTGAAAAAGATCCAGGCCGCCGGAACGCGCATGGCCGAAACGAAAATCATAACCGACAAAAACTTCGACAGGTTTTAATTTTCGAACAAGATAATTTTCAATAAATTCTTTCGGCGAGAGCTGCGAGAACTGGAGAGTGAATGGAACAACGACGCACACATCAACGCCCAGATTCTCGAACAATTTCAGACGATGTTCCAGCGAGACCAATAAGGGCAAACGGATTTCCGGCTTTAAAACATGGACAGGATGCGGCCAAAAGGTCATCACCATGGCCGTCCCCCTGGTCTTCCGGGCCCGGGCGATAACTTTCTTGATCAGCTGCTGATGCCCCCGATGCAAACCGTCAAAAACACCGATCGCCAAAACAACATTACGAAAAATGATCTTATTCTGTCCAAGATCGCGGATAACGTTCATCGTAATTCTATACCTTCGCCGGCCAGGGACGCACATGGCTCGGATTAAGGTCTTCCAGCGAAACAGCGTCGGTTATCAAAAATGGCCCAACCTTGGTTCTCTCAATTTGCGTAATGCAGGCCCCGCATCCTAAAAATTCACCGATGTCATGAGCAAGCTGGCGGATATAAGTTCCTTTAGAACACTCCACATAAAACTCAACGAGCGGCGATAGAAAGCTGACCATCCTGAGCAAACCTACATGGATCTTTCTCGGCTGCCGTTCCACCTCAATACCTTGTCGGGCCAATTGATAAAGGCGCTTTCCTCCGACCTTGACCGCCGAAACCATCGGCGGGATCTGTTCAATATCCCCGACAAATTTCTTCATGACCTCTTCAACTTTATCCTTTGCAATATCTTCGTACGGTCTTTGACTGATGACCCTGCCCTGAATATCCGCCGTGTGCGTCACGGTCCCGAGTTTGAACGTCGCCCGGTAAGCCTTATCGAACGCCTGAAATTTATCAAAAAGCTTGGTGGATCTTCCCAAAAGAATGATCAGAACACCCGTCGCCAAAGGGTCCAAAGTTCCGGCATGCCCGACGCGGCGCATATGAAATTTCCGGCGGACTTCACTGACAACATCATGCGAAGTAATTCCCTGAGGTTTATTGATAACAACTATTCCCTCCATCACAACACCTTCTCCAACTCGTTCAAGAATTTACGCTTAGCACTTTTAATATTCGCCTGGACCAGACATCCGCTGGCGCGGCTATGGCCGCCTCCCTGAAAATGATGCGCCAAACGCGCAACGTTCACCCGCGACTGGGAACGCAGATTCACACGGGTCTTCCCAGCCTTATCTTCCGTAAAGATCGCGATCACTTCCACATTCTTGATCGTCCGCAAAAACCCGAAGATCTTATCCCGCAAATCAAAATCCTGTGAAAATTTTTTGACGATCCGGCGCGGCAATTCCACGCAGATCACCTGCCCGCCGTATAACGATTCAAAATGCGAAACTACTTTTGTAAAATATTTCAGGTCGCTCAGGGGAACCGATTCATAAAGCTTTTGATAAAGTGCGGAGGTCGAGAACTTGAATTTAAGAAGATCGCTCACAATAGCATGCGTGTAAGAACTGGTATTTTCGTAACGGAACGATCCGGTATCGGTCATGATCCCCAAATACAAGAGAACAGCGATCTCTCTCGTCAATTTACATTTTCCGGCTTTAAGGAGTTCGAAAAGCACTTCGGCTGAAGACGAAGCGGCAGGTTTCACAAAATTCAGCGTCCCAAATTTATCATTCGTAATATGATGGTCGATATTGAGCAACGGTTTGCGGCGGTCGATCAACTTGAGAACACTGCCGACCCGTTCAATCTCGCCGCAATCCAGAACTACGGCCGCGTCGTAATCAACTTTTTTGATATCCTTATGAGCATGGATCAAACCAACCGCAGGGATGAACGTGAATCGGCTGGGGACCGGTTCTTCATTCACGACAAAGACCTTCTTCCCTTTCGCTTTTAAAAATAACGCCAGCGCCAGTTCAGAGGCCAGCGCGTCCGGATCAGGATTCGTGTGCGTACTGATCAAAAATGTTTTCGCATTATGAATCGTCTTCAGGATCAGCTTGAGATTCATTCTTAATTTCCTGTAAAGTTTCTTCGATACGGGTGCTGTATTCCAGCGAACGGTCGTACACAAACTGGATCTCCGGCGTATTGCGCATACTGATCCTCTGTCCAACCAGCTTACGGATCATTCCCCTGGCTGAGGCCAGCCCTTCCGTCGCCTCAGCGCCCTGCTTCTTCGTTCCCAAAACACTAAAAGTCGCCTTGGCATAACGAAGGTCACGGCTCATCTCGATCCCGGTAATGGTCACGATCTTCAGCCGCGGGTCCTGCAGTTCAAACAATACGATATTGCTGATCTCGCGTTTGATGAATTCATTAACTTTATCGATCCGTCCTGGCATCCCAATTTTCCTTAATAATCCCAATAATCGATAGATGAAATTGGGATAAGTACTTGTTACCTCTAAATCATTTTAGGAAAACAAGTACATCCCAATTTTCCTTAATAATCCCAATAATCGATAGATGAAATTGGGATAAGTACTTGTTACCTCTAAATCATTTTAGGAAAACAAGTACATAGGCCTCCTATACGACCACTTTTAACCGTTCAGCTTCTTTTAATTCCTGCTCTCGGGTGCGGATCTTGCCGTCGACTTTTTTTAATAGTATCCTATTTAATATGATCCGGATCTGCTCTCCCTCGGGAATTCCCATTTCTTTCAGATCTGTCCCGTTTATGGAGAGCTCAATCTTATCATATTTCTTCCAAAATGCATCAATCCGATTTTTGGCCACCGGCGAGGGACATACAGCCCGCACAAAGACCTGATTTTCATAACTTAACGGTTTAAGGGCTGTATAAACTTCCGCCGGGGTTACGGTCTTCCGGCTGATAATATTGACCACTTCTGGAACTTTCCTCTGCAGAAGAATTTTATCGCGATCTATTCGACGCAGGTTGAATTGGATAAAGATCTGTTTCACGCTCAGTTGCGAACAGTTCTTTAATAGTGCCATAAAATAAACCAGCCACCAATCAACGACCTCTCCCATTAAATATTTCTTTTTGACAGCGGCAACCGTCTTTGCCACTTTCCCCAAAAACGATAAATCAACTTTCCCATTCGCCAAGAGAAAACTCAACCCCTTAACTTGCGCCAATCGTTTAAGAGCAGGCAGCGGACTCTCCTCGAATAAAATCTTTTTGAATTCAGCGAAGTAGCGCTCATCTTTGACCTGCAAAGGCAATTTGTGGTCCAGCGCCGAGACCAGTAATTTCTTTGTTTTCGGTTCGACCGTGAATCTAAAACGCTGTTCAAACCGCACCGCCCGCAAGATCCGCGTGGGATCATCGATAAAACTTTTTTCATGCAAGATGCGGATCTTTCTCTTCTTTAAATCTTCCAACCCGCCGAATTCATCAGCGAGCTGTGCCCAACTGTCCCGATTGATCCGAACCGCCATCGCATTGATCGAAAAATCCCGTCGGAACAGATCATCGCGGATCGTTCCATTTTCTACAACCGGCAGCGCCCCGGGATGAAGATACTTTTCCTTGCGGGCGGCGGCAAAATCCACTCTATACTCGTCGGCTAACTTAACCACGGCTGTTCCGAACCGGTCATGGATCGTCAAAGACGCCTGATGCTGCTGGGCATACATCTTCGCCAAGAAAAGCGCGTCCCCTTCCACAACCACATCAATATCCACATTCCTGCGCTTCAAAAGAATGTCGCGGACAAACCCGCCGACCACGTAAGCCGCAATCTTTTGTTCATCGGCCTTGTGTCCGATCTCTTCCAGGATCGCCAAAACATTTTTATCCAATTTTGATAATAAATTCTTCATCTTTATGGCCGGGGGTGGAATTGCTTGTGAATGGTCTTAAGCCGTTCACGATCCACATGCGTATAAATCTGTGTCGTTGAAATATCCGAATGCCCGAGCATTTCCTGGACGGAGCGCAGGTCCGCCCCCCGCTCCAGCAGATGAGTCGCGAAAGAATGTCTTAACGTGTGCGGCTTGATCCCTTTTTTGATGTTCGCTTTTTTCGCGTACGCCTTAATGATCTTCCAAACAATTTGCCGGCTCATCGCTTTCCCTAACCGGCTAAGAAATAAAACTGACGTCGGGATACTCTTCAATAGTTTCGGCCGCACCTTAGCGCAATATTTTCTGACCGCTTCCTGCGCCCGTCTGCCGATCGGGATGACGCGTTCTTTGCGTCCTTTACCGATACAGCGCACATATCCGACATCAAAATTGATCTGCTCCAGTTTCACGCCGACCAATTCCGAAACCCGCATCCCGCTGGCGTAGAACAATTCCAGAATCGCGTTATCACGGATATTCTGGTCTTTCCTGCCGTGCGCGGAAACCTTGAGCATCGTTTCCATTTCCGTCGCGGAAAGGACATCCGGAACCCTTTTCCAGATCTTGGGCGTATCCACTAAATTTGTCGGATCTTCCTTGGCCAAACGTTCTCGCACCAAAAATCGGTGAAACATCTTTATAGCGGCCAAACTCCGGCAAATGGACGTCACCGACAACCCCCTATGCTTTTGTTCATGCATATAACCGGTCACCCGGTCCCGGCTGACCTGCTGAATCGCCCCCACGCCGGCGCTTTCCAGAAACTGCGCGTACTTTTCCAGGTCCCGGCGGTACGCCAAAAGTGTATTGTCCGCCAAACCCCGTTCCACGGAAAGATAATTAATGAACTCGTTGATGAATTCAGTGATCATATTTATTTGATCAAAGCATCCTGGACATGCTGAATGTCAAAATTATTCCTCAACCTGCCATCAATCGACCGAACCTTTGTTTGAACTGTTGAACTCTCGCGCATCACCGCCGGCGTCTTCAGCATATCCAGCACACCCTGAAGATCATTCCGTAACTGCGTTAATCCCGGTTTCTTTTCATCCGCAAGGAGCTTTTCCATTTGTTCTAACTGTGCGGCCATCTGCGTCAAAACATAACCCTGCCGTTTGTCGCTGCCGTTATCTTCCAAGATGCTCAAATAATCTTTATACCAAACACCCCAGAGGCCGTAATGCTGTTTATACTGTTTGACCGGATCAAAAACTTTTTCCGAATAAACTTCAGGCTGCAGGATCGGAACGACTTCCGACGCTGCTGAAGCATCCTTTTTCTTCTGGCGGACGAACTTTTTACGCAGCGGCTCGCATCCGCTGAAAACCACTGCCGCACACACTGCCAAAACCAGCGCACACATACCCGCCGAATTGAACGATAATAATTTACGCATTGATCATCTCCTGGAATTCTTTTTCATTAACGATCTTTACCCCTAAGGTCATTGCCTTCTCGTACTTTGATCCCGGATTCTCTCCCGCGACCACATAATCCGTATTCTTACTGACACTTGAAACTACATCCCCACCGAATTTTTTGACCAACTCGCCAGCCTGTGTGCGGCTGTACAAATTCAATTCTCCGGTAAAAATAAATTTCTTCCCGGCGAACTTATCGCTGACCAGTTTCTGCTTGGGTTCGCTCATATTGACGCCGGCCGCCTCTAATTTTCTGATCAATTTCTTCGTCGAAGCTTGCTTAAAAAAATCCTCCAGTGACTGCGCCATCACACCGCCGATCTCGTGAACCGCTTCATAAGCTCCGTGCCGGGCCTTCAAAATATTCTGCATACTGCCGAACTTCTGCGCGATGGTAGCCGCGGCCTTCTCCCCGATGTTCACGATCCCCAGGGCGAACAACAACCGGGAAAGAGGCTGTTTCTTGCTTTGCGCGATCGCCTCGATCAGGTTCTGCGCCCTTTTCTTCTTAAAAAGTTCCAGCTGAAGCAAATCTTCTTGGCGCAACTTATAAATATCGGCAAAACCTTTCACCAACCCTTTCTCCAACAGCTGTCCAACGACCGCTTCGCCCAAACCTTCAATGTCCATGGCGCCGCGTGAGGCAAAGTGCAGCAACCCGCGTTCCAATTGTTTCGGGCATAACAGATTCACGCACCGATAAGCGACATCTTCCGTTTTTTCCTTCGCGATCTCGCCGCCGCATTCCGGGCATTTCTTCGGTATACTGAAAGCCTTCCCCCTCGCCGCTTCAATTACTTTTACGATCTTGGGGATCACATCGCCGGCCCGCTCGATCAACACGCGGTCGCCAACCTTGACTCCGAGGCGATCGACCTCATCAAAATTATGCAGCGTCGAACGCGAGATCATGACCCCGCCGCATTCGACCGGCTCCAGTTCCGCGACCGGCGTCAGAACTCCCGTGCGCCCCACCTGAATGACAATGTCCCTGATCTTTGTCGTTGCCTGCTGCGCCGGAAATTTGTAGGCTGCTGCCCAGCGCGGGCTTTTCAAAGTGAACCCCAGCTTCTGCTGTTGACTATGGGAATTGACCTTAATCACAACACCGTCGATATCATACGGGATCGAGCTGCGTTTATCTTGAAACTCCCGGCAAAAATCTTCAACCTCTTGGAAAGACTTGCACAAACGGCGCAGATCATTGACACAAAAACCAAACTCTTCAGCCGAATTTAAAAATTCCCAATGAGTTTCAAACTTCTTTCCGCCCTCCATAACGCCGAACGAATGAATAAAACATTTTAAATTCCGTTTAGCGGTGATCCGGGAATCCAGAAGCTTTACCGAACCGCTCGTTGCGTTGCGCGGGTTGGCAAATAAAATCTCCCCGGCCTTTCTACGTTCCCGGTTCACGGCCTCAAAATCCTTATGGTCCATATAAATTTCGCCGCGCACCTCCAAAAGCTTCGGCCGGCCTTTTGGCCGGCCCTTTACCTTAAGCGGGATACTTCTCACTGTGCGCAGCGCGTGGGTCACATCTTCTCCCGCGACACCGTCGCCGCGGGTGGCTCCGAGGATAAATTCTCCGTCTTGATACGTCAACGCCGCGCTGACCCCATCGATCTTTAATTCCGCGACAAACTCAACATCTCCGCGGCCTAAACCTTTTTCCACCCTCTCCTGCCATTCACGCAATTCATCCATGGAATACGTATTATCCAGCGAATACATCTTCACTTTATGCGTGACCGTATTCTCGACGGAAGCGGCCTTGCTCCCGACCCGCTGGGTGGGAGAATTAACATCCTTCAACTCGGGAAATTTCTCCTCAAGTTCGATCAGACGCTGCAAAAGGTCGTCGTATTCTTTGTCAGAAACCGTCGGCTGAGAAAGGACATAATAACGGTAATTATGTTCTTCGATCTCATCCGCCAATTTGCGGATCGTTTTCTGCGCTTGTGATCTATTTATGGTCATAGATCAGGAATAGGTGATTTGAAAATTTTTAGATCGCATCTGCGGCGGCTGGGTGATAAACTGTTTATCTTTGATGCAGCTGCCGAAATGGTTCGCCAGTTTCGTCATTAGCTCTTCAATCTTTTCTTCCGGGCCTTCGGCGAGAATCTCCACGCGTCCGTCCTCAAGATTGCAGACCCACCCGGTCAAACCGAGATCCTCGGCAAAGCGCTGGACGGTGTACCGAAAGCCGATGCCCTGGACCATCCCGGAATAAAAGATATGCGCCTGAACCATAGAACTAATAGGTGGT
>CAYING010000036.1:0-18074 GCA_964364715.1 uncultured Planctomycetales bacterium
AAATTTATCAATCGCAAGATTGCTTTTTATAACGCACAAGGACTAAGTTATACAAATCGCGCTTCGGCAATTCCTGAGAGGATAAAAGCAATCCATCGAAACACATCCCCAATTGATTTCTGGCTTTACTTTATACCAATTAGGGCCTGGTTCGCATTTAAAGTAAAATTTATAAATGTAATGGCCCGCCTACTGTTGAAAGATAAATGAGGTGAAATCTACATGCAAGGCAAAAAAATATTTTTATACACCCTATTTTCCGGATTAGGCGATTTTCTGATTATCGGAGATCTAATCCACAAGATCGAAAAAAATGTCCCGAACTCTCGCTGTATCGCGGCTCACCGCGATAACCCCCACGTCAAACATTGGAAATACAACAACTCGCCGGAACATTTCTTTAACATTCTTAGCCCGCGGATACTTTTTCAACTGATTCAGGATCTTAAAAGTTTACGAAAAGAGGGGCATACGGTCTTTGGTCTCCAGCAGGCCCCGGGATCGCTGCAGGGATTTTCATTCTTAAAACTTTTAAAATTCTTGGGGGCGATCGATTACGTGGTTGACCTTAACTTGTATAACGCCGATATTATTACCCCGCCGCGCGGAAATTACATCCTCGATATTCATCTCAACCAGATCTGCGATCTGCTCAAGATCAAAATTCCAGGATCAGATTACGTATTAGACGTGCCGTTTGAATTTCCGATCAAGAACACGGATGCGGGCCTCATCGGGATACATCCCTGGGGCCGGAGAGAAAATTTATCGTCGTTCGGATGGCCCTGGGAGAATTGGATAGGCCTTATCCACTCACTGCTTAAAAATTCGGATTATCGAATTGTTGTCTTCGGCAATGACAGTCGTTTAGCTGAGTTCCAAAATAAACTATTAAACTCCGGTGCTGACGCCACGCGGGTGACGTTCCAAAAAGTTCTTGACATTCAGGACTTGGCAAAAACTATTTCCGGCCTTAATTTATTAATCAGCGCCAATACTTCGGTGGTGCATATTGGTAAAGCCTTGGGGAAAAGAATGATTATCCTATCCGGCCCCACCTTGGACAGTTGGATTCCCAAAGCAGAAACGATTAAGACCATTTTTGATAAAGCTGCTTCCTTACCCGGATCGGACAAGCATTTTAGTGATCAACGTTTTGGAAAGGTTGCACGAATTGACGTTAACGATGTTTTGGATGAGACCCTGAAGATGCTAAACGGAGGCCGGTGATTTTTGGGCAATGATAAATTCTGCAAATCCTAAAATATCCCACAGCGTTCCACCGTCAAAACATTTAAAAAGAATCGATGTCCCAACCACATAAATCGGAAACAAAATAATCCGTTTTACCGACCGCCGTACTCCCGAACGAATAATTTCGCAACCATTATTCTTTAATACCTGCTCTAGTTCATTCCGCAGGTAAAGCCGCACGTGTGTGGGATCATCAGAAAAATTCAAGGATCCTCCTAAAAATGGCCCTTTCATCTTGGGCAAATAAGGACTTTTTGCACTCGGAAATTCTAAATAGAACAAGCCGCCCGGTGCCAGCTTCTTGGCAAGTCCGACGAGGATTTCCTCACCATGCACCAAATGCTCAATGATGTGGCTTAGAATAATACAATCAAAGAAACTATCCGGGAGGACTCGAAGATTTTCCGGTGCAGATAAATCCGCCTCATAGAATCTTTCCATCGCGGAAAAATCCTTTTCGTCCATATTATAATCACGCGTTTTATCCACACCAAAATATTGGCAATGAGGGAAATAAAGTTTGGTCAAAGAAGGGGAGTGGTTACCGCAGCCGATATCCAAAACTTTCACCGATGGGATCGATAACCACGGCTTGAGGACATCAAGTTTATAAGGTTTTCGTAAGTAATTTTGTAGTGATTTGATCACTTACAAATGCCTCTCGACCTTCCCCTCGACCTTTTTGAAGACCGGCTGGTACTGTTCCGGTTTCCGGCCGAAGCAGACGCCCATGCTTTCATAAAGAGCCACTTGCGCTAAGTCCACATGGCGCTGTTTGATCGCGTCGGCGGTGGTCATGTAGCGAACCTCGTTGCCATTCACACCCACGACCGTCACCGCCGTAATTCCTTTTTGCAGTAAAAGAACCGCAGCCGCACCGCATTCTTTACCGAAGTTCACATCGTAAGGGGAGGAGTGGCCGCAACGGACCAAGTGGCCAGGGGTAACCGACCGAACTTCCGGAGCTTCGTTGATCCCGGGGACGAAAAGGCCGTGCTTCTTGAAAAATTCCTTGATTGAAGGATCAGCTTTAAATTTTTTTGAAAGTTGGTCGCAAACATATTTCGCTGCCCCGGCCAACCGTTTATGGCCAAAGGCATCGACACCCACTGATTCCTCGACGAGTTCCGAACCGTCCGCATTCTTTAAACCTTCCGCGACCACGATAATATACGCGCCGGCTTTGACATCGCTGTTCGCGATCTTTTCCGTATAGCGCGCCTTGGCATGAGCATAGAGGGCGTCAAAATCAACCGGGACTTCCGGGATCAAGATCGCATCGGCATCGGCCGCAATCCCGCCGCGGAATGCGGTATGCCCGGCATACCGGCCGAACACTTCCATGACCATGATGCGGTTGTGCGTATACGCGGTTGTTTTCAAATCTTCCAAAAATGACGCGATCCGGCTGATCGTCGAATCTCCGCCGACGGAATAGGTTTGCAGGTCCAGATCCATGGTCTTCGGCGCATGAACGCAGGCAATTCCCTGATTGGAAAGGTCCACCATAACGCTTCCCGAATCATCGCCGCCGCTAATGACCAAGGCATCGATGCCGAATTTTTTCAGGCCCTGCTTGATGCGGTCATATTTTTTATCGTCCTCGATCTTTTTAATTTTAACGCGGGAATGGCCGGCTTCAGACCCGGCGAGATTAGCATCAATCTTATCGACACGCTCGGGGGTGAGCTCGACGAGGCTGTCAAAATTGACCAGGTTATATAATCCGGCGTAACCGTTCGGGATCACATAACAGCTTATGCCTTGGGCGTGCGCCATTTGAGCCGCGCCCTTGATGACCCCGTTCAATCCTCCGCAATCTCCGCCGCTGGTAATGATACCGATTTTCTTCATTGAAATTACTCCTTCTCAATTCAATAACCAAACACCAAGAAACAATAACCAAATAAACTTCAAATTTCAATAATCAAATAATAAGAGGCGTGGTTATTGGTGTTTGGTGATTGGTTATTTTTTGGTGTTTGTTTCTTGATTATTGGTTATTTTTTCCTCATGATATTCCTTTTCGACATTGACCGACCAAATGTTATCTTTTGTCTTAATGCCTGCGACAATATTATCCACCGCCGCCATCGCGGTGAACATCGAGTGGTCTTGATTATTATAACGATGCATCCCGTTTCGTCCAATCAAAAATAGGTTCTCAAAACCGTCTAAAAACCGCCGCACCTCGCTAAAATGCTCGTACGTGCCGAAATAAGCAGGGTAGGCCTTGGGCATCCGGATGACGACCGAATCCAGGATGTCACTTTTCTCAATGATCTTGATCTTAACCAATTCCTCGGCGGCAAACCTGGAAAATTCCTCATCCGGCTGATTCCACAGCGCATCGCCTTCGTTGCACAGATATTCCAGCCCTAACCAAACCGTGTTGGGATCCTTAGCCATATATGGACTCCAGTTATTAAATACCTGCAGCCGGCAGATCTTTACATCCGGCTCTTGAATGTAGATCCAATTGTCCGGAACGATATTATTGACCGTATTAAATTTTGTCTCATTCTTGATCGCTAATTTCTTCAGCAAAAGGCCGACGGTCATAAAATCCCGGTAGACCAGGCCGCCGGCAACTTTTTGCACAGAAGAGGGAGCTGCCGAACCCATCGCCGCGACGAGATCCTTCACCGGCATCGTAGAAAAAAAATAATCGCCGCCGAAAGAAATTCTTTCCTTTGAACCTTGATGCTCGGCAGCGATCTCGACGATCCGGTTCGCCTCGGTGCGGATTGAGACGACTTTATGCTGTAAATGAATCGGCGCGCCTTTTTCCCTGACAAGCTTCGCTGTCTGTTCCCACATCTGCCCGGGGCCGTATTTCGGGTACATAAACTGCTCGATCAAACTTGTTTCCGTCGTTTTCTGGTCGATCGAACGGTCTTTTTTCCAAATGCTTTTCATCGCATGCACCACCGCCTTGGTGATGGAAAGCCCCTTGATGCGCTGGGCGCCCCACTCCGGCTTGATCATATGGCAGGGAACGCCCCATACCTTTTCCGTGTAATCTTTAAAAAACGTCGCGTACAATTCCCGGCCGAAACGGTTGATCAAGAAATCTTCCAAGCTTTTTTCGTGCTTGATCGGCGCCAGGCGCACTCGCAGATAACTAAAAAATATTCTAAAGATTCGTACGATCCCTAAATTCATGACGGTATTAAGATTGAGCGCCACCGGGTAGTTAAAGAATTTCCTGAGATAAAAAATCCGCGACAACCGCTGACGGTACAGCATCACGCGGTCTTCTTTTTCCGGATCAGGGGCAGGGGAGGGGGCCAGCGGAATTTGACGCTCCAGGATCAAGTCGTCACTCGACGGCGCGCCCTGCAAGGGTAAGATCTTTTTCCACCACTGCGTCACGCGGCCGGATTTTGAAAAAAAACGGTGCCCGCCGATGTCGATGCGGTTGCCTTTGTAGTTGACCGTTTTCGAGATCCCGCCCAGATCACCGGTCATCTCGAGAATGATCGGCTGAATATCCGTTCGGTCCAAAAGTTCATACGCGGCGGTCAATCAGCCCGGGCCGGCACCTATGATTATCGCTTTTTTTTTAGTCATACAGAAGGAGGGGGAATTAATTTTTTGCCTTGGTGAGCATTTCCTGGGCGTGGGTGACGGAAATCTTGCTTTCGTGTTCGCCGCTCATCATCTTGGCAAGCTCTTTGACACGCTCCTCTTTGTTCAACATTTCAACATTCGTCAGCGCGCGTCCGGCCTTGACCGACTTGGAGATCTTAAAATGCGTGTCCGCGAACGACGCGATCTGCGGCAGGTGAGTGATCAACAAAACCTGACGGTTCTGCGAAATTTCTTTTAACTTTTTTCCGGTAATGGTCCCCAAACGCCCGCCGATCTGCGCATCGATCTCATCAAAGATCAAAACCGGGATCGGATCGACCTTCATCAATGCCTTCTTTAAAGCCAGCATCACCCGCGCCGCCTCGCCGGACGAAACGATCTCCGCCAAAGGCTTTAACGCCACACCGGCATTCGGGCTGATATAAAACGTCACTTTATCCTGGCCGTGGCTGTGAAATTCCACCGGCTCCACTCGCGCCTCGAATTGAACATGTTTAATTCCCAGTTCGGTCAATTCCTTCTCGATCGTTTCCTTTAAAAGTTCCGCGGTTTTCTGGCGCTGTTTAGTGATCTTCTGGGCGATCTGCTTTAATTTTTTCTCGACCGCAGTGATCTGATTCTGCAAATCAGCGTTGTTCTCTTCAAAATTACTCAACAGCTCATACCGGCTCTTGGCTTCGGCAAAAAACTTTTTGGCGTCCGAGAGGGAAGGGCCGTATTTGCGGAGAATCGTGTCATATTGATCGCATTTAAAATTGACTTCATTCGCGCGTTCCGGTTCAAAGGACAGGCTTGCCAGATAATCACGGATCTGAGAAAGAAGCCCTTCGCTCGATTCCTGTACCCGGGCCAGTTCATCCAGCCAGGCCGAAGTATTGGAATCCGTGTGCGTCAACTGACGCAACACACTAAAGGCCTGAGCTAAATTCTTCTGTACACCGGTGTCATCATTTTCAAAAATCTGAACAAACGTATTCGCTTGTTCATAAAGCTTTTCGGCATTATTGATCTTGATCTGTTCCTGACGCAATTCCTCATAAACTTTTTCATCCAAAATCACTTCGCCTAATTCCTTGACCTGATGGGAGAGCAGGTCAAGTTCCCGTTCGCGAGAGCCGGACATCTCCTGAAGTTCATTTAACTTGCGGCGCAACCGGCTGTATTCGAAATAAATTTTCCGGTATTCTTCCTTCGACGCATCAAATTTTGTCAAACGGTCCAAAATATCCAGATGATGGTCTTCACTGAATAAGAGTTGATGGTCGTGCGGCCCGTGAAAGTCGATCAGATGATTCCCGATCTCCTTAAGCTGCGAAACCGTGATCGCAAATCCGTTGATCTTAATCTTATTTTTCCCATCCGGCAGATACGCCCGGTGGATAATTAAATTTGGGTCATCATTGGTCAAATATTCCGTAAAAAGGGGATGCGTGCGGAATTCCTTCTTGGAAAGGTCAAAAACAGCCTCTACCGTGCAGGGAAGTTGGGCATCACGGACCAGGGAAGCGCTGAACCGGTCGCCCAGGGCATAACGCAGGGCGTCAATGATAATAGATTTTCCGGCACCGGTTTCTCCGGTCAGGATATTCAGCTCATTGCCGAACTCAAGGGAAAGTTTATCGATCAGGCCGAAATTCTGGATGGAAAGCTGGGCGAGCATACGTTTAACCCTTCAAAGTGATCTGTCTTGTGAACAAACGTATGGTATCAGATAACATTTTAATTGTGAAGTTTTTCCTGGAATTTGATTCTTTACAGGCTTTTTAAAATCTGTTATATTTAGTCACCTTTTAGTCACCTTTTTCAGAAAAAAATAAATTCATATGCCGATGTAGCTCAGTTGGTAGAGCAGCGGTTTTGTAAACCGCGGGTCGGGGGTTCGAAGCCTCTCATCGGCTTGAATTTTTTTGATAGTTAAAGGGCATACTTGTTTTTTCTGAACAAATTTGAGGAAACAAGTATAGCTCCTTAGCTTTTCCAAATAAAATAGTTGTAGCTAAGGGCAGATACCCAAGTGGTCAACGGGAAGAGACTGTAAATCTCTTGCGCTTGCGCTTCGGAGGTTCGAATCCTTCTCTGCCCACCATTTCAGCGGGCGTAGTTCAATGGTAGAACTCCAGCCTTCCAAGCTGGTAGCGTGGGTTCGATTCTCACCGCCCGCTCCAATTTTTCCTCCATACAATTCCTAAAAAAGAATTTCTTTTTTGTTGCCCCTATGTATAATGGTTCGCAATATGAAAATCACACTCCTGATTCCTACACTCAATGAAGTCACCGGCATGAAGACCATTATGCCGAAGGTCAAACGCGAATGGGTCGACCAGATCCTCGTCGTTGACGGCCAATCCACCGACGGCACGATCGAAGCCGCCAAAGAGATGGGCTATGACGTCGTTGTCCAGAAGAAAAAAGGGATGCGGCACGCGTATATGGAGGCTTTGCCTTATGTCAAAGGCGACGTGCTTTTGACCTTCAGCCCGGATGGAAATTCCATCCCGGAGCTTATTCCGCCGTGCATCGAAAAGATGAAACAAGGTTATGACATGGTCATAGTTTCCCGCTACGCGGAAGGCGCCAAAAGTTATGATGACGATGCCGTGACCGGTTTCGGCAATTCTTTATTCACTACCATGATCAATCTTCTCCACAAAGGCCATTACACCGACGCGATGGTCATTTACCGGGCATATAAAAAGAGCCTCATTCAAGACCTCGACCTCGACAAGGATGAAAGTTACGAAACCGAGGAAAAACTTTTCAAGACCGTGATCAGCTGGGAACCATTGCTCTCCATCCGTGCTGCCAAGCGCCGGCTGAAGGTCACCGATATCCCCGGAGACGAACCCGCCCGCGAGGGAGGGGAACGAAAACTGCAGGTCCTCAAATGGGGAGCTGCCTATATGTTCGAGGTCTTCCGCGAAGTCTTCATCTGGAAATAATATTTCCTGACCATGTACTTTAAAGAAAAATCGTTTAAAATCCTTAGCAGTGACTGGATGATCGGCCTGCTTTTGCTCGGTGTTTTCTTAAGCACCAACGGCTACATGTACGCCTGGGACGACCAGCACCTGGAGATCCCGCTTCTCAAAAGCCTCATCGACCCGCAGCTTTATCCCAATGATTATTATGTCGATGGCCTCAAACGGAACTTCCCATCATTTTTCTATTCGATCCTTTCGAAACTCATTACGACCGACCAGGTCCCGGGCGCGTATCTTTTCCTGTTTCTCGTAAGCCGATACTTCCTATTCTTCTGGGCCTATAAATTATGGCATTGGATCGCCAAGGATAAATTCACCGCTGTCGTCTGTTCGCTTTCATTCATCCTCTTGGGCCGGGTTGAAGAATTTTTATACCGGACCTTCTCACATCAGGAATTTGCTTTAGGCATCATCATGGCCGGGCTTTATTATTTTTATAAAGACCGTTTCATTTTAGCCGCCGCCATTTTAGGCCTGGCTGCTAATTTCCATCTTGTTTACAGTTTATTCCCGATGATCTACCTAAACGTCTTTTTGCTCATTTTCTGGAAAGAGCGAAAATGGGCAACGCTTTTCAAAACGAACGCGGTATTTCTCGCCGCGGCTTGCCCGGTCCTCATTCTTGCCGTACAAAAATATTTCCTCAGCGCCCCCGGGGCCAAGCCGCCGGTCGATGAATGGATGCCGTTGTATTATTTAGCCTGTCCGCAAAATTTCCTCTTTAACGCAACACCCCTGCACACGCTGACGAGCAGTTTTAAAGTATTCTTTACCGCAACACGCGACTACATTTTTTTATTCGTACTTTATCTGATCAACATTACGTTCTCCCGTCCCTTTGAAAAAGACCATAAACTTTACGCGATGTCCGTGAGCGCGGTCACGATGCTGGCCCTTTCCTTTGTGTTCACGTATGTTGTGCCGAACCGCTTTGTCATCGACCTAAATTTGATCCGCAACATACAATATCTTCTATTTTTTTATGCCGGATATACGGCCGTTCTCCTTACCACCACAGTTGAAAAAAAGGGCCTGGCCGCGGGGTTGCTCTGCGGATTCTGCTTAATGCTGCTTCGCCTGCCCAGCCTTGACCACTACACTCAAACATACCTCTACATGGCGCTGATCACCGGCGGATTATTATTTGTAAATTATCTTTGGGGCTTTATCAGTAAGAATTTCCAATTCACGATCCTGCAAAAACGCCTATTTTTGATCATCCCGCTTTTAGTGGCGCTCGGCGGATATTCTTTTTTCCATTTCCGCTATCTAAAAATTGTCCATACCGGCGGCGGTCTTTGGCAGATGCAGCGTAACTGGATCGATATCCAAAAATATGCCAAGGAACACACCCCGAAAAATGCCATGTTCCTCATTCCGAATGACACCGAGATGGGCGGCTTCCGGATCTTTGCCGAACGGCCGATCGTGGTCTGTTACCGCGACTGCGGGATCGTCGGGTTTGATTATCGAGCTGTTGTCAATTGGCAAAAACGCCTCACGGACGTTGAAAATTTTAAAGTCTTTATTCACGGGGATCTCCAAAAGGCTATTTTCACCGCGATCGTAAAGTATAAAGTTAATTACATCATCTTCATGAATTACGCCCAGCCAAACTCATCGGTGCCCATCTTAGAAAAAATTCATGAAAATGAGGTCTTTGCGCTGTACAAAGTCTTATCTAATCCGCTATAATGGACACTCAATGGCACCGAAAATTAAAAATATAGGCATCATCGGAGACGGCGGGTGGGGGACGACCCTCGCGGTTTATTTAGCGGAAAAAGGATATTCTGTAACTGTTTGGGGCCCGTTTGCCGATTATACCCGCGAAGTCCAGCAAACCCGTTACAATTCGAAATTTCTCCCTGATGTCCGCCTGCCGGAAAGCATTCTCGTTACCAGTGACATTGCCCAGGCAACGAGTAAGTGCGAGGTGATCGTATTAGCGACCCCTTCCAAATTCATTGTCTCTGTCTTAAAACAGCTGAAAAAATTTAACCTTTCCAAAAAACTTGTCCTCAGTGTCATCAAGGGCCTCGACACCGTCAATCTTCTCCGAATGTCGCAAATCATTGAAAAAGAATTGGGAAAAATTCCATTGGCTGTCTTATCCGGGCCGACGATCGCCGGGGAATTGGCACAAAAACTGCCGACCACCGCGGTCATTGCCTCCAAGAATCCGCGCATTGCCAAAAGCCTTCAGGCCGTTTTCAATTCGGATATTTTCCGCATCTACACTAATCAAGATGTTGTCGGCGTGGAAATAGGGGGAAGCCTGAAAAACGTGATCGCCATCGCCTGCGGGGTTTGTGACGGACTTGGATTCGGAACCAATGCGAAAGCCGCAATTCTCACCCGCGGCCTCAACGAAATGGCCAAGCTCGGCAAAGCCCTCGGCGCCAAGAGCAGCACTTTTTACGGATTGACCGGCCTGGGCGATCTGGTCACGACCTGCGTCAATGCCAAAAGCCGCAACCGTTCGGTAGGCGAGGCCTTGGGCCTGGGCAAATCGATCGATGAAATCCTTTCATCGATGAGCATGGTCGCCGAAGGGGTCGAAACCGTCAAAGCCGCTTACCAGCTCGGCAAAAAATTCAAGGTCCCGATGCCGATCACCAACGAAGTCTACAATATCATCTACAAGAATAAAAAACCTCACCAAGCTGTGTCAGGCCTCATGCAAAGAGAAATGAAAGCGGAATAAAAAGCGAAGATGTTCCTCTTGTTCCTCACAACGCTCATTATTTTCATTTCTTACTATTCTTTTTTCTCATCATTAAAGATCAAGGGCTTGGCTGATAAATTTGTTCTTATCGTCCTGTGGGCCAGCGCTCAGATCATCTTCACGGAGCTGGTGCTGGGAACATTCGGGTGGCTTTATCCGATCGCACTCGCGTCCCTTAACGTCGCTCTTTCAATATCTATTTTAATTTGGGCAAAACGGGAAAATATTTTAATCTTTGACGCCCTTTATGAGGATGGCAAGCAATTTACCAAAGAATGTATACCGGTTATCACCTGGCGGCCGAACATCTTCTTGCTCGTCCTGCTGGGGGTGGTCACCGCGTGGCTTGTTATCGCTTCCTTTTTACTTCCGCCCCGCGGCGTTGATGACTTGGGGTATCATCTTCCGGCTATTTATCAGTATGTCGTATCACACACGATCTATTTGCTCCCGGTTGAATTAAGAGCCTATTTTGCTTTTCCACAAAACGCAGAATTGTTATTTTTATGGCCGACGGTATTCGCGCATAATACAAATTTTATCGGACTCACGCAATTTGTTTTTTCCTGCGCAGGAATAGTGGTGATTTATTCCTTGGCCAGGCAATTAAGAATCTCTCCCAAAATATCACTCTTCGTATCATTACAATTCTTGTTCACACCCGTTGTACTCGCCCAGGCAGGGAGCGGGTATATTGATAATATCGTTGCCGTATTCTCTCTTATAACTTTATTATTTGCCGTGAAATTTTATCGGGAGGGCAGTCAAGTCAACCTTCTTTCCGCGGGATGTGCACTAGGAATTTTATGGGGGATGAAATACACCTCCCTGGTATTATTGCCTGTCCCGCTCTTAATCCTGATCCTCGCCTCGCGAAAACATCTTCATAGCAAATTTTGGCCGGCCATTATTTGTGCCATTCTGACAGGAGGATATTGGTATGCCCGCAACTACGTCACCCTGGGGAATCCCACCTACCCCATTAATTTCTTTAAACCAAGTATGGGATATTTCGACGCCGCCGATGGGACATTCCTTACCGATTTTTTCTCAACATTACTGCTTAAACTTAAAGTTTTATTCTGGGATGATATCGGGATTGACTCGTTTCACGGCGGTTTTGGATTAGCCTTTGGGGGGATAGCGCTCGTGGCCTGGGTCTACACTGTGATCGATTGCCTGATGAACGAAAAAAAAGAACGATGGCTGCTCATGCTGTTTTGGGGCCAATTTCTATTTTACGCTGCCACAATACTCATCAATCCGCTTTCTTGGATCTATGCGGCCCCGCGTTACGGGATAGGGGCTATCGCGATAGGCTTCCTGGCGACAGGAAAAATGCTGATGCGTTTTAAAAATAATATTATTCCTCGGAAGATCCTGATCTTCGCCTGCTGTTTATTTTCAATATTAGCCGTTGTCCGGCTTTCGATCTCGAAGCTGCCTTCTTACGCCATTGATGCCCCTATCAGGGATATCCTGAACGGAGAAACCACCTCGGAGAACCGGTATCTACGGCTATCCCCGTATATGCCTATGTCGAGCTATGCCTGGGAAATGTTGGACTTGCTGACACTCGACGACGGGATCAATGTCTATATGGCCACAGACGGCGCTTTTTACTGGACAGCTCCGACTTTCGGCAGCAATCTTCAGAATCGCATCTGGAATTTTGAAAAGAATTTAACTTCTCCTCCTGATGCCTATATTTACTCGATAACAGAAGAATTATACGGCGGCTCAAAAAGTTTCTTTTATTTAAAGCAGAAAATCCTTTTCCGTGACGTCTTCAATGATCCTCATTATGATCTCATCCTTACGGCTGGCGCCTCCTTCTTATTTGTGAGTAAAGGCTACTTGTCAGGGAAAATGGACCGGCTGGCAAAATTTTACAAAAGCTACTTCTGGCGCGAGATCAAACTTCTGGAGGACACAGCTCTTCCCCTGTCAAAAGATATCCCTGTTTTCGATTCCACAGAATGGGGGCACGCCATGAAATATTTGTCCCTGTTCGAGAGGTCGGGTTATTCTGTCTATCTGCTCCCGGCAACAGCTCCGGTTACAAACATTACCGCGCTCAATAATTCCAGGAAATATTTCTATACGATCAATATGCCTTTCCCTGACACAAAAACGGAAAAAGTTTACGAGGCAGATGCATCAGATGCATTAGGAAGAAGGCTGACTATTTACAAGAACTCGACGAAACCATGACCCAGGAAGATCCGAAAAAAGCGAATAAATTTTCCGTTCAGCTGAATGACGTTCTGTTTTTTTGCATCCTGATCGTTATGGTTATCCAAATTTTTTACAACCTTGAGAATTATGTGCGTGCTTTCCCGAAGTTTTTCCAAATTTGTTTCAGCATTTTCAGTTTAGTGCGGCACCTCCTCGCGGGGTAGGGAACAAGCGAGGGCTGGATTTAATTAAAGATAATGTAAGGATCATGTCCGTTGAGAAATTTTTGAGTGGTCTTATTTAAATGGCTCTAGTTTACTTTGATGATGAACCGTCTTATACGCGGCAATACTGTAATGCCGCACATTAAGCCTGAAGATGTCAACTCGCCAATGATCACGGTTTAGCCGATTTATATCGTAAACAGCACTTGACGATTATTGGTTATTATCGTATACTCCACATGACGGTTAAAAAGGGTTAGAACATGCTGGAAGAACTTTTTTTCATTCATAAAAAGACGGTTGAAGATACGCCGTTAGGTTTTAAACGGTATCTTTACAATCAGATCGACTGGAACGCGCAGGCTGTTTGCGTCATGGGGCCGCGCGGCGTCGGCAAGACAACACTGCTGCTTCAGCATTATCATGAAGTCTATCATAATGTTGAAAAGTGTCTTTATGTCTCGGCGGATAATGTTGAGGTAGCAGCTTTCGGCCTTTTTCAGATAGCGAAAGAGTATTTTCAGTATGGTGGAGAGGCGCTTATCTTTGATGAGATTCATAAACATCCTCAATGGCAGAGCGAGCTTAAGAGTATCCTTGATACCTTTAAGAAAAAGAAAGTTTTGGTTTCCGGCAGTTCCTCTTTGGCTCTTCAGGAAGGCAAGGTGGACCTTTCCCGCCGATTGATTTATTACGGTCTTAAAGGGCTTTCTTTTCGGGAATATTTGATGCTAAAAGAAAAAATTATAGTGCCGGTCATAGCCCTTGAGGATATTTTTATCGGTCATGTGGCCTTAGCACAGAAGGTTTCGTCCGGGATTCCGGTGTTAAAGTATTTTAAGCAATATTTGTCGACTGGCTATTATCCATTTTTTTTGGAAGGTGAATCGACATACTATGCCAAACTGTTAAATATTGTTGAAAAGGCGCTTTATGAAGATGTGGCTGCTATGGGGAATCTCAAGAGATCCAATATTCTTATTCTTAAGAAGATGCTGTGGCTTATTGCATCTGCGGGATCATTTACGGTCAATATCGAAAAAATGAGCCGCGATCTGGGGTTGTCCAAGGAATACGTTTACGCCTATTTGGAATATTTGGAAGGCGCGGGTCTCATTCTCTGTTTACGCCCCGGCGGCAAGGGGTATGTTTTGGCGCGCAAACCACAGAAAGCTTATATTCAGGATCCGAACTTGCTTGGTATTTTACACAATCAGCTTATGTCTGAACATGACCAGGGGGCATTGAGGGAGACGTTTTTTGTGAATCAATTGAAGGATCTTTTTAAAGTGACGGCCAGCAAAAAAGGTGATTTCTTGATAAGTGATAAATACACCGTTGAGATAGATGGGAAAGATAAGGGTTTTAAGCAGATCAGAGAAGTCAAGGATGCCTATGTTGTAGCAGACCGGATGGAGATTGGGGCCGGGAAAAAGGTTCCGCTTTACCTTTTTGGGATGCTCTATTGATCATAGTGGAATCGGTAAAGAAAATATTGAAGAATTTTAAAAAGCGGGTTCTGTAAAGCATCGAATTTACATAATTTCCTCTTTTCACCTTCCGGGGAATAGTGTATAATCAGACTTCTTTGAGAAGAGTTTTTTGCATTACAAATTTCGGAGCGTAGCGCAGGGGCTTAGCGCACTTGAATGGGGTTCAAGGGGTCACAGGTTCAAATCCTGTCGCTCCGACAAAAATTCAGAACAGGTTCCCTGCCGGCAGGCAGGAAATCCTGTCGATCCGACATTTAAAATTAGAAGAAAATCGGAAAAGCAGAAAAGCATAAAGGAAAATCGGGATGTACTTGTTTTTCCTGGATATTTTCAGAGGGAACAAGTCTTATCCCGATTTCATCAAACGATAATTGGGAAAGTATAGAGGAAAATCGGGATGTACTTGTTTTTCCTGGATATTTTCAGAGGGAACAAGTACTTATCCCGATTTCATCAAACACTAATTGGGATTATATAAGGAAAATCGGGATGAAAAATGAAGAGCAGAAAAATCAGGAACGGCGTAGACATCTGCGCATCAAAAAGAATTTTATCTTGTCCTATTATCTGGAAGGGGAGCCTTCCGTCCGTTACAAAGTGACCCAGCTCAAAAACATCAGCCAAGGCGGGATGTGCTTTATTACAGCCAAAGAATACGCCGTTGGGACAAAACTCATCGTTGAATTGAGAACTCCCTATTTAGTCGATATTACCCGCCTGGATGGTACGGTCCTGGAATCTCAAGAAAAACTTTCCGAAATCATCTACGAAACCAGGATCCGCTTCGAATCGCTGACGCCTCAGGCGGAATTTCTTATCAGCAAACTGGAAGAACTTTTTAAAAAGGGAATACAAGGCAGCCATGAATAAAATCAATATCGGGCTCATCGGTTACGGCAACGTCGGATCCGGAGTCGTCAAGTTTTTGCAGAACCGCCGCTAATTCATCCGTTATAAATTCAATACGGAATTCAACATCAAGACGATCTGTGACCGCAGTATCCATAAGAAAATAACTTCACCGGACACTAAAGTCCGCTTGACCGCCAATTTCCAGGAAGTCTTAACCGATCCGGAAATCGATGTTATTGTCGAACTCGTCGGCGGTATTCATCCGGCACGCGAGATCGTTGAAGGCGCCCTCAAAGAAAGCAAACATGTCGTAACCGCCAATAAAAGCCTCTTGGCCAATTGCGGCAAGGAACTTTTTGCCTTGGCGCAGCAGTGCAACCGCAGTATTTATTTCGAATCCGCTGTCGGCGCCGGGATCCCCACGATCAAAACGATCACCGAAGGAGTCGCCGGGAATAAATTCAACCGCGTCTACGGCATCATCAACGGGACATGTAATTTCATCCTCAGCGAGATGACCAAGAACCGCTGGTCGTTCAAACAGGCCCTGGAAGAAGCCCAGCGCCGCGGATTTGCCGAGAGCAACCCCGCGCTCGACATTTCCGGGATGGATTCCGCGCATAAGCTCGTGATCCTCGTCTTTTTATCCTTAGGAAAATTCATCACCGTTGAGGATGTTTATACGGAAGGCATTACGCACATTTCGCATCCGGATATCGAGCATGCGGAAAGCTTAAATCTGACGATCAAACTTTTGGCGATCGCGAAAAAGGATCCTAACAAACAGATCGAAGCCCGGGTGCATCCGACGCTCATTTCCAAGGATCATCCTTTGGCGTCCATCAACGGGATCGATAATGCCATTTTTCTGGATACGTATCCGTTGGGAGATATTCTGGTTTCCGGACAGGGGGCAGGGCAAATGACCGCTGCCTCAGGCGTCGTGAGCGATCTCATCAAACTGGCGTCCATGGGCAATGGCCATCCGCCGATCCTCTCGAACATCATTTATGAAAATCCCAATGTCACGATCAAAAGGATCGATGACATCCGGACCAAATTCTATCTTCGCTTCATGGCCTCAGACAAGCCCGGCGTTCTTTCCAAGATCACCGGCATCTTGGGCGACCACGGGATCGGCATTGACTCGGTCACACAAAAAGCGCGCGACACATCGATCGTCCCGGTCGTCATGCTGACCGATTACGCTCTGGAAAAAAATGTCCGCCTGGCTCTGGATAAAATCCACAAACTTCCGATCGTCAGCAGCAAACCGGTGGCCATCAGAATGGAGAAGTTGTAATGGGGTGGCAAGGTCTCATCCAGCAATACCGAAGCTTTTTGCCGGTCAGCGACAAAACTCCGGTCATCACTCTCAACGAAGGCAATACGCCGCTGATTCATTCCCGCGTCCTTTCGGATAAAACCGGCCTCAACGTATATTTGAAATATGAAGGTCTGAACCCGACCGGATCT
Organism: uncultured Planctomycetales bacterium; assembly: GCA_964364715.1. Taxonomy (GTDB): domain Bacteria; phylum Omnitrophota; class Gorgyraeia; order Zapsychrales; family GWA2-47-8; genus CAYING01. The sequence continues at coordinate 16,781 of CAYING010000036.1, forward strand.
TTTAAAGACAGCGGGATGACCATGGCCATTTCTAAAGCCAAAGAATCCGGCGCCCAGGCTGTGATGTGCGCCTCGACGGGAAATACGTCGGCTTCGGCAGCCGCCTATGCTGCCAGGGCCGGGATGAAATGCATCGTCTTGATCCCGGACGGCAATATCGCGCTCGGCAAACTCGCGCAGGCCATGATCCACAAAGCCCAAGTTTTGGCCATCAAAGGAAATTTTGACGACGCGCTCAATTTTGTCAAAGATATCACCGCGAAACATCCGATCATTCTAGTAAATTCCATTAACCCTTTCCGCATCGAAGGACAAAAGACCGCCGCGTTCGAGATCTGCGATTTTCTGGGCGATGCCCCGCAATTCCATTCCATTCCGGTCGGGAACGCCGGCAACATCACGGCCTATTGGAAGGGCTACACGGAATATAAAAAATCCGGTAAATCAAAAACTCTTCCGAAAATGCTGGGTTTTCAGGCAGCCGGCGCCGCGCCGATCGTTCACAAAAAAATTATCGAGAACCCTGAAACCATCGCGACCGCGATACGGATCGGGAATCCGGCGAGCTGGAAACAGGCCGAGGCCGCGCGTGATGAATCCGGCGGTTTGATCGACCTGGTGACCGATAGCGAGATCCTTGAGGCGTATAAACTTTTGGCCGGGGAGGGAATTTTTGCTGAACCGGCTTCTGCCGCCTCGGTCGCCGGAATTTTAAAATTGAAGCAACAGGGATATTTCAAAGCTGCCAAAGGCACACTGGTCTGCACCTTGACCGGCCACGGCCTCAAAGACCCGAATATCGCAATCAAAAATATAGGGGAACCGAACAAAGTTGATGCCAAGCTGAACGATATTTTAAGCGTCATCGGATTCAAATAACCATGAAGAAAAAGATCCTGATCACGTGCGGGCCGACGTGGGTACCGATCGACAGTGTCCGGGTGCTCAGCAATATCTCAAGCGGAAAACTCGGCCAGATGCTCGCACGGGAATTGAGCAAAAAAGGCGCCCAAGTGACGTTGCTGGAAGGGCCGGTCGAAACGCCGCTGACGGGCGCAGCGAGCGGCAAAATTCGCGTTCTAAAATTTAAAACGTTCGACGAGCTCTTTAAAAATTTAAAAGCCGAGCTCAAAAAACCTTGGGATGCTGTGATCCACGCGGCAGCAGTTTCAGATTATCGGCCTAAACCCGCAGAGATCACAAAATTAAGTTCCTCGCGATAAACACTTAAACTGGAACTCGTTCCGACACCAAAAATTATAAATGTAATTAAGAAGCTCACCCGCCGCGCTTT
>CAYING010000037.1:0-2607 GCA_964364715.1 uncultured Planctomycetales bacterium
GACCAAACACAAAGGGCTGTCGGCAGCCGCGGCGTTGTTCTTCTTGAACTCCGGGCCGGCGATCGCAACGCTTCTTTATCCGTTCCGTAACGCAAAATTACTTGTTGTCACACTGTTTTTGCTGGCTTGGATCGCGGCGGCCAGATCTTCGAAAAAGATTCCGGTGTCCGTTTACGGCCTTTTTCTTTTGGCGGCGTTCACGGATGAACAGGCCATATTTTTATTTCCAATTATTTTTGTTTATGTTTTTCTTCGTGATGGAAGAGAGGGTGTTCTCAACAGAACAATATTAAAAAATGTCGCTGCCACTCTGTTGGTCTTTGCCATATTAGCGGGGATTTTTCTTAAAATATCTTATACTGTTTCACCGGTCGCGATCCATACCGGCGCGCAGGAGGAATTCTTTAAGGACCTGGTGAAATACTATACGAATCCGGCGACCGTGAGGGATGTCGCGCTCTCTTTTGGAGGGTATTTTCTTCGACGGAACTTTGGGCATTGGGATATGACACTACTCGGTGTTGCATCGCTGGCGGCTTTTATCGGCTGGATCGTTTTGATCTTGCGGAAATTGCCGCAGACGTTTGACCGGAAATTGTGTGTGGGGCTCGGCGCGGTCTTTTTCTTGAAGACGATTCTGCTTCCGCATAATGCTGGGTCCCACATCCACTTTATGCCGGAGGGAACGGTTTTCCCAAGCCTTTTATTTTTCAGTTATTATTATGTGTATATCGATGCCGTGCTTTTGAGCATTTTTGTCGGCGTGTGCGGGAAAGAGGCGTTCGCTCGGAAGAATGCGCAGTTAATTCTTTTGGCATTCGTGACCTTGTGGAGTGTGTCGAACGCTGTGCATTTACAGAACGGCCCGGCCGATGTCCTCGCGTTCAATTATTTTCATACATCGGACCGGCAGAAGATCGTTGAGAATGTCAGAAAGATCGATCCGCTTATCGCGCAGAAAGAGAATCTGCCGCTCTATCTTTCTTTTCCGGCCGGTGATTCAAAAACTTTACGCGGCCGGCGGCATGACCCGGTGCCGGGGCTGTACGGCCGCATGATCCCGGTCCGGCTCTTGCGATTTGTGGAGGAGGGAAAGGTCATTGTGTCGTATGACAATGCGGCCGCGCGAAAACCGTTTGCTTATCTGGATGAACTGTCCAACGCGAAATATTTTTATGATGTCATTAAAAGGGAAGGATTGGATCTGGGATCACTGCGGCAGGAAAACGGGCTCAAACAGTTCGCACCGGTTGCTATTCCTAAAGAGTCTGGCTTGATGCGGCCGATCGTTATCCAAGAGCCGAAAGCAGGTAAGATAGTTTTTTTTATTAAAGGCGGCGCGGCATTTATTTTACGCTATTCGGGAAAAGAAGAGCGCGGCGTTCAGCTGTACGGTGAGTCTTACCAGATGTTCCGATTTGAAGTTGATCCGAAAGTTTCAGCGCCGGTTCAGGCGATTCTATCGCTGAAGGCTTTGGGGAATACCGACGAGGCGTACTTGGTGGGGCCGTTTGTCGTGTCTTCCGATATCACGCTTCAAAAGACGAGGCAGTAACCTTTTCATTTCGAGAATAGCTTTGATATCGTTTTCTTAATTATATCCTTAGAGATATCAGCTTTTCTAAAAAATGCAAAATAAAAACCGGCAAGAAGCAGCCTAAGCTTTCCATAAGCAGGAGGGAAACTTCTTAAAATTTTAGGTATTTGTTGAATTTGAAACTCATTGTAAGGAATAAAGTGCCAAATTAACTTCTTACATCCACTAAGAAAGATAGTGCCGTCATATCCGCAAAAAATATATGTTATAGCCGATTCATCAGATCGTAATTCATTGACCGAGCTATCTTTTATGTTGAATAAAGAAAAATATTTTTTGTCAACAAAGAAAGCATTCGCAAAAGTTGTTGCACAAAGCTCATATTCTTTTTGTTTGGCTAGTTTCCAGATTGATAAAAGGCTGCTCCCTTGATTAATTTTGAAATTACGGGGTTGAACAAATTCAATGGAATTGGAAATCGTGGGGTTAAACTCTATCATCACAACCTTGGGCCTATAATATTTTATCGTTTCCCAGACGTGGTAATCATTCCCGTCGATATCGATTGATAAAACATCAAAGTTATGCGGTATCATCGTGGATTTTAAGATAGCATCTAACCGGTTGACGGATTCAAAACCAACGACCGCGTTAAATAAAAGGATATTTTTATTATCTCGATAATTTTTTTGCAGCTTATTGAATAGCTGCCGATTGGCCTCTATGAGGACAGCCGAATAATTTTTATTTTTAATCAGATTATAGGTATTGCTGCTTTCATATCCATCCGCTGCCCCAAATTCGACGCACCATCGATTTGTATCACTGATAACTTCCAATATTTTCTCTAAAATACCGTCCTCCCCGCAAGTTGATGTGACGTTGCGAGAAAAATCATTAAGCCATTTATTTGCATTTGTCATAAGTTTTTTTCCTTGCGTGAAATTTTGCAAAACAAAATTTCACGCGCCCAGAGGGAGTCGAACCCCCAACCCTTTGGTCCGAAGCCAAATGCTCTATCCATTGAGCTATGGGCGCGTATTTCCTTAATATTGTATTGATGAATATGC
>CAYING010000037.1:2707-8397 GCA_964364715.1 uncultured Planctomycetales bacterium
GCACCTATCCTGACTTCCTCCACTGCTTTAAGGTAAGTCACGGATGGGCGCGTATTTCCTTAATATTGTATTGATGAATATGCGCACCTATCCTGACTTCCTCCACTGCTTTAAGGTAAGTCACGGATGGGCGCGTATAAAATCATGAACGGGCGCATATTTTCTTGAAAAGGTGAGTCAATATAACATTATTCCGGACGCAAGAGAAGAATATTTTACCGCGCAAACGGCCCCCACACCGAACCCTTCGAGAGAGGAACATTGCCGACGTTTGAACATCGCCTCGCTTCCGAGAGGAAGATAGCCAAACCAAGATTTTTCTGCCGTATTTAGCTAAATTTTTTAAAAATTTCCCAACCTAAAAGGCTTCGTGTATAATGCAGGATATTTATGTACTTATTTTCTCTGAAATGGTCTAGATGAAACAAGTGCTTATCCCAATTTCATTTAAATAATAGTGGGATAAATTTAAGGAAAATTGGGATGAATAAAAAATTATCTAATCTCACCGTCTGGGTTGTTCTGTCTTCTTTTGTCCTTGGTTCCGTTTTTATGGCCGCCACTTGGCGGATGAATCAATGGCCGTCTGACACGGAAGTCTATTTTTTTGACGCTGCCCGAAAGATTCCCACGCACACTTACCTTTCGCAGATGCACGCAGGGTTTGACCAGGAACGCGTCCGCTGGCTCCATGGCAAAGAGATCTTCATCCTTGCCGGGTTTGTGATGCAGTATTTGATGAATGATTTTGAAACGCTTCGGCCGTTCGTATTCATCTGTATTTGGGCGACGCTGTTGTCGGCTTTGCTCATTTTTTGTATCCTGAAAGAATATTGGGACGAGAGAGCGGCGCTTGTCGGATACGGGATTTTTGTGACGTCGTTCTGGCCGTATATGTATATTCTCTTCGCCAAGCATCAGCCCTTAGGATTGTTCTTCTTTTTGCTGGCGGTCGCGTCCTTGTTCCAGGCCGCTCAACCTAAAAAAGCGCTGTTCTATTATTTCTGTTCCGGCCTTTTTATGTGTTTGGCCTTGTTCGCCTCATCGGTTTCGACGCTCTATATTCCTTACTACGGCGCGGCTGTTTTGTTTCACATCCGAAAAAAATCTTTGCCTGAGATCGTTCGCGGCGCCGGCCCGGCGCTGTTGGGTTTTATTTTAGTATTTTTGTATATCAACGCCCCGAATGTGGCGGCCAACGTTAAGGAATTCATGGAATATGTGCGGATTAGCGGGCAGTACAACCATTTTTTTTATAATCAGCGCATCCTTCAGCAGTGGTTCCCGGCGCATACGTTGACGACCCGCGGGGGATGGGAATGGATCTTTAAGTATGCCTTTTTGATGATGCCGGTCCTTTTTCCGATGTTTTTGGCGTCGAATGTTTATCTGATTTGTAAGCGTTTCAAGTCTAAACAAAAGATTGTACCTGCGCTGCTGATTATTTTTCTGGGCTGGTTGTCGCCGATCCTCGCCGAGGTCCGGCAGGTCGCGCAGTACGGCGCCAATTATTTTTCCTGGTTCCCGGGAATAATCCTTTTGGTCAGCTATGCGCTGTATGTATTTATTAAAGAGGATTGGGAAAAGTTGGGGAAAAATTTAAGGCGCCTTTTTCAGCCGGCTGTGTGTTTGATTCTTGCCGGACACATCGGCTATAACGCCTATATGTTCTTTACCGATATTTATCCGACGCGGATGGTGACGACGTATATTTCGGATAAGCTTCGGGGATTGAACCTAGAGAAATATCTCTTTACGTACGCTGAGTGGAATCCGCACACATATTTTATAACGGAACAGCTGGACCCGGGGCTGCTTAAGGAAAGGAATATCGCGCTGGTGACCATCCAGCATCTGCCGCAAGTCGAGGACGGATATATTCTGCTGGCGCCGATCGGCGGGGATTCGATCTATAATGCCGCGACCAGTTTTTATCTGGATTTCGACCGGGATGTTTATCTGAACGAGCTTCGGCGCAAAGGGAATTTAAAGGACTATGTGGTTGCTTCGTATCGGACCATGGCTTCCAGCCGGATCTGGCCGCATGAAGAAGAGATCTTAAGCTACCGCTATCTGATCTTGGGCCATTTCTCGCCGGAGGTTATTGAAAAAGGGAAGGCCTTGATCCTGGACGGGAAGAAGCTGAGGAATGATATTTTAAAGAACCTGCCGTCTAAAGAATATTTGTTCATGGAAGAGAAGGGTATCCGGAATATCGGGACCAAGCATCGGACCTATGTGTTCCGCGGCTATGAAGGGGAGATCAAAAATCCCATGGACTTGAAAAAAGTCGCCTTTCGTATTTATAAGGTCGGCGACCCAAAGGATGAGTTAAAGGCATACATTTACCGGGTCGATGAGCGTCAGGATATGTGGGTTCCGCAGAGCAAAGATTTTCAATCAAGGCCGGTCAGCGGGGAAAAGATGTCCACGAGCCCTGAAGGCAGTGTGGTCTTGTTCAATTTTGAGAAAACTCTGGATATTATCTCAGGACAATATTTTTTCATTGTGTACCGGACCGGTCCGCCGGATGATGACAATTATTACCGGATCTTTAAGGATTACATCGGCAGTCTGAAAGAATGATCGAACATTCCCTTGAATTGTCTTTACAAAGAAAAAAGATTTTTATAATATAGGGCTGTCTTCAACCGAGAAAAAAATGATTGTGCACGAAACACTTAAACGAACTCCGCTGTTTGACATCCATGTTTCCCTGAAGGCTAAGATGGTGCCTTTTGGAGGCTGGGAAATGCCTCTGCAGTACGCGGACGCGGGGATCCTGGCCGAATACGAATCGACCCGTCGGAAAGTGGCGGTCTTTGATACGTCGCATATGGGCGAATTTCTCGTCGAAGGCGATGCTCAAAAAAGCGGCCTGGACCGGATCGTCACCCAGGCGGTCAAAGATATGCCGGTTAAGACCTGCCGCTACGGCGCGTGCCTGAACGAGCAGGGCGGCGTGATCGATGACCTGATCGTTTTTCGGATAAAGGAAGACAAGTGGTTCATCGTGGTTAACGGAGCCACGACCGCCAAAGACGCCGCGCATTTTATGAAGCACATTACTGCTCCGGGTAAATTTAAAGATATCTCTTCTCAGATTGGAAAGCTCGACGTACAGGGGCCGTTGTCGCGTGACGTTTTAAAACCTCTGATCAAAGGGATCGAGCGGTTGGAATATTACACATTTGATGAATTTGATGTTTTGGGCGAAAAGGTCATCGTCAGCCGTACGGGATACACCGGGGAGTTGGGTTATGAAATTTATTTCCCGTGGAATAAAATTTCTGAATTATGGCGCGAGATTTTTAAAGACAAAAGAGTGAAACCGGCCGGATTGGGAGCGCGCGACGTCTTGAGATTGGAAATGGGCTACAGCCTGTACGGCCATGAGCTTTTGGAAAATATCGCGCCGCTTGAAGCAGGGCTTAAGAAATTTGTGGATTTCAAAAAAGATTTTATCGGTAAGGAAATTTTAGTGGAGCAGGAAAAGCGCGGCATTCCCCGAAAGTTGGTCGCGTTCCGGGCGGAGAACCGCCGCTCGCCGCGTGCCGAGCAGAAGATATTCTCGACGGACAGTCAGGAGATCGGGATCGTGACCAGCGGCACATTTTCACCGGCCTTGACGCGCGGGATCGGCCTGGGGTTTGTAGCCGGCGAATACGCTCAAGTCGGAAAAAAGATTTTAGTGGGAGATCAAAAGGATACAATCCCGGCGGAAATCACGGCCAGGCCCTTTTATGAGAACGGGACGCTTAAAAATTAAGTGAAAAGTAAAAAGGCAAAAGGTAAAAGTGCAGAGCCGCGAAGCGGCACCATAGTTTTGACTTTTGATTTTTGACTTTTAAATTTAGGAGTTGATCATGGACATCGAAGAACATTATTTGTACACCAAGGAGCACGAATGGATCGTCGTCGAGGACGGGGTCGCCACGATGGGTATCACCGATTACGCGCAATCCGCTTTGGGTGACATCACCTTTGTCGAACTTCCCGGCGTGGGCACGGAAGTGGATCAGTTCGAGCAGTTCGTTTCGATCGAGTCGGTCAAGGCCGCCAGCGATATTTATGCTCCGTTATCCGGCAAGGTCGCCGAGGTCAACCCGGAACTGGAATCCAAGCCGGAATTGATCAATAAATCCTGCTACCGCAAAGGCTGGATCGCGAAGATCGCGGTTTCGGACCTGGACGAACAGGCGAACCTTATGTCGGCCGATGAGTATGAGAATTTTCTGGAAGGATTAGACGATAAAGACAAGGACAAGGATAAAGAGTAGTTTTGGAAGCGAGAACCGTACGTGAACCCCTACATCGCCAATACCCCCCAAGACATTGAGGATATGCTTAAGACCATCGGCGTGAAAACGATCGATGATCTTTTTGCCGATATCCCTCCGATCCAGCGGCCGAAATCGTTCGATCTGCCGGAAGGGAAGTCTGAATTCGAAGTCGTTGACTTTGTCACTCAGCTCGCCAAAAAAAACGCTTCAGGCCTGACCTTGTTTATCGGCGGGGGATATTATGACCACTATATCCCTTCGGCGGTAGACGCGTTGATCTCCCGCGGAGAATTTTATACAGCCTATACGCCTTACCAGCCCGAATGCGCGCAAGGGACACTTCAAGCCCTGTATGAATATCAAAGTTCGATCTGTACTCTGACCGAAATGGAAGTTGCCAACGCCTCGCTTTACGACGGCGGAACTGCGTTGTATGAGGCGGTCTTGATGGCGATCCGGATCACGGGGCGGCATAAAGTTATTATGGACGGCGGCGTGAGCCCGATCTATCGTAAAATTTTAAAAACATACACAAGTAATTTGCATATTGAATTTGCCGAAACCCCGGTCGTGCACGGCCAAAGCAGCCGGGCAGAGATCACTAAATTATTGGATGAAGAGACCGCGGCGGTCATTTTGCAGAACCCGAACTTTTTCGGCGCGATCGATGACCACAGCGACATTGTCGCCAGGGCGCATGAAAAAGGGATTTTAGCGATCGCCAGTGTTTATCCGATTTCCTTAGGGATATTGAAAACCCCCGGCGAAATGGGATTTGATATCGTGACCGGTGAAGGACAAAGTTTAGGGCTGCCGCTTAATTTCGGCGGGCCGTATTTGGGATTTATGACGACAAAGAAAGATTTTATCCGCAAAATGCCCGGCCGTATCGTCGGAGAGACTGTCGATCAAAAAGGCCGCCGCTGTTTTGTCAACACCCTCCAGGCCCGCGAACAGCATATCCGGCGGGAAAAAGCCACGTCGAATATTTGTACCAACGTTTCGCTCTGCGCGGTGCAGTCGTTGATTTTTATGACGCTGTTGGGACGGCAGGGTTTGATCGAATTGGCCCAGCTCAATCTGGATAAAGCCGAATTCGCCAAACAGCAATTGGAAAAGATCAAGGGCGTTGAGGTCAAACGCAGTTCCCCGACGTTCAATGAATTTACGGTGTGTCTGCCGAAGGATGCCTCCGAGGTCGTCGAGGCGATGGTGGCAAAAGGTTTCGCTGCCGGATTCCCGGTGGGGCGCTATTATCCGGGGATGGAGAATTATATGACGGTTGCGGTGACCGAAAAGCGCACCAAGGAAGAGATTCTGAATTACGCGCAGGCGTTAAAAGAGGTTTTATGTACTTGTTTTCCTTAAAAATATTAGATGTAACAAGCCTGCCTGCCGGTAGGCAAG
>CAYING010000037.1:8497-18035 GCA_964364715.1 uncultured Planctomycetales bacterium
TACTTATCCCAATTTCATCTATGATAAATGGGATTAATAAAGGAAAATTGGGATGTACTTGTTTTCCCTAAAAATATTAGATGTAACAAGTACTTATCCCAATTTCATCTATGATAAATGGGATTAATAAAGGAAAATTGGGATGGAATTAATTTTTGAAAAAAGCGTGAAAGGCCGGCGGGGTTTTCGTGTTCCCAAATCGGATGTCTCCGTCAAAGCGGAAGTTCCGTCGAAATACCGCCGCGCAAAAGCCCCGCAATTGCCCGAGATCAGCGAGTTGGACGCGGTGCGTCATTTTACCAATCTTTCGCAGAAGAATTTTTCCGTTGATACGAATTTTTATCCGTTGGGCTCCTGCACGATGAAGTATAACCCGAAATTCACCGAACAATTGGCCCGGGTCTCAGGGTTCGCCAACCTTCACCCGTTACTCCCGCAGCTCCCGCGCGGCGCGGAATTGACCCAGGGCGCTCTGCAGGTTTTGTATGATATGGAACAGCTTTTCTGCGGGATGACCGGAATGGACGCGTTCACCATGCAGCCGTTGGCGGGTGCTCACGGAGAATTGACCGGCGTTATGATGATCGCGGCGTATCACCGCGCCAAAGGCAATAAGAAAAAATATATCGTGATCCCTGATTCCGCGCACGGAACAAATCCGGCGAGTGCTGCGATCGCCGGATATGAAACTATCTCGATCCCTTCAAACGCCCGCGGCGGGATGGATATGAAGAAATTAAAGGAAAAATTGACCGGCGAAGCGGCTGGGCTGATGATCACTTGCCCCAGCACGCTGGGGATTTTCGACTCCGAGATCAGTGAGATCGCGCAAATGGTCCATGCTGTCGACGGGATTATGTACTATGACGGTGCGAATCTGAACGCTGTTTTGGGACGATGCCGTCCCGGCGATATCGGGTTTGATGTGATGCATATCAATACGCACAAAACGTTTACGACACCGCACGGCGGCGGCGGTCCCGGCGCCGGTCCGGTCGGGGTCAAGGAAAAGCTGGAGAAATTCCTGCCGATTTCGCGGGTTGTGAAGGACAAGAGCGGAAAGTTCACCTTGAATTACGATTATCCGGATTCGATCGGGTATGTTTCATCGTTCTACGGAAATTTTGCGCTGCTTTTAAGAGCCTATGCCTATATTTTGATGCTCGGGAAAGAAGGGTTGAAACAAACGAGCGATCATGCTGTTTTAAACGCGAATTATTTACTGCATAAATTAAAAAAGTATTATCAGCTGTGTTTTGACCGCACCTGTATGCACGAGGCTGTCTTTTCGGCGAATTGGCAGGCGGAAAAAGGTGTCCACGCCCTCGACATCGCCAAATTCCTGATCGATAAAGGCGTTCATCCTCCGACGGTATATTTCCCGCTGACCGTCAAAGAAGCGATCATGATCGAGCCCACCGAGACCGAATCCAAACCGGCCATGGATAAATTCGCGGAGTTGATGATCGAAGCCGCCCAGCTGGCTCAAGAGAATCCCGAGTCGTTTCATTCAATGCCGGTGACCACTCCGATTTCTCGTCCCGATGAGGTCAAGGCCGCCAGAGATCTGAACACAAATTATTTTTTGTCTGCGGGAAAAAACGGCAGCATTGCTTCGCTTAAACCGGTCTCATCGACCATACATTAATAGCCGATGAAGCTTCAAGATATTTCATTCCCGACCACGAAGGAGAATATCCTTTTTGACGATGTGCTCTTGGCTCTTGCCGAGGAAGGGCAAGGGGGGGAGGTCCTGCGTTTTTGGGAATCCAGCGATACGGCCGTCGTCCTGGGGCGGATCGGGCAATGGAAGAACGACGTTCAAACGGATGCTGTAACCCGGGATAAAATTCCTGTTCTTCGTCGTTCATCGGGTGGCGGCACGGTCGTGCAGGGGCCGGGATGCCTCAATTTTTCCTTTATCTTATCCAAAGATCATCATTCGCCGCTGCATGATCTGAAAAAATCCTATCAGTTTATTTTATCGTATGTTATGGAGGCGCTGAGCGCGCAAGGCTTTAAAGTGCGGTTCAAACCGATCTCCGATCTCGTTGTACAACAAGATGATAAAAAGTTTTCCGGCAATGCCCAAAAGCGCGGACGGAAATTTATTCTTCATCACGGAACGATTTTGCATGATTTTGACCTGAAATTGATCGAGAAATATTTAAGATTCCCAAAAGATATCCCGGAATACCGAAGGGGAAGGCCGCATCTGGATTTTGTTGCCAATCTGCCGGTTGCGGTTGACCGTTTTAAGAGAGATTTGGGCGGCCGGTTCGGCATTGCGGCGGCTGAAAGGGATTGGGGCCGCGCGGAGATGGAAAAATTGACGGATTTTATTCAAAATAAAGATGTTACAGTAAATTTAGCGGAATAATCATTTGACACAGTACTTCCGCGCAGTATAATAAAAATTGCTTACAAAAATTTTATAAACTTATCTCTCAGGAGGGGGATGTCATGAGAAAATATATGTTGCTTCTCCCGTTGTCTTTCGCTCTCGTTTTGGCTTTAGTCAGTGTATCCTTTGCCGGATTAGTAAATTATGACCGTATAAAACGCCGAAGCGGCGGAGCTGCAGCCAAACCGGCAACCCCTGCCTCACCGGCGAAACCGGCGGTCGATACCCGCCCGATGTGGATGCGGCAGGCCCAGCCGGCGACCACCGCCTCCGAAAAAAAGTACGATACGAATCGTGACGGGATCCTCCAAACGGCAGAGGTCAAGATTTTCTTGAGAGATGTTATCCAGGTTGTGGATACTAAGGGCGGCTACACCGTTGATTCGAATCTTCTGAAGGAATATGACAAGAATCGCGACGGCCTTATCAGCCGAACCGAGATCATCGACGTCAAAACCGACGCCAGTAAATAACTTTTCTGAATTTAAAAATCCCATTGCAGATATTCATTGCGGTGGGATTTTTTTTAAACATCCGTGGTATAATCACGCCTATGTTCAAGGTTTTGGATCACAATAATTTTTTTTGTAAAATCTTTTTTGTCTGTTTGCTGAGCGCGCTCACTGTCTCGTCGGAATCGGCTGAAAAAACACCGGTGGAAATCAGGATCGAGGAAATTTCCGCTGTACTTTTTTCCGAAAAGAACGCGGAGTATCAATATTGCGTTAAATATTTCGAAAAAATATATGAGGCCATGGATAAAAATTATTATCGTCCTGTCCCGCGGTCTTCGTTCGAGAGGTTTTTGGGGCGATTTGATAAAAAGATCTATCCGAAATTAAAAAGCATCGGGAAGCCCGGCAATTACATCAAATGGCGCAGCGCCGCCTATCTTGTCGACGCCTTAAAAACTTCGGAAGATATTTTTTCCGCTTTGTACCCTCCTAAGCCGGCTAAAGAATATCAGCAAACCGTTCTGGGGAAGCGGATCGACTTAGGGATTGAGGGTGAATTAACCCAAGAGGGATTTTTAGTCACTAAACTTGAACCGCGGGCCGACCCTTATCAGAAGGGAATGCGTTCCCAGGACGTCATTTTGCAGATCGATAACGTCAGCGTCAAGAAACTCACGGCGGAAGAGATCAAGGAAAAACTTGTGCCTTTGGAAGGAGCGAAAGTTAAGCTTGTTTTCCTGGATAAGCGGGCGAATAAAAAGATGCTGATCGAGGTCATCAGCCAGGAATATTTTAAACAGACCGTTTTTCTTGTGCCGCTTGCGGTTCCGCATATTTATTGTCTGCAGATGGAGCGGTTCAACCAAAAAACGTCTGAAGATATGCTCAATTATCTGGTGTATATTATGAATCAGGACAAAGACAGCAGCCTGATCCTGGACCTGAGAGGAAATCCCGGCGGACCTCCGCTCGCCGCCCGCGAGATATCGTCGTTCTTTCTCCCCGCGGGGGAGGAGTTCGCTTATTTTCAAAAGCGCGGCCTTCCCAAATCGAGTTTAGACATTCCGAAGATCCCTAAAAAATATCGCTACGCCGGTGAAATGGTCATTCTGGTCGACGAAAAAAGCGGAAGTTCTTCGGAGTTGTTCTCCGGGATCCTGCAGCGGCGGAAACGCGCGGTCATCATGGGCCGAAATACCGCCGGCAAAGTTTTTCTGAAAAGTATGTTCGACCTGGAAGATAAATCCATGCTTTTGCTGGTCACCGGGCGCGGGTATCATCCCGATGGAACGCCGTTCAGTTTTGATGGAGTCGAACCTGATGAGCGCGTTGCTTCCGACCAGGACGATCAATTGATCAATTTTGCCGCCCAGTATCTGTTCAAAAAACGGCCGGAAGCAAAGAAATAAATTTATTCTTCCGTTCATTCTGAAAAATGTTATGCTTTTAAGGAAGATAATTATCCAGGAAAAGGAATGACCATGACTCTCCCGGGAATCGTCGTTTTATTCTTTCTCTCTCAATTTGTTTTGGTCACGGTCGTCATTTTTATCCTTCGCGCTGTCCTCGAGCGCAAGCTTATTGAAAGCACGCTGAAAGAATTTCAAATGTATTCCCCGATGGATGATCATCCCTCCGAGATCTGGGTCACGAGTTACGGAAATCCGGCACGATCCCATAAAGAAGAACTACAAAAGTTGGCCAATAAAAAATTCGGACCTAATGTCCGGTTCTCTTACGCCATTGATAAAACCTTGATGGGAGGGATGATCGTCAAGACCAAAAGCATCAAGATCGGGCACAGTCTGCGCGAGCGTCTTCAAGAAGGCGGAATCGTCAAGTAATGGATTCCAAAAAAGTTTTGATAATTGTTCCGGCGTATAATGAAGCCGGAAATGTCGGCCGGACCGTTCAGGAAATCCTTTCGTCGTCGATCTCCGTCGATATTCTTGTCGTTGATGACGGATCAATCGATACGACCGCCCGGGAAGCCCGCCGGACCGCCGCCTTTGTGACGTCGCTTCCGTTCAATCTGGGGATCGGCGGGGCTGTGCAGACGGGTTTTCGCTATGCGCTTGACGAGGGATATCCCTGTGTGGTTCAGATGGACGGCGACGGCCAGCACGATACAGCGTATTTGAAAGAACTTTTGGCGCCGCTTTTTCAAGGCCAGGCGGATATGACGATCGGCAGCCGGTTCATCGGGCCGTTTTTGGGGTACCGTTCCTCGTTCGTCAGAAGGATCGGCATTAATTTTTTTGCCCGTTTGATCAGTTTTTTGACTGGATACAGTGTTACGGATCCGACCTCAGGCTTCCGGGCTTACAACACAAGGGCCATAAAAGTATTCGCCGAAAGTTATCCGTATGATTTTCCCGAGCCGGAGGCGATCATTGTGGCGCAGCGGGCGGGATTGCGGGTCAAAGAGGTCCCGGTTCAGATGCGTAAACGGACGGTCGGGGTGAGTTCCATTCGATACATGAAAACCTTGTATTATATGGTCAAGGTCACGGTCGCGATTCTGTTGGATATGCTCAAACGTAAAAAGGTTGCTGAGTATGCTGACAACTAAATTTTTGGCGTTTCTTCTCGCGCTGTTCCTGTTCCTGCTCGTGATCGAGCTTGTCCGTCGGGAAAAGCTAACCTTCAAATATGCGGTCGGGTGGCTCACGGCGTGTCTGATCGCGATCATCGCCGTTGTTTTTGACCAGGCTTTGTACACGATTTCCAGCTGGTGCGGTTTTGAACTGACCAGTAATTTCATTTTTTTCGGCATTTTAAGCGTCTCTGTCTTTTTGGGATTGGTCATGACCATTTTTCTCTGTCAGCAGGACAACCGCAACCGCGTCATGGCGCAAAAGATCGCGCTGTTGGAACTGGAGATCCATAAACTTCAGGGAAAATCTCCCAAACCTTCCAAAGAATCTCACGGTAATGGATAAGATTTCGATGCCTCGATCGCAGGATTGGGAAAATTTCTGGGGCCGCGGGGCTTCGCAGAAATTTCAGAACATCAGCTGGTCCAAACGCCGTATTCTGAAAGTCCTTGCTCCCTATCTTCAGCCGGGGAAGAATGCCTTGGACGCGGGTTGCGGCAGCGGTTTTTTTGCGGATCATTTCGCGCGGCAGGGAATGATGACGACCGCGGTAGATTATTCAGCCGCGGCGCTTGCCATGACCGAACAATTGACCCAAGGCAAGGTCAAAACGGTCCAGACCGATTTTTTAAAGGGAGATCTTCCTCAAAAACTGAACGCGAAGTTCGAGGTGATCTTCACGGACGGTCTTTTTGAGCATTTCTCGACGGAAGAACAGGATAGGATCATGCGGAATCTCATATCGGTTTTGGCCGAGGGGGGACGGATCATTACCTTTGTCCCGAACCGTTTTTCACCTTGGGAGATCATCCGGCCGTTTTTTATGCCCGGCATTGAGGAAAAACCTTTTGTCCTGCCGCAGCTGATCCGTCTTCAGGAGCGGAACGGCCTGAAAGTTACTGCGAAAGGCGGGGTCAATACATTGCCTTTCGCTTTTTCTTTTGAAGGAAAAATTGCGGAGTATTTAGGAATGCTTTTATACACGATTGCGCGCGAAAAATAATCATGTCCAACCCCTCCGTTTCGATCATCATCCCGGTTTATAACGCTGACAAGACGATGGCCGCCTGTCTTCAGGCGGTTTTACAGCAGGATTATTCGAATGTCCTGGAAGTGATCGTGGTGGATGACGGTTCAACCGACCGGACACCGCAGATTGCGAAGTCTTTTCAGCCGGTAAAATATTTTTTTCAGGAAAATGCCGGTCCGGCGGCGGCCAGGAATAAAGGGATCAGGGAGAGCGGGGGAGAGTTGACCGCTTTTACCGATGCGGATTGCCTGCCCCGGCCTAATTGGATCAGCCAATTGGTCAAGAATTTTGCCGAGGCCAAAATAGCTGTTGTCGCAGGGAGTTACGGGATCGTTAACGTTGAAAGCAGCTTGGCTGTGAGTATCCACCGCGAGATCAGTTTCCGCCACCATCGTTTGCTGCCGAAATTCCCTAAATCATTCGGCAGCTATAATTTTTGCGCCAGGAGAAATATCCTCGTCGATCTGGGCGGATTCGATGCCGGGTACCGTTATGCCAGCGGAGAAGACAATGACTTGAGTTATAAGATTTTAAAGGCCGGGTACAAGATTTATTTTGAGCCGGAGGCCATCGTTGACCATCATTATCCGGAACAGGTTTGGAGGTATTTAAAAAGTCAATTCCGGCACGGGTTTTGGCGCGCGAAAATGTATAAAGATCATCCTGGTATGGCGCAAGGGGATGACTATACGTTCTGGAAAGATATGGTGGAAGTTCCATTATCTATTATCAGCGTAATGTTTTTGATCGGATTTTGGGGACATTTCATCTGGCTGACTTTCGCGGGATATGCCGCTTTTTGCATGCTGTTTTTTATTGAATTTTTTTACGCGTTTCGGGTCACGGAAGATATTTCGTTCGTTCCTTTCTGGAGTTCGGTCACCACTTTACGCGCGTACGCCAGAACTTTCGGCTTCCTCTGCGGCCTCGTCGAGTTTTTCCTGCCCAAAGCCTCAAAAAAAATTAAATAAGTTGTTGATATGCATAGTGCTTATGATAAAATTAATCTAATTACTTGATTTGATACCTGATTTCTATATCGTTTTCAAAATTTTATTATTATTTTTTTATTATATATTAATAAATCTTAACTATGTCCTATCATACTCTACTAGGATTTAATAAAGAACCCTTCTCAACAAGCCCTGATCCTGATTTTTTCTATCTCACCAAAGAGCACGATATGGCGTTGACCAATGTCCTGATCGAGATCCGTTTGAAGCGCGGATTGACCGTGGTCTTCGGCGATATCGGCACCGGTAAAACTTCTCTCTCCCGCAAGCTGGTCCAGGAACTGCGTAAACGCGGGAATATGATCTTTCATATCATTCTTAATCCCGCCTTCGTCGATGAACGTCAATTTTTAACCTCACTTTTGCGCAATTTTAACGTGGAATTTCCGCAGGGAATAGACGATCCGAGCAAACAGGACATTCTCGATCTGCGCGATGCGATCGAAAAATTCCTCATTGAAAAATGCATCACTGCAAAACAGACCGTCATTCTTATCGTTGATGAAGCGCAGAAATTAAATCTGTCGACCTTGGAAACTCTTCGTATTTTATTGAATTTTGAAACGAACGAATTCAAATTGCTGCAGTTGGTCCTCTTGGGCCAGGTGGAACTGTATCCTAAAATTATGCAGATGCCGAATTTTCTCGACCGCATCAGCTTTAAATATACGTTGAACCCTCTCGATGTTCACGAAACAAAAGAGTTGATCAATTACCGGATCAAGCAGGCCGGATACAACAGCGGTATGGAACTTTTTCTGGATGAGGCCATTTCAGAAATTTACAGCCATACGAAAGGTTATCCGCGCCGGATCACCATGTTGTGCCATCAGGTCCTGAAGGAATTGATCATGCAGAACAAACAGGCGGTAGAGAGAGAACTTGTGCGCGATGTGATCGCCAAAGAGCAGCAATTCGCTCAAGCCGCCGGTCTGGCAGTTCCCAAGGAGGTGAAACCAGCTCATTCTGATGAGAAGCCGCATTTGTAAACCGGATTAGGATCACGATTTTAAAACATCCCAATTTTCCTTAAATGATCCCAATTATTGATAGAGAAAACAAGTACACCTTTTAATTTATTGCGCCCCATGGCCAAAGAAACCGCAGAACAAAAGCTTTTAAAGATCATCGAGAATGCCGATGCCCAATCCAAGGGAGCGGCTTCGGGCGCTTCAGCGGATACAGCCGCTCAGGCGGTCGCCAATTCCGTTAAAGGAACAGGATTCAGTTTTCCTGTTCCTCCGGCATTCAGCTCCTTCCTTTCATTTTTCAAAAAAGACGGCTCTCAGCCGGCACTCGCTTTTGGTTTAAAAGAATTCAATCAGGCGATCATCCTGGCCGTCCTTCTGGTCTTTGTTCTCTTCGTGATGGACCTCAGTAAGGGATTGAAATCTTCCAGTCGAAATTTAGATTTTTCCATACCGCGGCAGGCCGTTAATCTTGCCGAGAATATCATTCCGCAGCCGGCCCGGATCGAAGAGTATCTGGCGATCGTGCAACGCCGCAATATTTTTCAGCCGTTTGAGAAAAAGGAAGAGGAGGAAAAAGTTGTCCTCACTCCGAAAGAGACCCGCCGAGTTGTCGAGCGGACCAAGGACCTGAAATTGGTCGGGATCTCCTGGTTGGATTCGGCTGAATCCGCTTCCGCGCTCATTGAAAATACCCAGAGCGGGATGACGTATTTTTTACGGACCGGGGATAAAGTGAATGACGTCAGTATTAAACAGATCTTTGCCGACAGTGTCATCGTCAGCTATGAGGGTGAGGAGATCAAACTGAATTTATGAATTTAAAATGTTTTTTAAAGAATTATTTTTCATTAACCGCTGTCTTTGGCGCTGTTGTGGGGGCGGTCCTTGTTTTTTCTGCGCAGCCGGTCAAGGCTCAGCCTGCCCCCGCGGCTGTGAGCATGAATTCTTTGCTCCCTCTTCCTGATCCGCCCGTCACTTCCGGAAAACCGATCGTGATCGAAAAGGAACAAGAGCCTTTAAAATAGCGTTTGAAGAGGATTATCACGCTGGACGTCAGGTAAATGAACA